>DAOUDZ010000127.1:0-34380 GCA_034430575.1 Dehalococcoidales bacterium
CCGAGCTCGGCGAGGCTATCATGGTCGAGTCAACGCCGGCTAATGCCGGACGTATCGCGGCGCAAACCGCCAAGCAGGTCATACTGCAGCGCCTCCATGAAGCGGAGCACAGCGCCATCTTTGAAGAGTACGCCGATAAAGAGGGGGAGGTTGTCAGCGGGGTAGTCCAGCGCTTTGAAATGGGACAGGTGAACATCGACCTGGGCAGGACCGAGGCCATACTGCCAGCGCCCGAGCAGGTGCGCACCGAGCGATACCGTATCGGCCAGCGCCTCAAGGTAGTCCTTTTACAGGTAGCCCGTACCAGCAAGGGCCCTAAAGTAATCGTGTCACGTTCTCATCCGGAACTACTGCGCCGTCTTTTCGAGCTGGAGGTCCCGGAAGTATATAACGGAACGGTGGAGATAAAGTCCATCGCCCGCGAAGCTGGTTTTAGAAGCAAGATAGCCGTAGCCGCCAAGCAGGAAGGCATCGACCCGGTGGGCTGCTGCGTCGGACTGCGCGGCATCAGGATACAGAACATCGTCAGCGAGTTGAACGGTGAAAAAATAGACGTAGTGCAGTGGAACCCGGACCCGTCCACCTTTATTGCCAACGCCTTGAGCCCGGCGCATATCATCAGCGTAGGACTTAACGAAGGTGAGAAGTCCGCCACCGTTATCGTCCCGGATAAGCAACTGTCCCTGGCCATCGGCAAGGAAGGGCAAAACGCCCGTCTCGCCGCCAAGCTTTCCGGGTGGCGCATAGATATCAAGAGCGTTTCCATGGCCGAAGCCGAGAAGGCTGAAGCCGCCGCGGCGGCACCCGAGGCAGCGGTAGCAGAAACAGCCGAAGCGGAAGAAGGGGAAGCAATCGAAGCCGTAGCGGAGGAGGCAGTCGCCGAAGACCTGCTGGCGGAGCTGACCATCCCGGACGAAGCGACAATTGCCGAGGAACCCGCGGCAGAGGAAGCCGAGGAAGAGGCGGCCAAAGAAGAACCGGCAGAGGAAGAGGTGGTCCTGGCGCCCCCAATCGCCCTCAAACAGGAAGACGAGGAAAAACCGCAGCTACGGTTCGCCGAAGATATCATGGTGCCCAGAAGAACCAAGCCCACCGCCAAAACAGGTAAGACAAAAAAGAAAAAGAAGGGCGGCTTTACCAAGGATACCAGCGAGGACGGCGTAAAAGTCAGGAAAGGGCGCCGCGATTTTGAAATCATGGAGGAGGATGAGGATAATTTCTAGAACTCAAGCCGTTTCAACAAAGCCGGCACCCTGGCGAACCTGCCTGGGCTGTCGCCAGATAAAAGCCAAGAGGGAGATGATCCGCCTGGTGCGCACACGCGGGGGGGGTATTGAAATAGATACGGCCGGGAAAAAGGAGGGGCGGGGCGCTTATATCTGCCCGGACCCTGATTGCTGGGAAAAGGCTTTGAATAACAAGCAGCTGGAACACACTTTAAGGAGCAGCCTTTCCAAGGATAAAAGGGAACAGCTTATCAAAAGCGGAAAAGACCTGCTGAAGGAGTTAACCGGTGCCAAGAGCCAGTAAACAAGAAAAAACAGGCAGACCGGCGGCGGAAAAAACCGAGAAAAAATCCGCCGCTACGAAGGTCCCTATAATCGATATCCCGCGCTCCATAGGCGTCAGGCAGCTGGCCAATATGCTGCAGGTCGATTCTATCCTCGTTATCAAGCAGTTGATGCGCAACGGCATCATGGCCAACATCAACCAGATAATAGACTACGATATGGCCGCCGCCATCGTGACGGGTTTCGGCTTCAAAGCGCGACT
This sequence comes from Dehalococcoidales bacterium, assembly GCA_034430575.1. Classification (GTDB taxonomy): domain Bacteria; phylum Chloroflexota; class Dehalococcoidia; order Dehalococcoidales; family RBG-16-60-22; genus JAFGPF01. The sequence goes on from DAOUDZ010000127.1 coordinate 1,774, forward strand.
TAGGCCATTGAAAGACCAGCAGATGGCCTCCGCCGCAGAGGAGAGCAAGAAGCTCAAGAAGAGCTATGGTAAAGATGCCAAGAACCTGCAACCACGCCCGCCGATAGTGACGGTTATGGGGCATGTCGACCACGGCAAGACCAAATTACTCGATGCCATCAGGCAGACCAACGTAGTGGACCAGGAGGCGGGAGGCATTACCCAGCACATCGGCGCTTACCAGGCAACGATAGACGGTCATAAAATTACGTTCCTGGATACGCCGGGTCATGAAGCCTTTACGGCCATGCGGGCTCACGGAGCCAATATCACCGATATAACCATCCTGGTGGTCGCCGCCGACGACGGCGTCATGCCACAGACCATCGAGGCGATAAATCATGCTCAAGCCGCCGAAGTGCCGATAGTCGTGGCGATTAATAAAATCGACAAAGATAACGCCAACCCTAACCTGGTGAAACAGCAGCTGACCGAAGCCGGGCTGGTTATCGAGGAGTGGGGCGGCAATATCGTGTGCGTGGAGATATCCGCCAAAGAGAAGAAGGGCATCAAAGAGCTACTGGAAAGCGTCCTGCTGGTGGCGGAAATGGAGGAACTGAAGGCCAACCCGAACCATGCCGCCGGCGGTGTGGTTATCGAAGCCAAGATGGACAAGAACCGCGGGCCGCTGGCAACTATACTTATACAAACGGGGACATTAAAAGAAGGCGATACGGTAGTCGTCGGTAATACGTGGGGCAGAGTAAGGTCCATGTTCAACTACATAGGCAAGCGGATAAAGAAGGCAGAACCATCCATCCCCGCCGAAGTCCTGGGGCTGGCCGACGTAGCGCAGGTCGGAGACACCTTAACGGCAGTAGCCGACGAGCGCCACGCACAGGCTTTGCTGGCCAGGAACAAGGCGGAAGCGGAGAAAAAGGCTTCCAAGGCAGGAGCATCGATTAACCTCAACACGCTGTACGACCAGATAAGCGCCGGTACAGTAAAAGAACTCAACGTCATCCTCAAGACGGATGTCCAGGGCAGCATCGAACCTATCAGGAACTCCCTGGAACAGCTGGGCACGGATGAAGTAAAGGTCAGACTTATCCACAGCGGCACCGGCAATGTTACCGAGAGCGACGTTATGCTGGCTTCGGCTTCCAACGGACTTATCATCGGCTTCAATGTGAACGCCACGGAAGGGGCCCGCAAGCTGGCATCCACCAGCGGCGTGGACGTCCGACACTACAGCGTGATATACAATCTGGCCGACGATATAACCAAAGCGCTGAAGGGCATGCTCGAGCCTACCTACGTCGAGGTTACCGACGGGCGCGCCGAGGTAAGGGCGGTCTTCCCGGCCGGTAAGGGCGCCAAGGCAGCCGGCTTATATGTCACCGACGGCAAGATAATCCGTAATGCGTCAGTCAGGGTACACCGGGGCAAGGAAGTACTGGCCGATTCAACAGTGACCAGCCTGAAACGCTTTAAGGACGACGCGAAAGAAGTGGCCGCCGGCTACGAGTGCGGCGTGGGCATCAAGGACTTCAACGATTTCGAGGTCGGCGACACGCTGGAATTTTATAGAATGGAAAAATCCGGGTAGCGACGGGTAACCGGACTTCGGCTTATGGCGCATCACATCGAACGGGTAAATACCCTCATTCGGCGGGAAATCAGCGAATTAATCCAGCACCAGCTTAGAGACCCCCGACTCGACGAATTCGTCGCCGTAACCGAGGTCGATACCTCGTCCGACCTCAAATATGCCAAGGTCTTCGTCAGCAGCATCGGCGGTCAGCAACAGGAAGACAAAATACTGGGAGTTCTTAACACCGCATCCGGTTTCCTGCGCTCCGAGCTTGCCAAGAAAGCAAACCTGCGGCGCACCCCGGAGTTGAGCTTTCACTGGGACAACTCCATCGAGCACGGCGACCGTATACTGCGCCTCATCGACCAGGCCAGCGAGGAATATAAGGACTAACCTTGGACGGCATTCTTAATATCAATAAACCCCCAGGAAAGACCTCTTTCGGCGTGGTAGCCGCGGTGAAACGTTTGAGCGGCGAGCGGCGAGCCGGCCATTCCGGAACGCTGGACCCGGACGCCACAGGAGTCCTGCCGGTCTGCCTAGGGCGGGGGACACGCATCGTCGAATTTCTCATGGATGCCACCAAGACGTACCGCGCCGAAATAGAACTCGGTGTATCGACAGATACATATGACGCCAGCGGTAAAATTACCCGGAGGGGAGACGCCTCCGGCATCGACCGTGCTGAAGTAGAGTCCGCCCTCGAAGCGTTCCGCGGTCCCATCCGGCAGACCCCGCCGATGTACAGCGCGGTAAAGCACCGGGGGCAGCCGCTCTATAAGCTGGCGCGGGCCGGAATCGAAATAGAGCGGAAGAGCCGTACGGTGACGATTCACCGCCTGGAACTACTCGACTGGCAACCGCCGTCAGCCACCGTAGAGGTGGAATGCAGCAAGGGCACGTATATACGGTCGCTGGCTAACGACCTGGGGCAGGCGCTGGGCTGCGGGGCCCACCTCAAGAGCCTGGTACGCACGCGGTGCGGCATCTTCGATATCAAGGACGCCGTTTCGCTAGCGCAACTGGAGGAGGCCTCCCGCCACGGGTACTGGGAGCACTTCGTCTATCCCGTGGATACCGTGCTGCAGGACTATGACGCGGTGGTCGTGGATGATGTCGGCGAGGAAGCCATCAAGAACGGAAGTCCGTTAGCCCTTGAGCAGGACAGCAAAAGCAGTCCCCATCAGAAATACTGCCGCGCTTATTCCGCGGACGGGCGCTTCCTGGGGATTCTGCGGTACGTACCGGATAAAGGAATCTGGCAGCCTAAGAAGGTGCTCGTTTAACACACTGACGCAGCGCTCACATAGAATGGCAAATAAATGCCGATGAGCTATACCCAAGTCTTGACAGCCCGTGCCTAAAGGGAGTATAGTTCAAATCGGTGCTTGACAGAAACCAGACATTTCATTAGACTCTACAGCATCATCTCGTTATAAAGGGGAGGATATCTTAACATGGGAAAAATAAACGTGGCGATAATCGGTGCAGGGAACTGTGCCTCATCACTCATACAAGGCGTTCATTACTATCAGAACGCCAAGGAAGGCGAGTTCGTGCCGGGGCTGATGCATGTCAACCTGGGCGGCTACCATATCAGCGATATTAACTTCGTGGCCGCCTTCGACGTCGACAAAAACAAGGTCGGCAAGGATCTGTCAGAGGCAATCTACACCAAGCCGAACAATACTTTCGAGTTCTGCAAGGTGCCTCCCCTGGGCGTAAAAGTCGAAAAAGGTATGACCCACGACGGCCTGGGCAAGTACCTCTCGCAGATAATTCAGAAAGCACCGGGGCCGACGGCGGATATCGTCGGCATCCTGAAAGAGACCAAGACCGACGTCGTTATCAACTACCTGCCCGTGGGCAGCGAGGAAGCCACCAAGTGGTATATCGAGCAGGTGCTGACCGCCGGCTGCGGGTTGGTCAACTGCATCCCGGTATTTATCGCCAGTCAAAAATACTGGCAGAAACGCTTCGCCGACCGGGGTCTGCCTATCATCGGCGACGATATAAAGTCGCAGGTCGGCGCCACCATTACCCACCGCCTGCTGGCGCGGCTTTTCCGTGACAGAGGCGTCAAGCTGGAGCACACCTACCAGCTCAACTTCGGCGGTAATACCGATTTCATGAATATGCTGGAACGGGAACGACTGGAATCCAAGAAGATATCCAAGACTAACTCTGTTACTTCGCAGCTGGATTACGTAATGGACCCCGACGACATACACGTGGGCCCGAGCGATTACGTACCCTGGCTGAAAGACCGCAAGTACTGTCATATCAAGATGGAGGGGCGCACCTTCGGCGACGTTCCGCTGACAATCGACATGAAGATGGAGGTCTGGGACAGCCCCAACTCCGCCGGAGTGGTCATCGATGCCGTCAGGTGCTGCAAGCTGGCCCTGGATAACGGACTTAAAGGAGAACTATCAGCGCCATCGGCCTACTTCATGAAATCGCCGCCGATCCAGTACACCGACGACGAAGCCCGCAAGATGGTGGAAGATTATATCAAAGCCACGGCACAGCCCGATGCCACGGCCAAGCCACCACAAAAGCAGGAGGCTACCAAGTAGCTACCTATGAAGATAGCCTTGGTATCACCTTATGACTTCGCTTCCCCTGGTGGTGTGGTCAGTCATATCTCCTGCCTGGAACAGCAGTTTACCCGTCTGGGCCACGACGTCAAGATTATCGCTCCGGCCTCAAAAGCGGTGTACACCCTGGGTGACCGGTTCATACGCATCGGCACACCCCGCCCGGTTCCGGTCAGCGGGTCAATCGCACGGGTTACCGTATCCGTGAGACTGGAATCGCAGATAAACGAGGTGTTCAAGCGGGAGAAGTTCGATATCTGCCATCTCCACGAGCCCCTGATGCCGACGCTATGCACCACCGTCTTGAGATTGAAACGCGCGCCGATGGTGGGCACTTTTCATGCTTCCGGGGGCAAACCTTGGTACACGATGTTCTCGCCGGTTATGAAGTGGTACCTCGACCGGTGGTTCCGCAAGCTCGACGGCCGCATCGCCGTTTCCCAGATAGCGCTGGATTATGTAAATACCTACTTCCCGTCAGATTACACTATCATCCCCAATGGGGTCGATACTCACCATTTCAGTAACGGAGGAACGCCCCTGGACAAATTTAGCGACGGGAAAACAAATATTCTCTTTGTGGGACGGCTCGAAAAGCGGAAGGGGTTCGATTACCTGCTGGAAGCCTATCGACTTATCAGGTCGGAAATCCCCGATTGCCGCCTTATCCAGGTGGGGCCGGGAATAAGGCTCCGCAAGAAGTATGAAAAGCGTATCCGACGGCACGGGATACCGGAGGTGAATTTTACCGGATACTCTACCTACAGCGATTTACCAAGATATTACAAGACCGCGGACATCGTCTGTTTTCCGGCAACGGGGCGGGAGAGCCAAGGCATTGTCCTGCTGGAAGCAATGGCCGTCGGCAAACCCGTTATTGCTTCCAATATCGATGGCTATTCCAGCATCCTTACCGACGGCGCCGAGGGACTTGCCGTCCCACCCAGGAACGTGGAGAAACTGGCGGAAGCCATCCTCAAGCTGACCAAGGACAGGCAACTCCGCCACCAGATGGGTGCCAGGGGAAAGACCAAGGCGCTGCAATACGATTGGTCACTAATCGCCACGAAACTGCTGGACTTCTACGTTAAAACACTCGACAGGATAAAGCTGGCGGAAGAGACACCGGGAGCAAACACCCCGCGGACCGGCGCGGCTTCAGGAAAGCACTGAACAATGCCAAAACTGGAGAAAACCCGTAAAAACATATCCAACTGCGTCACGCAACCGATTGCCAATCTCCTGGCCAGAACACCGCTAACTCCTGACGCGGTAACCTGGCTCGGATTCTGCATAACCGTCGGCGCCGCGGCGCTCATTGTTACCGAACACCTTTTAGCCGCCGGTATCGTCGTGCTCGTGGCCGGCTTTTTCGATATGCTGGACGGGGCATTGGCGCGCGTGACGAACCGGGTAACGCGCTTCGGCGGGATACTCGATTCCACGCTCGACCGGCTTTCCGAGGCCGTCCTGCTGCTGGGCCTGCTGGCGGTGTTCGCGCGGGGCGGGGAGGTAGCCGAAAGCCTGCTGGTGGGCTTTGCCCTGCTGGGCTCGCTGATGGTGAGCTATATCCGCGCCAGGATGGAGGGGCTGGGCATCGAATGCAGGGCGGGTCTGTTTACCCGACCGGAGAGGGTTATCGTGCTGGCGCTGGGACTGCTGCTAAGCGGGTTCGACTATGCGCTGTTAATTGCCCTGTCCGTTATCACGTTCTTCAGCTACTTCACGGCGGGGCAGAGGCTGATTTATGCCTGGCGGCAGACAAGAAAATGATTACCGAATATTTTTATAAGGCAGATGTAAGAAGTATAGACATTAAAAAATTTTAGTAGTAGAATTTACGCTGGATTTTTTTGCGGAACGGAGGAGACTATGCCAGTCGCTGCTGTAATCGGAGCTCAATGGGGAGATGAAGGTAAAGGGAAAATAGTCGACATGCTGGCGGAGAAAGCCAAGTATGTGGTGCGTTTTTCCGGAGGTGATAATGCCGGTCATACGGTCGTTAATCCTTTCGGCGAATTCAAATTACGCCTTACGCCGTCAGGGATTTTTTACCCGGACACAACGTCCGTAATAGGCAACGGCGTCGTGCTTAATCCCGCCGTGCTTCTTAGCGAGCTGGAAGAGCTGAACTCGCGTAAAGTGGATACTTCCCGACTTTATATCAGCGACCGGACTCATCTGATTATGCCTTACCACATCGCCATCGAGGGCATGGAAGAGGACTCGCTGGGCAATAATGCCATCGGCACCACACGTAAGGGCATCGGCCCCGCCTATGTCGATAAAATGGCGAGAACCGGCATCAGGACGGGCGACTTGCTGGACAAGGAGGTACTGCGGGAGAGGCTAACCCTGGCGCTGGAATATAAAAATAAAATTATTACGAAAGTATTCAGGAAAGAACCGCTATCATTCGACGAGATATACAGTCAGTACTGCGAATACGCCGACAGACTCTCCCCGCTTATCTGTGATACGACCGCCATGCTGGCTGCGGCGCTGGAGCGTAACGAACCCATTATCCTCGAAGGCGCCCAGGGGACCCTGCTCGACCCTGATTTCGGCACATATCCTTATGCGACGTCATCATCACCGATGGCCGGCAGCGCCTGTTCGGGGTCGGGACTCGGCCCCAACCAGTTGACACATATCCTGGGCGTGTTTAAAGCCTTTCAAACCAGGGTCGGCGCAGGCCCGATGCCTACGGAGCTCCACGATGAAACGGGTGACGCCATACGTGAATACGGTCAGGAATACGGCACCGTTACCCGCCGGCCCCGCCGCTGCGGATGGTTCGATGCCGTGGCAGCCCGCTTGAGCAAGCGCGTCAACGGCTTCACCAGTATCGCTATCACGCGCCTGGACGTCCTGGATAAAATGCCGCGACTTAAGATATGCACCGGCTATAAGATCGAGGGGGAGACAATCGAAAGCTTCCCGGCCAGCGCCGCTATCCTGGGGAAGTGCCAGCCGGTCTATGAAGAAGTGACGGGCTGGGAAAAGCCTACCGACGGTGTGCGTATTTTTTCGGAATTGCCGACCAAGGCACAGCGGTATGTCAAGAGACTGGAGGAACTCATCGGCTGTCAGGCGAGCTTTATTTCGATAGGGCAGAGACGAGAACAGACCATCGTCAGGAAGTCGATTTTCTAACGAATCATGGCAACAGTCAGACAGGCGACCGAGCCGGATATACCCCGCATACTGGAACTTTACCGCCAGCTTGCCTTCAGTCCCCCGCCTGAAGGCGTAGCCTCCCCAACCGCGGAAGAATACCTGCGCATCTTTAACGAAATGGTCGCGTTGCCTGGCTACAGTCTGCTGGTAGCCGAGGAGGACGGCGAAATCCTGGGGACATTAGTCCTGGCGATACTGCCGGGGATTGCCCACGGCGTCTCTCCTTTTGCCGTGGTGGAATACGTGGTGGTGGATGAGAAGGCAAGGCGGCGAGGCATCGGCAGGTTGCTGATGGAGTACGTGATAGCGCGGGCTAAAGAGGCCGACTGCTATAAGATTATGTTAACCAGCGACAAGCGGCGCGAGCAGTCCCACGAATTCTACGAGTCGCTGGGGTTCGAGGCATCGGCGCATGGGTTCAGATTATACCTTTAATATTTGAGGATAAATATCACCCTCACCCTGCCCTCTCCCATCAAGGGAGAGGGGTATTTTTTTTCGGGATAAGCAGTCGATGATGCGAGGGTGGTTTGGGTGGGAAAAGATATCTCAAAGGGAGAGATAAAGGAAGAGGGGGGCTATCGCCCCCCCGATTCTTCCTGACAAGCCTGATTATGCCTTAATATCCATCTCGTAGTTCTTTAAGGTCTCCACAATGGCAGCCGCCGTTTTTTCGTCGGGGGGGAGGAGGGGCAAACGCGGCGCGCCCACCCGCATACCGACGTGGTTGAGGGCATACTTTACGGGGCCGGGGTTGGGCTGGATAAAGAGCGAGTTCACCAGCGGCACCAGGTGACGGTGTATAACCGCTGCCTCTTTAACATTATTATCCAGAACGTATTCCATCATCTTCCTGACCTGCTTGCCGACGAGATGGGTGACCACGCCGATGACGCCGTAGCCGCCGAGAGTCATGATGAGAAAGGTATCGTTATCATTACCGCTCCAGACGCAGAAGCCTTCGGCGGCATTACTGATTACCTGAGCGACATGGGCCATATCGCCGTTGGCTTCCTTGACCCCGATGATATTATCTATCCGGCTCAACCGGACAATGGTATCCGCCGTCATATTGACAATCACGCGCCCCGGTATGTTGTACATGATTATGGGCAGGCTGGTACTTTCCGCGATGGTCTTGAAGTGCTGATAAATGCCTTCTTGGGTAGGCTTGTTATAATAAGGCACCACCGAAAGGCAGGCATCCACGCCTATTTCCTCCGCGCCCCTGGTGGCTTCCACAGCCTCGGTAGTGCTGTTGCTGCCGGTATAGGCAACAACAGTCCCCCTATCACCCGCCACCGATTTCACCTCGGTAAACAGGCGCAGTTCTTCCTCCCAGGAAAGCGTCGGCGCTTCCCCGGTAGTGGCGGCCACCACCAGTCCGTCGCTACCCGAATCGAGCAAAGCTAACGCCAGCTTCTTGGCCTGTTCGAAGTCGACTTCCCCGTTCTCCTTGAACGGGGTTACCATGGCTGTTAAGAACCGTCCCAGTTTCTTCATTGTTACTGGCCTCCTTCCGGTTTTACCCAGTCACGTTTTATCATTTCTTCGGCAATCTGTATGGTATTGAGGGCCGCTCCCTTGCGCAAATTATCAGCGACAATCCACATAGCCAGGCCGTTGGGATGCGAGGCATCCTTCCTGATACGGCCGACGAAGGTCTCGTCGGTCCCGGCCGCCGACCACGGCTGCGGATACAGGCTGATGGCCGTGTCATCCAGCACTCTCACTCCCGGAGCCCGCGAGAGAATCCTCTGAGCTTCATCCACCTCCATCGGGCGGGAGAACTCCACGTGGACTGCCTCGCTGTGCCCCACCATTACCGGCACGCGCGCGCAGGTAGCTGACACGGCGATATTATCGGCGTGCATTATCTTCCTGGTCTCTTCCAGCATCTTCCATTCTTCCCTGGTATACCCGTTGTCCAGAAAGACGTCTATCTCCGGCAGGACGTTGAAGGCTATCTGGTGCGGGTAGACATGCGGAATGGTGGCCTGACCTTCCAGCACCTGCCGGGCCTGTGTTCTCAATTCTTCGATAGCGGCGATACCGGTGCCTCCCACCGACTGATAGGTATCGACCACGATACGCTTGATGGGGTTGACCTTGTGCAGCGGATATAAAGCCACGACCATTTGAATGGTAGAGCAGTTGGGATTGGCGATAATACCGTTATGCAGTCTGATATCCTCCGGGTTGACCTCGGGCACCACCAGCGGCACGCCCTTATCCGTCCTCCAGGCCGAGCTGTTATCGACAACCACGGCGCCGGCTTTGGCCGCGAGCGGCGAGAAATACCGACTCTGTTCGGCACCGGCCGAAAACAGGGCGATTTCCACGCCCCCGAAAGAATCGGCGGTGGTCTCTTCGACCTCAATCTCCCGATTACCGACGGGCAGTTTTCTGCCCGCCGAGCGGTCCGATGCTAAAAGCCGAAGCGAGGCCACAGGGAAATTACGCTGGAGCAGGATTTTAATAAACTCCTGCCCTACCAGCCCGGTAGCCCCAACTACAGCTACATGATAGTCCCTCACTTTATCCCTCACAGACCCAGTAAATTATCCAGGCCGTAAATAAATCCCTTGCGTTTCATTACTTCTTTAACAGCCAGCATGACGCCGGGCATAAAGGCCTCCCGACTAATCTGGTCATGCCTTATCCTCAATGTCTGGCCATCTCCGCCCAGAATTACCTCCTGGTGCGCCATCAGGCCGGGCAGACGGACACTGTGTATGTTTATACCTTCGACCGGCTTCCCTCGACCAGGCGAGTCCTCTCCCTGTACCGCCGGCGGGAGGAAGGGCTTACCCCTGGCTTTGGCCATGTCCCGGGCGGTAGTCTGGGAAGTCCCGGACGGAGCGTCAACCTTACGGTCGTGATGAAGCTCTATAATTTCCGCATGGTCTAAATACTTACCGGCAACCTTGGCTAGGTGCATCATCAGCACCGCGCCAAGGGCGAAATTGGACGCCATCACAATGCCGGCCTCGTTGGTCTCGGCCAGTTTCTTAATCTCATCCAGCTCATCGGCGGTGAAGCCGGAAGTTCCGATAACCATATTAACGCCGAGTCGCGACGCCGTGCGCACGGCCGGCAGGCTGGCACTGGCGATACTGAAATCGACGATGACATCCGGCCGGCAGCTATCTATAATAGCGGCAAGGTCGTCCGAGAAAGGCACCGCGCCGGAACCATCCGGCAGAGCCAACTGCTCCGCCGCAGCTTTAACGTCGACGGCGCCAACCATCTGCGTTTCCGCGTCTTTGCAGACGGCCTTAACCACCTCCTGCCCCATCCGACCTGATGCTCCATATACCACTACCTTAATCCGTTCCATGACAGAACACCTCACTTAAAATGGGGAAGATATTAGTTGCGTTTATAAGGAGGGCGGGAAGGGCCGCGGTTAGGTCTCTGCTGGCGGTCGCCGCTGGAATAGCGCGGCCTGTTGTTCCTAAAGCCCGATGAGCCGCCGCGCCTTTCCTGGCGGGCACCTTCACGGGCGGCAGCCTGTTCCGTACCTTCTTCGAGGACAGCCCGGCGCGAAATGTTCACCCTGCCCAGGTTATCGATGGCGATTACCTTGACGGTAACTTCATCACCGATTTTTACCTCGTCCTCAACCTTGTTCACGCGATAGTCCGCCAGCTCGCTGATATGCACCAGCGCATCCTTGCCGGGGAGAATCTCCACCATGGCTCCGAAGTCCAGGATGCGCGAGACCTTGCCGGTGAAGATATCACCGATTTCCGCTTCGCGGGTCAGCCCTTCGATGATGGCGACAGCCTTTTGAGTGGCTTCCATATCCGATGAGCCGATTACCACGGTGCCGTCGTCGTTAACGTCGATGGTCGTCTTGGTTTCCTCGATGATAGACCTGATGGTCTTGCCGCCGGTGCCGATAACCGCCCCGATTTTACCGGGGTCGATTTGTATCTTTGTCATCCTCGGCGCGTAGGGACTGACGTCCGGCCGGCTGGCATCGATGGTCTGGGCCATCTTATCGAGAATTACCAAGCGCCCTTCCCTGGCCTGCGACAGCGTCTTCTCTATAATCTCAAGAGTCAAGCCTTTCAGCTTGGTATCCATCTGAATGGCGGTGATACCGTCCCGCGTGCCGGCTATTTTGAAATCCATATCGCCGTTGAAGTCTTCCTGTCCTTCAAGGTCGGTCAGGATCACAAATTTACCGTCGTCACCGGTAATTAGCCCCATGGCGATTCCGGCCACGGCCTTTTTTACCGGAATGCCCGCGTCCATCAGCGAAAGGCTGCCGGCGCAGACACTGGCCATAGAGGTACTGCCGTTAGAACTTAAAACTTCCGAGACGAGGCGTATGGCATAGGGGAAATCCTCGTCAGCGGGCAGCACCGGGAGCAGGGCTCTTTCGGCCAGGGCACCGTGCCCTATTTCGCGGCGACTCGTCGAGCCGACACGTCTTACCTCGCCATTGGAGAACCCGGGGAAATTATAGTGGTGCATAAAGCGCTTGCTTTCCTCTATCCCCAGGCCGTCCAGCATCTGCTCCTTGCGGGTGGAGCCCAGCGTGGTAATGGTCAGCACCTGGGTCAGCCCCCGGTTGAACAGACCGGAGCCGTGGGTACGCGGCAGCAGCCCTACTTCACAGCTAAGGGGACGTATCTCGGTAATGCCGCGTCCGCCTATACGCTGCTGCTTATCCAGTATCCGTGTTCTCAACACGTATTTATGCCTGATATCAAGAGCTTCCAGGATTTCTTTCTCCTGATACGTTTCAGCGAATTTCTCCAGGAGTTCAGCTTTTAATTCGTCCAGCGCCTGCTCACGCTGCGCCTTGTCCGCGATATCAAGGGCCTGCGATATTTTATCGTCGGCAACCCCCGCCACCGCCGTGACCGCCTCCTCGTTCGCTTCATCTTCCGGTAAAGCCCGCTTGGTCTTACCTACCGCTTTCTGAAGCTGCTCCTGGATGCCAATGATACCCTGGTTGGCCTCGTGAGCCATTTTAACCGCCTGAAGAACGATGTCCTCGGAGATTTCCTTGGCCCCGGCTTCCACCATGATAACCTTATCCCTGGTGCTGACGACGATAAGGTCCAGCTGGCTCTCTTCCAACTCGGCCATCTTAGGATTCAGTACAAACTCGCCGTTGATATAGCCGACGTTAATGGCGCCTACCGGCCCGCCGAATGGTATCTCGGATAGCGACAGGCACGCCGAAGCGCCGAGAACGGAAAGTATATCCGGGTCGTTCTCAAGGTCGGCCGAGAGCACGGTGGTGATTATCTGAATATCGCTGTGCCAGGTCTTGGGTAGCAGCGGGCGTATGGGGCGGTCCGTCTGCCGGCAGGCTAGAGTAGCCGCCTCGCTGGGACGCCCCTCCCTCCTGATAAAACCGCCGGGTATTTTACCGGCGGCATACAGTCTCTCTTCATAGTCGATGGTGAGGGGCAGAAAATCGACCCCTTCCCTATCTTGCCTGTTAAAGCACATCGTCACCAGGATGACGGTCTCTCCGTAGCGGACGGTTACCGCAGCATCAGCCTGTTGGGCAAGTCTGCCTGTTTCAATAGTGAGGTTACGACCCCCAAGGTCGCAGTTAAAAGATTGTGGTTCCAATGAATTACTCCCTCCATCTAAAAGGCTCTACTTACGCAGCCCCAGCCTCTTGATAAGTTGATTGTACCGCCCTACGTCCTCCCGGCTGAGATAAGCTAAAAGCCTTCGCCTCTGCCCGACAAGCTTGAGTAAGCCCCGCTGGGTATGATAATCGTGACGGTTGGCTGCCATATGAGTGGTTAACTGAATTATCCTCTCGGTAAGCAGCGCTACCTGTACCTCGGTCGAGCCGGTATCGCCCTCACGAGCCTGATAATTACCGATAATTTCGGTCTTTTTCTCTTTTTCCAAGTTTTTCCTCTTCTACTTTTTATTATTAGTTTTCAAGCCAAATTATAGCACAGTAGGGGGCGGAAGTAAATTGGGGGGTTTCATTTGCCCCCTCACACTCACTGGACTATAATGTCAATAGTGCACCCTTTCCCGCTTTAGCAGTACCAATAATAAAATGCATGAATATAGCATCACGGAGAGCCTGCTGGCGCTGGCGTTGGAAAAGGCAAACGAAGCCAAGGCTGGTAAAATTACCCGCATCAACCTGGTGGTGGGCGAGCTATCCGGCGTGGTGGGCGAATGCGTACAGTTCTATTTCGACTTTCTGGCCAAGGACACCATCGCCAGCGGCGCCGAGCTTGCTTTCGAAACGAAGCCCACCACCGTGCGCTGCCACAAGTGCAATAACGTTTTCACCCCTGAAAACGGCAACTGGGCCTGCCCGGAATGCCGCGAAACGGGCATCGAGATAGTATCCGGTCGGGAATGCTACATGGAAAGTATCGAGGTGGAGTAAATGACAGTAAAAGTAATCAAGGTGGGCGAGGATATCCTCGGTGCTAACGAAGAAAAAGCCAGGGCCAACAAGAGCCGACTGGACAGTCACGGCGTCCTGACGGTAGATGTAATGTCGTCGCCGGGGGCGGGTAAGACCAGCCTCATTATGAGCACGATAAAACACATCAAAGATAAGGCCAGGATTTCGGTCATCGAGGGAGACGTGGCCTCCAGCGTGGACGCCGATAAAATCAACGAGATGGGCATACCGGTCGTTCAAATCAATACCGCGGGCGGCTGCCACCTCGACGCCAACATGGTCGAAAACGCTTTGAACGGCCTGCCCCTGGAAAATACCGATTTGCTCCTCATCGAGAACGTGGGCAACCTGATTTGCCCGAACGCGTTTATCCTAGGCGAAGATAAACGCGTCATGATTTCCAGTCTGCCGGAGGGCGACGACAAACCGTATAAATACCCGGCAATGTTCGCCGACAGCGACGTGGTGCTGCTCAATAAAATCGACCTCCAGCCGCACCTCGACTTCAACGTCGAGGGCTTTAAGAAAACAGTCACCGGCATGAATCCCGATGTCATTATCTTCTCCGTCTCCTGCAAGACCAGCGAGGGGATGGAGGCATGGTTCGACTGGCTGGAATCCGCTGTAAAAGGCAAGAAAAATAGGTAGCATGGCAAAATTACCGGCTATCAGTCTCGTTAACATCAGCGTAAGGGGGGTGGTGCAGGGGGTTGGCTTCAGACCGTTCATCTACCAGCTCGCTACCAAGCATAACCTCAAAGGCTGGGTATGCAACACCTCGGAGGATGTCAGAATCGAGGTAGAGGGGGCGGCCAGAGACATCGAGCGATTCCTCCGCGGACTGCGGAAGCAGGCACCGCCGCTGTCTCATATAGTGGACATCGCCGTAAAGGCGGGTACGCCTGAGAATCACGAAAAATTCGAAATCCGCCACAGCATAACCGAAGAAGGCAAGTACCAGCTTATCTCCCCGGATATCGCCACCTGCCCCGATTGCCTGCGGGAAATCCTCGACCCCAAAGACCGTCGCTACCGCTACCCGTTTACCAACTGCACCAACTGCGGCCCCCGCTTTACGATAATCGACGATATCCCCTACGACCGACCTAACACGACCATGAATACCTTCCAGATGTGCCCGGAATGCCGGAGAGAATACGACGACCCGCTCGACCGCCGTTTCCACGCCCAGCCTAATGCCTGCCCGGCATGCGGTCCGCAACTGGAATTAACCGATTCAGGGGGTAACAAAGTCGACTGCGACGACGCAATGACAAAGACCGTCGAGCTGTTAAAAGAAGGCAAAATAGCGGCGGTAAAGGGGCTGGGGGGCTTTCTGCTGGCCTGCGACGCCACCAGCGAAAAAACCGTTAACCTTTTACGCCGGCGGAAAAACCGGCCCGCCAAGCCGCTGGCCGTCATGGTAGTATCGCTCAATGAAGCCAGGCGGCACTGCGAGATGAATAACGAGGAAGAGAGACTGCTGGCTTCCCCCGGCAGTCCCATCGTCCTGATGAAATGGAAGGCAGAATCCGCAGTAACGAAAGCCGTAGCGCCCGGCCTTAACTACCTCGGCGTGATGCTTCCCTATACCCCCCTTCACCACCTCCTGCTGCGTGAGACCGGCCTGCCCCTAGTGATGACCAGCGGGAATATAAGCGAGGAACCAATCGCCAAAGACAACGACGAGGCGCTGCGCAGGCTCGGCGGCATCGCCGATTACTTCCTGATGCACAATCGGGACATCTACGCCCGCTACGATGACAGCGTCATGATAGTGGAGAGGAATGCCCCCACATCCGTGCGGCGCGCCCGCGGCTACGCACCCTACCCCATCCACCTCCCCTATCAAAGCCGGCAGATACTGGGCTGCGGCGCCGAGGAGAAGAACACCTTCTGCCTGACGCGTGATAACTTTGCCTTTGTCAGCCAGCATATCGGCGACATGGAAAACCTGGAAACGCTGGAACATTTTGTAAATACAATAGCGCTATATCAACGATTATTCAGGATTGAGCCGGAAATTATCGCCCACGACATGCACCCGGAGTACCTTTCGACCAAATACGCGAAAGAACTGGCGGACAGGGAAAATTTAATACTCGTTCCGGTACAGCACCACCACGCTCACATCGCCAGCTGCATGGCGGACAACGGCACCGAAGGGCCGGTCATCGGAGTATCTTTCGACGGGACCGGTTACGGCACGGACGGGAATATATGGGGCGGTGAATTCATGGTGGCCGACTATAAGAAGTTCACCCGCGTGACACATCTAGAATACCTGCCGCTGCCGGGAGGCGCACTGGCCATCAAGAAGCCGTACCGCACGGCCATCGGCTACCTGCAATCGCTCGGTATAGAATTAGACCGGCAGCTCCCCTTCCTGAAGAACGTCGACTCCGGAGAAATCGATATTATCCGGAGCCAGATAGAAAACGACATCAACTCGCCGCTGACCTCCAGCATGGGCAGGCTGTTCGACGCCGTATCCGCCCTTATCGGCGTCAGGGGCGTTATCCAGTACGAAGCGCAGGCGGCCATCGACCTGGAGACGCTCGCTGCTAAAGCCTTTAACGAGTCGGCCCGCTACCCGTTCACCGTAACGAAACATGATGAAATCAACACCATTAAAGTGCACGACCTGTTCGCCGCGATATTGAATGACTTACACAATCGCACACCCAGAGCCAGAATCGCCGCACGGTTCCATAACGCCGTAGCTTATATGATTCTGGAGGTGTGCCAGAGTATTTCCCCCAGGGCCAGCATAACCCGGGTGGCATTGAGCGGCGGGGTGTTCCAGAACCGCTTGCTGTTAAGGAAGGCGGCGGAGCTGCTTGAGTCTGCCGGATTCGAAGTATATACCCACCACCAGGTGCCCTGCAACGACGGCGGCATCTCCCTGGGACAGGCGGTAATTGCCAATTTTAATGAGGAGGCAAATTTATGAATAAAATAAAGATTGACGTTATTCCCCTGCTCTTCCCCCACCCTACGGTCATGGTCGGCGCCGACGTCAACGGCAAGCCCGACTTCGTTACGGTAGCCTGGGCTAACATAGCCTGCGGCAGCCCACCCTGGATAGCCATCGCCCTTAACGGAGTAAGGCACTCCCTGAAAGGCATCCGTGAAAACATGGCCTTTTCAGTCAACATCCCGGATACGACCCTCGTCAAAGAAACGGACTATTGCGGCATCGCCACCGGCGCCAAAACCGATAAAGCCAGAGACTGTAATTTCAATGTATTTTACGGGGGAGTCGCCGGCGCCCCGTTCATCGAGCAGTGCCCGGTCAATATCGGCTGTACCGCCGAGCACATCCTGAAGCTGGGCAGCCACTACCTGATAGCCGGCCCCATCAAGGAGATACTGGTATCCGGCGACTGCATGACCGACGGTAAACCGGATGCAGGAAAAATCGACCCTATCATATACATGACTTACCCGGCCGGCACGTATAACAAAGTCGGCGAGTTCCTGGGCCCGGCCTTCCGCATCGGCAAGGAAATTAAGGACGTCAAGGACGACTGGGAAAGGCAGTTGGCGAAGTAAGGGATAAACGACCATGTGTTTAGCCGTACCGGCATTAATAAAATCAATAGAAGGCCAGCAGGCCGAGGTGGATATCGAGGGCGTTACCCGCGATGCCAGCCTCCAGCTTACCCCCGAGGCAAAGGTCGGCGATTACGTGCTGCTGCACACCGGCTACGCCATCAGCGTCATCGACCCCGCCGAGGCCGAGGAGACTCTAAAATTGTTAAAGGAATTGAGCGAGGCCAGTTGACTCTGGATTCCCAATCAAGTTGGGAATGTCAGGTTGTTGTTCAAGTTGGGAATGATAGAGGGGAATTTATTCTGGGAATGACGTGGTGTAATCAATGAAATTCGTCGAAGAATACCGCGACCCGGAACTGGGTAAGAAACTGCTCGACAGGATTCATAAGCGCTCGCGTAAGCCGGCCAAGCTCATGGAGTTCTGCGGCGGGCACACCGTGGCTATCTTCAAGCACGGCCTGCGCCAGCTTCTACCCGAAAATATAGAGATGCTTTCCGGGCCGGGCTGTCCCGTCTGCGTTACCGCCAGCGCCGACCTCGATAAAGCCATAGCCCTGGGAAGCCTGCCCGATGTTATTATCACCAGCTTCGGGGACATGGTCAGAGTGCCGGGGAGTCGTTCCAGTCTGCAAAAGGCCAAGGCCGAAGGCGCCGATATCCGGATTGTCTATTCGGCGCAGGATGCGCTGACCATCGCGCGCGATAACCCCGACAAATCAATCGTTTTCATCGGCATCGGCTTCGAGACCACGGCGCCGACCATCGCCGCCTCGATTTTACAGGCGGAGCAGGAAAGTATAAAAAACTATTATGTCCTG
This sequence comes from Dehalococcoidales bacterium, assembly GCA_034430575.1. GTDB lineage: Bacteria > Chloroflexota > Dehalococcoidia > Dehalococcoidales > RBG-16-60-22 > JAFGPF01. The sequence goes on from DAOUDZ010000127.1 coordinate 19,915, forward strand.
TCCCTGCACAAGGTCTGCCCGCCTATCATGCAAGCCATCCTCGACATGGGCGAGGTAAGACTCAACGGTATCATCTGCCCCGGCCATGTCAGCGTCATCATCGGCTCGCACCCCTACCAGTTTATCGCCGACGACTACGGTATTGCCTGCGCCGTCTCCGGCTTCGAGCCGTTGGATATCCTGCTGGCCGTGGACAGGCTGGTGGAGCAGATTGAAAGCGGACAGCCGAAGGTGGAAATCGCTTACCGGCGCGGGGTAAAGCCGGAAGGGAACTTGCCGGCCATCCGCCTCATGGAAACCGTCTTCGAGGCAGGGGAGGCTAACTGGCGGGGAATCGGCTCCGTGCCTGCCAGCGGCCTGCAAATAAAGTCGCGGTACGAAAAATACGATGCCGCCAGGAATTTTAAAATCGACCCCGGCCCCACCTTGGAACCCGAGGGCTGTATCTGCGGAAGCGTATTACGCGGGGTCAGCACGCCCCCGGAATGTGGACTGTTCGGCGGAACCTGCACGCCGGAGCACCCGGTGGGACCCTGCATGGTATCCAGCGAGGGAAGCTGCGCCGCATATCTTCAATATGAAGTAACAACTGACAAGTAACAAGGTAGGGAGAGGAGGTCTTGTATTTAAATTTATTTATTGAGGTCATTCCCGCGAAGGCGGGAATCCAGGGGGTGGGGATGCTGGATGCCGGGTCAAGCCCGGCATGACAATGATGACGAAAGATAAGAGATGAACGAAGATAAAATCCTGCTGGCGCATGGCAGCGGCGGCAAGCTAAGCCAGGACTTAATTAAGAGCTTCCTGCCCGACCTGGCCAACCCGATACTGGACAGGCTGGAAGATTCCGCTGTCTTCGAAGTGAGCGGACGGCTGGCCTTCACCACCGACAGCTACACGGTCAATCCCATCTTCTTTCCCGGCGGGGATATCGGCAAGCTGGCCGTGTGCGGCACCGTCAACGACCTTTCCATGAGCGGCGCTAAACCGCTATACCTCAGCCTGGCTTTCATCATCGAAGAAGGCCTGCCTGTAGCTGATTTAAAAAAGGTGCTGACCTCTATCAGGAAAGCCACCGGCGAAGCCGGAGTTAAAATAATCACCGGCGATACCAAAGTAGTCAACCAGGGGAGCGCCGATAAGCTTTTTATCAATACGGCGGGAATCGGCGTCGTGCCGGAAGGAGTGGAAATCTCCGCCGCCAACGCCAGACCCGGAGACAAAATTATCCTTAACGGCAACATCGGCGACCACGGAATCGCCGTGCTCAGCCAGAGGGAGGGGCTTAAATTCAACACGTCCGTACCCAGCGACTGCGCCCCGCTGAACGGGCTGGTAGCGGATATGCTGGCGGCATCCGCGAATATTCATTCACTGCGCGACCCTACCCGCGGCGGGCTGGCCACGACCCTCAACGACTTCGCGGGACAGTCGAAAGCGGGCGTTATAATAGAAGAAGATAAAATACCGGCGGATAAGGCGGTGCTGGCCGCCTGCGAGCTACTGGGGTTCGACCCGCTTTATATCGCCAACGAGGGCAAGCTGGCGGCGGCGGTCGCCCCTGAAGACGCCGACGCCGTTCTGGCGGCAATGAAACAAAACAAATACGGGGTCGGGGCAGTTATCATCGGTGAGGTGGTGGCGGAGCACCCCGGGCAGGTGGTCATGAAAACGAGACTGGGGGCGTCCCGCATCGTAGACATACCGGTCGGCGAACTGCTGCCGAGAATATGCTGACCAGGGACAATATGACGTTGAGCGAACCGGAAAAAGAAGCAACACCAAGAATCGTAGTAATCGGCGTGGGCAACCTGATTCTCACGGATGAGGGAATCGGCATTCACGCCGTAAAGGCTTTACAGAAACTGGAATTTCCTGACGATGTAAAACTGATAGACGGCGGGACATCGCCGGACCTGATTGCCTATACCAGGGCCGGGGACAAGCTGATTATCGTCGATGCCGCCAGAGCCGGGGGCAAACCGGGGACGATATACCACTTTAAGCCACAGGACCTAGCCGAGGAAAAGGCAGCTCTTACCTCGGCGCACGAAATGGGCGTGGTGGAAAACCTCAAGCTCATGTCCATGGCGGGCAACGAGCCGAAGGAAATCGTCATCATCGGCATCGAGCCCAAAGAAATAAAGTTCGGGACGGAGCTTTCCCCAGAGCTGCAGCAAAAAGTGCCAGAACTAGTGAAAGTGGTACTGAAGGAAATGGGGCTGCCCGCGGCCCCCCGATAGACAATAATGCAGGACGCTAGTATAATTACAGATGGTAAGTATGTGGACAGGAGGATATTAAGATGCCGTTTAAAATGGGGCCATGGGAGATAGCTCTTATTTTAGTTATAATCCTCATCGTCTTCGGGGTGGGTAAACTGCCGCAGGTAGGCAACGCCATCGGCAAGGGGATACGCTCTTTCAAGAAAGGCCAGGCTGGCGAAGACGAAGAGGAGAAAGAAAAGAAAACAGCCGCCGCCAGTCCGAAAAAGACCACGAGAAAGAAAACTACCTAAAGCCAGGCTTACAATTACTCCGCAGGAACAGAAATTCTAAGGAATTACTGTCTTTACAGGCAATTACACGTGAAGACAACACGATAAAGGTGAGGGATGGGATTTCTCGGCATAGGTCCATGGGAGATACTGCTAATCCTAATTTTAGCGCTGATAGTACTGGGGCCGGGCAAGCTGACCGATTTTGCCAGGACGCTGGGGAAGACGGTGCGCGCCATCAGGAAATACAGCACCGACCTTACCACGACGGTTACCCGGGAGCTGGATAAAGCCCGGGAAGAACCGCCGGAAGAAGAAAAACAAAGCAAACCGCCGCCAGCTTCAAACGAACAGGGGACTAAAGCCGGGACAACCCGCCATAACGACCAGGAGAGGCACCCCTGAAAATGTCAGCAGGTGAACAGAAACTCACCATTCTCGGTCACTTCCAGGAATTGCGCAAGCGTCTCATCAGGAGCGTTATCGCCGTCGCCGCGGGAGCGGCCATCTCCTTTATATTCTACGAGTGGCTATTCTACGTCCTGATTCTGCCGGCAGAAGGCATCAACCTCATCTTCACCGAGCTGACGGAGATGATAGGCACCATTATGAGGGTGTGTCTCGCCAGCGGTCTTATCCTCGCCACGCCCTACTTGACCATACAGGCAATCCTTTTTATAAAGCCGGCGCTTACCAAGAAGGAAGAGAGAAACGTATACCTGATACTGCCCTGGGTGGCTATAATGTTCCTGGGGGGTGTCGTCTTCGGGTACTTTATCCTGATTCCGCCAGCCATCGGTTTCCTGTACACCTTCGGCAGCGATATCGCCTCGCCGATGATAAAAATCGGCAACTACATCGCCATCATAACGCGACTGCTGATAGCCATCGGGCTGGTGTTCGAACTGCCGGTGGTGACCACGTTCCTGGCGAGGATAGGAATCGTCAAGCCGGAGTGGCTGGCGAGCAAACGTAAGGTGGCGATAATCGTCGCTTTCATCCTCGCCGCAATCATCACCCCGACCTTCGACCCCATCAACCAGAGCCTGGTGGCAGTGCCGCTGATAATATTGTACGAGATGAGCATCTGGCTGGCGAAGCTGGTGTACCGCAGGAAAGCTGCGGTAGTGGAAGTAACGACCGAGGAATGACGCCGGCAGGTCTTGATACTATAAAATAAGGTAATATATACTTATCCAGATTGAGGGAGCGGATGAGTCCCGGTGGGCTTCGCGGACTTCAAATCCGTTGGGGGGCATTTATGATGTCTTCGGTGGGTTCGACTCCCATGCGCTCCCGCCAGAAAAAACTATAGATACCGCGCCTGGCCGGTTATTTTCTCCCAGTTAAAGCTGACTTTACAGGTGGGGCAATTCTGGCCCATTTCAAGCTCGGCGCCGCACTCGCCGCAGTGATACTTTTCGCCGGACTTGTATACTTCGTGCATCACCTTATGCTCTTTGTCCTTTTGTTTCTTGTCCTTAGCCATGATAAGCCTCCCCGCTTGAAACTTCCCGTATTATATTTCTGATTTTATCCCGATTATACACCTAAAGAATATGACTAATATCTCAATATCGGGGGCGGTTATAAAAAAATATCCCCCGACTGCGGGGAAAATAAGGTCATGCGTACGTGCGCAGGCACGCGGAAGAGCCGCAAGGGCGAATTAAGAAAGGGCGCGGGGGGTTACGCCGAGCAGGGAATCTGCGGCAGGGTTATCCAGTTCACGGTCACGGACCTGGATGATTGTTCAATAATCTCCTCGCTGATAACGAGTCGGTGTCCGTCCGACGTGGCGTAAGCATCCAAGGAGATATTATCATTATCAGAAGCGAACCTGGGCTCGGCGATAAGTATCACCGCCCCGTCGTATTCCACCACCTGGTCGTCGGGACTCATCTTATCGGTATCCAATTCCAGCTTGCCCTGACCTCTGTCTATGACGCGCAGATACGCCTCCGGCATGCCGCGACCAGCGGGAAGCAGGTTTTTTAACTCCTGTTTAGCCTCATTAGTTACATATATCATTTATTACAAAGTCTCCCTCCTACCCTCCTTAAGAACCGACCGGCGCCAGCTCCGTGGTGCCATAGAGTCGATTCTCCTGAACGATAGTATCTGCCTGCTCCCAGAGGATATGCTCATCGCCCGGGATACTTTTTATACGTGCCGCACCAATTTTCCAGCCTGTCGACAAGCCTGTGCAACTGCTCCTCGGCCTCCGTCAAACACGCTTCAGCAAGCTGGAAATAATACGCAGCCTGCCTAAGATATTCATCGGTTTTAAGCACGAATTTTAACTCCCTTTATCATCGCAACTAGGCCAGTTCACAGATGACGAGCTCAACGCCGTCCGCCGTATTATCAACATCGAGCATTACTCCTATCGAGTCTGGAGGCAAGGCCTTCCTCCACGACGAGTAAAGCAGCTCCCTCATACTCCACAATACTGTCGCCTTCAGATTCGATATCTATACCCAGTCCCAGCCTGCCCTGTCCCCTGTCTATAAGACGTAAGCGCGCCCCGGGCCACTCCACGCTGGAGTCCAGCAATTTCTTCAGTTCTTCTTTGGCCCGTTCCGCCACATCTATCATGATACTGTCCCTGCGGGAAATCCCTCTTAATATAATTTTAAACCTTTAGGCCGATTATTGTATATGGCTCTTTAGTAATAACGGGTATAGGAAATAATGGTAACCGCATTGACAGCCCGACACCTGACTTATGTACGGGGTAACAAATTCCTACATGGTACTATCTAGCTATATCAAGCCCTGAAGATATGCGGTAAAATATATATATACGTAATTTTCATTATTGTGGATACGTAAAAAACCCGTTGGAAAGTCGGGAGAAATGGCCAAATCAAACAACAACCCCAAACTTAATCAAGACGAATTCACCAGAATTTTCGACGAGTACCGCGCCAAGATAGACGAGATTACGCGGAAGACGGAGAAAAATCTTCAGTCTATCAACGGGATAATCGACGTTGCCGATGAACCGGATATTACCGACGAGTTGGACACCGAGAATCCCGAGGAAGCCCCCTCCCGGATTGAACCTGAACCGGACCGGAGACCGGTCGAGGTAATATGGCCATCCGAAAAAGAATCGGTTGAAATTATTAAAGAGGCCAAACGCAAAGTGCAGCAGATAATCAGCGAAGCGGAAGACACTATCAAGAAGGAAGCCAAGAATAAGACCCGGAAGCAGGTAGATAAAATAATCGGCAAAGCGAAAAAAGAGGCCGAGGTAATCATTACGCAGGCCGCCCATTTAGCCGAAAGAGAAAGAACTGATATCATGGCTGCGCAAAAGAGTAAAATCGAGGAAATCATCCGGGAGATAACGGAGAAAGCCCGGGATGATACGCGGGAAGAATCTTCCCGTATCGTGGCGGAGGCGCGGGGAAAGGCCGAAAAAATGATGGCAGAAATCATAACGAGCAGCAGTGAAATCAACGGACTCGTCACGGAAATCGTCAATAGAGCCAGGAACACGACAAGCGAATTCGAAGAGAAACTACAGTCGGAAACCGGAGAGCTGGCCAAGGCTATCACAGAGACCCAGAAGAAACTCGAGCAGGCTACCATGATAACAAAAGCAGAAGAGATAATACCGGCTTCTCCAGATAAAAGCAGAGAACTATCTGAAAATCCCATGCTGGAGGTACGCCTGATTGGCGATAAAACCAAAGGCAGTAACATAAACCACGGACTCTTCATCGGCCAGGTAGAGATGAGGGCAATATCAACATCGTTCGACTACCAGTACCTGAAAAACCTGAAAAAGTACCTGGCCCACATACACGGCATCAAGTACCTGCAGGAATGCGCCTCTGAAAAAGAGATGTCGGTACTGTTCGAAATAAAAGAACCGCTACCGCTGCTCGATATATTGAACAACCTGCCACTGGTGGATGAAGTGGTCACCGAAACGGATGACGACATCCGCTTAATATTTAAAAACACCCGGTAATCCCTGCCAACCGTCTACAGTCTTTCTTCAGAAAACAACCGCTGACTTCTTCTCCCTTTAGTTTCTCCCCTCACGTGTTTCCCCTTTTTTAATGATACAAAAGTCACATACAAGCCCGCGCCCCGTATGTAAAATTATTCTATATCACGCAAATTATCATATTCAACGAAAGGGGCGATAACACCATGAAAATCAAGGAAATACGCCGGATAAAAGGACGGGAAATTGTCACGATTGGTCCCAACGATTCTATTACGCAGGTGATAGATACACTCTTCGAGCATAAAATAGGCGCCCTGCCGGTATGCGGGAACGACGAGAAGCTGGTGGGAATTATCTCCGAAAGAGATATACTCAAGGGTCTGCACCAGCGCGGCAGGGATGTTACCGGCGCTAGAGTTAAAGACCTGATGACCACGGATGTTATCGTTGGAATACCTGAAGACGAGCTTGAGGAAATCCTGTTAACAATGACGGAAAAAGGCGTCAGGCATCTCCCTGTAATGGTAGGGCCCAGAGTTATCGGCATGCTTTCAATCAGAGACGTCATCGAGGAAAGGCTTACCGAGTGCCACAGCCAGGTCCGCTATTTGAACGACTATATCGCCGGTGGCTACGTGTAGGCCATTTATTAAAGCAACAAGCCCGCCAGCCCAACCCGGGAAACACATCTTACACGTAAATCCGCGGCCGGCGGGCTTTTTATTTATCCGGCGGCCTGTCCTCCGGTTTTATGAGTAAAACCGGCACCTTTGCGGCGTGGACAATCTCATCCGCAATGCTTCCCCGCACCCAGCGGTGAATTCCCGATAACCCGTGGGTGGCCATGATAATAAGGTCGACGTTACTTTCACCCACGTATTCCGCTATTATCTTTGAGGGCTTACCCAGCTTTATTACCGGCGTTATCTTGATTTTACCATCCTCAAACCTGCCGGACATTTTCTCCAGATATTCCCTGGCCAGCTTAACGGCATCCTGCTCAATATGCTCCTTATCTTCGGGAACTACCTGGGCTTCCAGGCCTCCCGCCACATGAAAGGGCTCCACCACGCGCAAGAAGATAATTTCATCCACATTCGATACTTTTTGAAACCATTTCACATAGGGGATGACACATTCGGCCATGTCCGAGCCATCGAGCGGTACCAGTATCTTGGTATACATGCTCCATCCTCTCCAGTACGAAAGATTACGAATTGATTACCCGTATATATTATACCTTAATCTCCCGGCTTATTGCCGAAGTACACCTTGGTATGAGGCCAGGGTATCTCGATACCTACTTTATCGAACTCGTTCTTGATGCGAAGTCGCAGCTGCCCCATGATATTCCACTGCTGGAGGGGCTGGACATCGCCCAGAATCTTGATATCGATACCGGAATCGCCGAGACTATCCACCCTCAACACCTGAGGAACCGACCTGAAAACGGGCTTCCACTGCTCTTCCTCGGCCATATTTTTACAGACACGGTTGATAACCTCAATGGCATTATTAAGGTCGGTCCCGTAGGACACGGAAACATTAAGGTTGACCCTGGCGAAGTGCCTGGAGTAGTTGCTGGCCACCCGTATTTCGCCGTTGGGTATGTGGTGGACGATGCCGTCAAGGTCACGGAGCACCGTCTTCCTCAAGTTAATTTCTTCCACCAGTCCGGCGACGTCGGCCACCCGGGCAACATCTCCTACACGGTACTGGTTTTCCATCAGGATAAAGACGCCGGCGATGAGGTCCCTTATCAGGTACTGCGCGCCGAAACCAATGGCGATACCGGCCACGCCGAAGCCGGCCAGAATGGGACCGATGGCAACATCCATTTCCGAAAGTATCATAAAGACTACCAGCAGGACTATTATAATCCTGCCTATACCCAGGAACACTCCCTGAAGAGTATCAGCCCGCCTCCGGAGACCCTCCCGGCTCTCGCCTTTCTGGGGCCTGGTCATGATGCGGCGTACCAGCGGCGGGACAGTCTTTTTAAGTACAATCCAGAGCATAATCCCCACTACCAGGATTACAACAATCGTCAGGCCGTGTTCAAGAAACCATGCCTTGACCATGTCCGGCACGACCAGGGCTTGTTTTCCTTCCTGTGCCAGGGCGAGGGCCATAAAAGCCAGCACCATAATCACAATGGCAATCCCTTCTAAAGTCCAGAAGATAGCGTTGATATTGCCCCAGAGCGTTTTCTGCCATTTATCCGGCTCAATCTTGGAAAACCAGTTCCGAATCCTGTCATTGAAGAAAAGGAGCAAGACCACCACTACGCTGGCTAAAATAAGAATCCAGACGCTGTTATCCACAATCCATCCCCACATGGCTGAAGCCCTCCTTTAACCGGATAGAGATATTATACAACAAACTGTAAATAGTATCCTGCTTGATTTTTAATATAGGTGAACCTATCCCCCTGTGTCCCCCTTCCCTTGAGGATTTATGAAGGGAAGGGGGAATTATTTAAAAGAGGGGCTTCTCCCCTCTTAGACGCCCCACTTTTGTTGAAGGGACTTACGCCCCCTCTCGCTGCGCACTCCACTTTTGGTATTTAAAATCCCCCTTAATCCCCCTTTTTCAAAGGGGGAACCTTAAAAAGGAAAAAAGCGTGATAGCTTCTCCCTTTGGTAAAGGGAGACCGAGAGGGATTTTGGAGTGGGGGCAAATTATCGGGCTAAGCCGCGAATGATGCGAGGGTGGTTTGGGTGGGAAAAGATAACTAACGGGGGGGGTCTGGATTCCCGCTTTCGCGGGAATGACAATAAGCTTAGTACAGCACCCTATCGTCGCCGACGCGGCGGGTGACTTTTTCTCTATCAAGGTACTCCAGTAAAGCCTGGGCGTACTTGCGGCTGGCCCCGAACATGTCCCTGGTTTCCCCCAGACTTATCTTGCCTTTATCCCTGATACAGGCCGTAATTTCAGCCAGCATTTCGTCGTAGGTAGCTTTTGAAAAGACAACGCTATCGCTGACCTTCACCACCCTGCCCTGCTCGATAAGTATGTTGAGGAGGTCTGGCTCCGGTATAAGCTCGCTGGGGGGAGCGTAAGGGTTATCCGCCAGCGATTTTAAGAAAGTATCGATTTTCGCCTGCTGGGCAGAAGTCAGCCGGACGCTATGCGAAGGCAGGCGAAGATACCCGCCGTCCTCAACGAGGCTGCCCCGGCTAACGAGGTCGGCCAGCGCCGCCGAAACATAGCTGCCCAGCTTCAGACGACTGGTCAGTTCTACCCCGGGCATGCCGGAGCGTGCCGGATACTTGCGATGATAGTCCTCAAGAACCGCTACCGCTTTATCGGCGAGGCGCTCCCAGCCGGTCGCTGTGAAGAGCAGTCGCTGTTTACCCATACCTATAGCGACGAGCCGTCCCTCGTTGATAAGCGATTCTATGGTAGAACCGGCCTCACCGGCCGGGAGATTGCTCTGGGCAACCAGGGCGGAAAGCTCCATCGGCTGCTTTGTCTCCAGCAGCGCCATAATTACCTCTTCGGAAGTGCCCCCCTCCCTGGCTTCCAGATTTTTAATAACCTCGGGTCGGAAGCGCCGCAGCCTCCTGGCTTGCGCATCGACAATGCCGCCGCCGCCCAGCGTCTCCATGGGCGAGCGGATGATATAGCGGTCGCCTTTTATGGCGGCCACCGGCCTGTCCAGCGCCAGCTGCGCCCAGGTAGCAGCCCCCGGCTTGAGTTCATCGCCTTCCAAGAGGCGGACTTTAGCCATCGCTTCCGCCGACCCGGTATGAAAGCTGACCGTGGTGCCGTGCCGTATGGGGCGCTGCAAATAAGAAATGAGCTTGAGCTTTACCGTGACCATACGGGTGGACTTCAACCAGCCGGACCTGGTAACAACATCGCCGCGCTGCAACCGGGAGGTATTAACGCCTACCAAATTCGCCGCCACCCGACTGCCCGGGGTAGCCGTATCGATTTTCGATTTATGCGTCTGTAGTCCGCGTAATCGCGACTTGAGACCGGAGGGGGCAATTTCAACCTCCTGCCCTACTGAAAGCGCGCCGTCAATTAATGTGCCGGTAACCACCGTGCCGGAGCCGGACATGGTGAAAATCCTGTCTATGGAAAGTCGGGGACGCCCCAAATCCTGCCTGGGCTCGGTGGTATCCAGCAGCTTATCGATGGCATCTACCAGTTCCGGCAGCCCCTCGCCCGTCAACGCCGAGACGGCCATAATTTCAGCCCCGGCTATAGACGTCTCGCCGATTATCTCCTCGACTTCCATCCTGACCAAACTCAAAAGTTCATCGTCCACCAGGTCTTTCTTGGTGATAACGACAACTCCCCGCTGTACGCCGATTAAATCCAAGATGGCCAGGTGCTCGCGGGTCTGGGGCATGACGCCTTCATTGGCGGCGACGATGAGCAGGGCAAGGTCGATGCCGCCGACTCCCGCCAGCATGTTCTTGACGAAGCGCTCGTGGCCGGGAACGTCGACGATACCCACCTCGCGTTTGCTCGGCAGCTTGAGCCAGGCAAAACCGAGATCGATGGTCATGCCCCGCTCCTTTTCCTCCCGCAGGCGGTCGGGGTCTATCCCGGTGAGGGCTTTCACCAGAACCGATTTGCCGTGGTCGATGTGACCGGCCGTACCCAGTACAAACATGATTAATCGCTACTTATGTGATTTTTGCTGACCTGCTATTTCCTTAAGCGAACCGATGATAATTTCGTCTTCTTCCGGGAGGACGGTACGCGGGTCGAGGAGGAGCACATCCTTATCGATACGTCCGATGACCGGCACTTCCCGAAGGCGGAGTTGCTGGCTGATTACCTTAGCCGTGTTCCGGCCGCTCCCGCTTACAGCTAAAAGCCGTGTCGGCAGGCTTCCGCCGGGCAGGCTTCCGCCACCCACCATGGTCTCCCCCGGTACCACCTTCGCCATTCCGCCGAGGGCTTTCTCCCAGAACGCGGCCCGCCGTTCGATTTCTTTCAGCGGGGCGGCAATCATGCGCCACACGGGTATTTTTTCGGTGGCTTCTTCTTTAAGATAGTGAAGAAGGGTGACCGCCAGGCCGGCGAGTCGTATTTTGTCAATCCGCACGGCGCGAGCCAGCGGGTGTTTTCTCAATTTGTCCACGTATTCTTTAAGACCGACAATAATGCCCGCCTGCGGACCGCTCACGAGCTTATCGCCGGAGAAAAAGGTGAGGACGGCGCCGGCGCGCAGGCTCTGCTGGACCATCGGCTCCGGGTCGAGCCCGTACACAGTCGTATCCAGAAAGCAGCCACTGCCCAGGTCGTCCAGAACGATAAGGTTATTCTTTTGACCGATTTCCACCAGCTCTTCGAGGGTGACCTCGCTGGTGAAGCCCACCAGGCGGAAATTACTGGAGTGCACGCGCATCAGGGCTACCGTCCGCTCGGTCACGGCCTGCTCGAAGTCGCGGGCATAGGTACAGTTGGTCGTCCCCACCTCGATAAGCTTGGCGCCGCTCTGGCGCATGACATCGGGGATGCGAAAGCCCCCGCCGATTTCCACTGCCTGCCCCCGCGAGACGATTACCTCTTTACGCCGGGCCAGAGCCGTCAGCCCCAGGAGAACCGCCGCCGCATTGTTATTGACGACCAGCGCCGCCTCGGCGCCGGTAAGACGGCATAAAAGCCCCTCCACGTGTACGAGACGCTCCCCCCTGGAGCCGCTTTCCAGCTTGAACTCCAGGTTAGAATAGCCCTCGCTGACCGCTTTCATGGTCGTTAGCGCCTCCTGGCTAAGGGGGGCGCGACCGAGGTTGGTATGCAGTATCACACCGGAGGCATTGACCACCCGACAGAGGGATGGTTTTTCCAGGGTTTCCAGCTCGCTCAAAACCGAGGATACTATCTCATCCAGGGAAGCGCACGGCTTCCCTGCCGCTATGGACATTCGTTCACGCTCCAAGCGCTGCCGGATAACACTTACCAGCAGGTCGTGCGGATACTTCCCGCTAACTCGACCGAGTCCCTCATCGGCGAGCACTTTATCCACGCCGGGCAGGTTACGGAACTCCTTCTCCATAGGCTTTATTCTACACAATAAATGAGGAGACTTCAAAGTGCATCCGGCCGAAATATATATTACAAGGCGGTATTATTGAATAAGCCCGAACAAACGGAGTACAATCAGGTACGACCGCATGAAAATAACCATAGTCTACGACAATTGCCTGGCCAGGGCGGGGTTGAAAAAAGGCTGGGGGTTTTCAGCCCTGATAGAAGCTGCAAATACGCCCCTGATTCTCTTCGATACGGGTAACGAAGGCGCGGCGCTGCTCGACAATATGAAGCAACTCGGCATCGACCCCGCCCAGATAGGGAGAATCGTCATCTCTCACGCGCACGGCGACCATACCGGCGGTCTTTCGGACATCCTGGAAGTCAACAGTCACGCCCGGATATACCTGCCGGCTTCAATATCCGTTCGCAATACGGGGAGAGACGTAGTGGCGGTTAGCCGGCCGGTTAATATCTCGGAGACGGTTGTATCCACCGGCGAGCTAAAGGGAATAGAGCAATCACTGGCGATTAAGACCGATAAAGGTATCGTGGTGGTAACGGGCTGCTCGCATCCGGGAGTCGGAGAAATCCTCGACGTTGCGTCGCGTTACGGCACGGTGTACGGGATAATCGGCGGCTTTCACGGCTTCAGCAACTTCAAGCGGCTTAACGGCCTCTCCCTGATATGCCCCTGCCACTGCACGCAGCACACCTCGGAAATAGAAGCCATGTTTCCCGAGCAGTACGTGGCCTGCGGCGCAGGGCTAACGCTCGAGATTTAGCATATAAAAACGCTCAAAGAAACAGCGGCAAAGCAGAAAGCATGAAAAATAAGGTATAATTTAGATAGAAGCACTAGACCGAAGAAGGATATCAGTAAAAGTGTTTAACACCTTGAGAGAAGATATTAAAACGGTGTTTGCCAAAGACCCGGCCGCCCGGAGCGCGCTCGAGGCTATTACGTGTTACCCGGGGCTCCACGCCCTGTGGGCGCACCGTGCGGCGCATTCTCTGTGGCGACACAAGCTGTACTTCCTCGCCCGCTTTATATCCCACATCAGCCGCTTTTTCACGGGGATTGAAATCCATCCGGGGGCCGTCATCGGCAGGCGCTGCTTTATCGACCACGGTTCCGGCGTAGTTATCGGGGAGACCAGTGAGATAGGCGACGACGTCCTGCTTTACCAGGGAGTGGTGCTGGGCGGAACGACCCTGGAAAAGAAAAAACGGCACCCCAGCCTGGGAAACAGAGTAGAAATGGGCAGCGGGGCGATAGCGCTGGGGCCGATTACCATCGGCGACGGAGCGCGTATCGGCTCAAGCTCGGTGGTGATAAAATCCGTCCCGCCGGGAGTAACCGTGGTGGGCATTCCCGGCAGGGTAGTTACCAAACGCGAGAAACCGGCTATGGACCTCGAGCACGGCAAGCTACCCGACCCCGTATCCGAAGCTATTAAGGGCATCCTGAAAGACCAGCACCGACTGGAAGAACGATTGAAACAGCTGGAAAGTTCAATCGGCGCAGACGTTATCCGGCAAGAATCAATAGAGAACCAAAAAACGGATTAAACACTAATTTTAGTCATGTGAATCGGGAGGAGTCGAACCATGGATAAGTTCAGTCCCGTCGGGGAAAAGGAAATAACCCGCGCCATAGTGTCCGAGTTTGCCACGGAATTTAACGAATATGTGGAAAGCGACTGCATAATTGTCGGCGGGGGACCCAGCGGACTGGTCGCCGGGCGCAATATCGCCAGGGCCGGTAAAAAGGTGGTGCTGATAGAACGCAACAACTACCTCGGCGGCGGTTTCTGGAGCGGGGGTTACTTTATGCCCAAGATAACGGTAAGGCACCCCGGCGAAAAGCTGCTCGACGAGCTGAGCGTGCCCTATAAAATCGTCAGCGAAGGGCTGGCCGTCTGCGACGCCCCTCACGCCTGCTCCAGCCTCATTGCCGCTGCCTGCGCCGCCGGTTTAAAGGTTCTTAACATGACCATGC
>DAOUDZ010000128.1:0-2408 GCA_034430575.1 Dehalococcoidales bacterium
GCCCGGTGCCATACCAGTATTTCATTCTTGGCTTCAACCAGAAAAGCAGGGAAGATATGCGAAAGCAAATAGCCCACCGGCGACCACGTAGCCCAGTCCGTGGCGGCGGTATCGCTGGCAGCGATGCGGTATCCCTTCACCATGAAGCCGGTGAGAACGATGAGGAAGAGCCAGACGTAGAGCAGGCTGTCTTCGGGCTTGTTGTCCAGTCGTGCCGGACGGATAATATACCGGCGGATTACCGCCATGATGCCGCCGATGAGCAGCAGCACCGCGCCGAGCTCGGCGGCCCAGGACGCATACAGGTAGACGCTCTGCGGGGGGTTGGTGATGCCGGTGAGATATGAAAACAGCCTGATTATTTTACCCAGTACCAGAATCGCCGCCCCGCCGAAGATAAGCGCGTGCATGATGCCGGGATACAGTTCATTTCTCCGGATAATGCGGATATTAGCCACCGCTACCGCCAGGGTCGTAAATAGCCTTTGCCACCAGTTCCCCGAGCGGTCGTCCGGCTGCCCTAATTTCCAGAGGCGGTAGTTGCGTCCCAGACCGAAGACGAAAACGGCAACCAGTACCGGAACGAACACCAGCACGCCGATGATAATCGGCAGGAAGATATCCTTGATATAAATCAGCTGGTCTGCCCAGAAAAGTTCGCTTAAAGACATTAAAATATTCCTTTAATTTCCTCCCTGAATTATCATACCGCCGGATAAAACGTGGTCAGGTGGGCGATGAAGAATATAACGACGATAAAACCGACCGCCAGAAGCGCCAGGACTATGGCCTTTTTATATTTCGGCCCGATACCCAGGTCGGAGGTGGTGAGCCTTACCCCGTAGAGCACGGCGTAGGTTATCGCGGCCAGTATCAGCACCTCGATGATAATAGCGATGGTTCTAAGAAATATGTCCATGTTCTCCAGTTAAATCTCCGAACTGGGTTTGAGTCTTACATTTAGGACAGAGTCCGAACTGTGCCGTGATAGAGTGACCGGAAGCCGTCACTCTGGCCTGCAATTTCTCTATCATCGCCTTGGGCCCGATGGCGCACCCGCACCTCGAGCAGCGGGCGATTTCGTCTTCGAAAAGTACCGACTGCCCTTCCAGTTTATCCGGTTCGAGGAGGCGCTCTACCCGCAGGGCCTTTTCCGGGCAGATTTCAACGCACTTGCCGCAGGCCACGCAGACGCCGTGCTTAAAAAGCAGCCTGAAGGTATCGGACTCTTCGCTTAATGAGACCGTCAATGCGCCGGTAGGGCACTCCTGCGTGCAAAGTGCGCAGCCCGTGCATTTAGCGGCATCGAGACTCACCCTGCCGAGCGGTGAAAGCTTTTGCAGAAGCTCCCGTCGGCTTATTTCCTCTTTTTTACTGTTCATTTTTATCCTTTTGTCCTTCACTCGCCTCGGCGGTATTCTCCGCCTTTTCCGCTTCTTCCTCGCCTTCTTTTACTGCTTCCTTTATCGGTTCTGCGGGCGGTAGCAGTTCCAAGTATTTCAGGCCCATGACGAAAATAAAAATCAGGAAGGCGATTATACCCACTGAAAGTACCATTTCCACCGGGGTGAGGGGGAAGGAGCCAGTGGCACCCCAGACACCCTGTATTTCCCCCGGGTAATATTGCATAGGATAGGCCGCCCCCGGAATCACCAGGTAATACCTTTCAAAGAAAACACCGATAACCACCGAAGCCGCGGCCGTAACCACCCAGCCCACGGTCTTATTTATGCGTGGATTGAATAAGATAACCAGCGGTATAACCACCCCCAGACCTATCTGGAAACCCCAGAAAATCCAGCTATATTGTCCGGTCAGCAGGTACAGCGTTGCCTCCCGGTGCGGCGAGTAGAGGTGAGTCAACTTATCCACGATAATCAAGACGAGCAGGATGATGATGAAGTAAGTCAGCAGTCGCCCCAGCGAAGCCGCCATCTCTTTTTTCAACTCCCGGCCGCTTAATGCGAGGGTGAGAGTCACGGCGACAATCAATAGAGCTACGCCCGAGGTAAGCGCCGCGGCCAGAAACTCCAGTGGTTTTATCGGCGAGAACCAGGCTTCTCTGGCGGCGATAAAACCGAATATCGCCCCCGTGCCCATGTGCACCAGGACAGCCCAACCTACGGCGATGATACCCGTTATCCGGGAGGCGCGGTGGTTGCCGGAGAAGATTATCCCCAGATATACCAGGCTGATGATGAAGTAGCCCCCGTAGAGTATCCCGTTGATGGCGAACATGGAAGCCATGTTGTTCATGTAAAAGAACATGAAAAGCCGCCAGAACTTCTCCGGCCTGCCCAGGTCTATGGCGATGGAAAGCATGGCCCCGAATATCAGGACTATGGCCAGGAAGACCGCCATCCGGGCAATGGGGCGGTATTCCTCTTTACCAAAAACATAGGTCAGCG
>DAOUDZ010000129.1:0-29311 GCA_034430575.1 Dehalococcoidales bacterium
CCAAGACATACGTGGACAACCTTAATGTCGTCGTTATCTGCCAGCAGGTCCGGCTGGCCAACGGCGGCCTTGCCCGGAAAATAACCAGCGTTAATGAAATCGTCAGCTACGATTCGGTGGGCGACTCTTTTTCCTTTATCGAGACTTTCAGCTGGAACCCGCTGGACGACTCTTTCCTGTTCCGGGGTTTTCAGAACTCATATCTTCTGGAGAATAAAATCGCCCCCCGGCGCGGTCTGCCGGAAGAAAAAAGAAGACAGATATACAAGTTATTAAAACAAAGGTCAGATGTCCTGAAACGCATCACCGAGCAGGGTAAGACGAATTTTTACGATGTATACGCAATATTATCCAAGGCATACCGTGACGGTTATTTCCGTTAAAAACAGTAATGATAGCATAGCAGGTTTACACTAGCCTGCCGTCAAGGAGGTTATAAATGCGCATTAAAGGTTTTAAAATAGGCAAATCCAAAGAAAAGCCAAAAGATGAAGACGCGCCCGTTGAAGGTACCACCACCGAACAGATTGCCGAGATGGAAGAAAAAATCAACGGCAGAACAAAAAATCTCGAGGAAACGGCCCAGGAACTACAGGAGCTTTCCGATGAAGCTTCTACCCACGAGGGGGATGAAGATATTCCCACCGGGCCTCACGGGCCGCTGGACGAGTTGACCGTCGAGCCGGATGAACAACTGTCCGGCGTAGATGATATCGATTTGGAAGCGGACACGCTCGTGGAAGGCGGAGAGGAAATCAAGGTAGTCGAGGTGGGCGCAGGAAGCGCTGCGCCGCCTGAAGGCGAGAAAGAAGCAATGGTAGAGGATATCGGCGCCGATTCCATCAACAATCTTTTTAACGATGATGAGGAGGAAGAAAACCCGCTGGCTAACCTCATTAATGCGCTACCCGACGTTCCAGCCAGCGAGCTGATAGATGATTTGAACGAGATAAAGGGGATAATCAAGGAATGGCAGCAAAGCTAAATTATATTTACCGCGCAGTCCGGGAATTCATGCTCACCGGACTGGGTGAATTCCCCGATAAAATATGGGGTTATCATGGTTGCTGGTCATGGCACCGCAGTAGTAGCCTGAAATTGCAGGGCAGGTATACAAAAATGCCCGCAATACCTGTTGCTATAAATGAGGCCATGGCAATAAAGCGACTGTACCCTATGGATAACCAGGGAGGCCTAAGATGATTTACAGACGCAATAAAAAGAGATGGTGGTCAAATATACACTTGAGATACATCATAGCTATTATGGTGTTTTGTTCCCTTATTTACTATCTACCCGTTATCGGAGGCCTCTTCGGCTGGACATCACTGGAGAACTCTCTTAACAGTCTTCACAATTTCTACGGGATTGACTTTTTGGGTCTGGTATTCTTCGCGCCGGTGGTCTACACCGCCTATGTGCTCGGCGTGATACCGGCTATAATGGCAGCCCTTATCGCCATGTTAATCCTGCTGCCCCATGCAATACTTATCGATACCTACCCTAACGCCCTTTTCAAGCCCACGGCGTTCGTAATAATCCTAAGCGCCGTCGGCGCGGTAGTCGCATTACTGCAAAAGAGCGAGCAGGAACACCGCCAGAGGATGAAAGAAATGAAATGCCTCTACGATATCGGCAAGGGGGCAGATGAAAGCGGCTCCGTGGAGGAGTTTCTATCGAAGGTGGTGGGTATTGTTCCCCAGGCTATGCAGCGCCCTGAAGAAACCAAGGTTAGAATTACCTTCCACGACCAGGTCTTTAAGAGTGACAGCTTCCACAAATCTTCCAGTAAAATAACCGAAAATTTAACGGTCGGCGGGGAAACGATGGGGCTTGTCGAGATATATTCATACCGAGACAATCCCTACCTGAAGAAAAGGAATCACCTGACCAAGACACTCGTCGAAATAATCTGCGGTGCCATCCGGCAGATTGAACTGGAACAGTCTCTACAGGGCTACTACGAACAGCTGGAGGACGAAGTTGAAAGCCGGACGAAAGACCTGGAGCACGTACAGGAAAAGCTTATCCGTTCCGAGAGACTGGCGGCCGTGGGCGAACTGGCTTCAGGGGTCAGCCACGAGCTCCGCAATCCCCTCAACGTGATAAGGAACTGCGCTTACCTCCTCAATATGTCCCTTACCGATAAAGGCGATGAAGAGGCGGCTAATACGCTGGGAGTACTGGACAAACAGATTGATATCGCCAATAAAATCGTCACCGACCTCCTGGACTTCACCCGCATCACTCCTCCGTCGCCGGACAGGGTAGACCTTAAAACGTTAATCCATGAAAGCCTTTCATGGATTAACGTACCGGAGCATGTCACCATCAATACCAATCTCAACGGTAATCCTATGAAGGTCAGGACCGATGCCGAGCAGATAAGCCGGGTCTTTACCAATATAATTTCCAATGCTATACAGGCCATGAACGGGAAAGACGGAGAGCTTAATATAGACTCCGGCACGGAGAACGACAACGTCTGGATTAAGTTCCAGGACAACGGATGCGGCATTCCCAAAGACAACTTCGATAAGATATTCGAGCCGCTCTTTACTACCAAACCTAAAGGCATTGGCCTAGGGCTGGCCATTACCAAGAGACTCGTAGAGCAAAACGGGGGTAACATTGAAGTCGCCAGCCAGGCGAAACAGGGCACGACCTTTACCGTGAAGCTACCGCTATAGAGAAGGAGATAACCAGAAATGAATAGAGAACCCACAATCCTTATTGTTGATGATAACGAGGACTTACTGGATACATTTGCCATGATTTTAAAGCGGCGGGGTTTCAGCGTCGAAACGGCAAGCAACGGGTTATCCGCCGTAGACAAGTTTAAAGAGCATGATTTTGACGTTACGCTGATGGACATCGTTATGCCGGAGATGAACGGCGTAGAAGCTTCACGCAAAATAAAAGAGAGCCAGCCCGAAGCCTCGATAATCCTGATGACGGCCTATTCCGACGAAGACCTGATTCAGATAGCCAAGAAGGAGGGCGTACGAAAGATAATCCAGAAGCCGATAAGAATAGACAAGCTGATAGAGCTGATTAACGAGGCGGCCGGCAACCAGCCGATTCTCATCATCGATGACGACGCCGATATATGCGATACCCTTACCCGGGTTCTGAAACAACAGGGACACGAAGTAATTACGGCGGGCAGCGGCGAAGAAGCAGTTACCATAGCTCAAGATAAAGACCTGCAAATGGCTTTTATCGATGTCAAGCTGCCGAACATAGACGGGCTGGAGACCCTCCTGCGTCTTAAGGAAATCAACCCGGATATTCTCACCGTAATGATGACGGGATTCCGCAACGAAGTTAAAGACGCCCTGGACAAGGCCCAGGAAGCTTCCGCTATCACCTGCCTTTATAAACCATTCAACCCCGCCGAAGCCGCCGACATAGTGAGTAAGGTTGGTAAAAAGAAACGTCATTCCAGGAGAGTAGATGAAAGCTAAGGAAAGCGTGCTGGTAGTCGATGATGACCTCGATTTTCTGAAAATCATCAGCCGTATCCTGAACAGCAAGGGTTACGAGGTAGAAACCGCTCCTTCCGCCGGCGAGGCGATATCCCGGCTGAAAGAACGTTTCTACAATACCGCTATTCTGGATATCAGCCTTCCCGACGCCAACGGCACCGAGCTGCTTTCCAGAATCCTTGAGATTCACCCGGATATCATCGCTATCATGCTGACCGGCCATTCTTCGGTGCGTAACGCGGTGGAGTCGCTGAATCGTGGCGCCTTTGCCTACCTGGAGAAACCCCTGGACCCGGAGAACCTGCTATCGGTTATCAACCGCGGCCTGGAAAAGCAGCGCCTGGTCATGGAAAACCGGAATTTGATGGAAGAACTGGAACGGCACAACCGCATCACCGATACTCTGCTCAACGTATCGCAGGCCTTATCACGTTCGCTCGACCTGCAACAAATTATCAATTCAGCGCTGAACACGGTAACCCAATGCACCGGCCTGGAGGTGAATTTCCTCTACCTTAGTGAAAACGACCATTTACTGCTGAAGGGGCACCACGGTTTATCCAAAAGAATAGTACAGGCTATGCCTAAAGAGCTGGGCAAGAATAGCGGTGTTATCGGGCGCATCTTCGCGGAAGCCAAACCCGAAATAATCGAAGACCTGGCCAGGAATGCAGAATCCGACCTCGCTTTCCTGATTGACGGCGGTTATCGCTCATTTGGGGGCGTTCCCCTGACCATCCTGGGAGATAGTATCGGCATCCTGGGCGCGGCTACCAGTTTCTCTCGATACTTCAGCGCCAATAACATCGAGCTTCTTACGGGGATAGGCCGCGAGATAGCCATCGCCGTGCGTAACGCGCAGCTCTACGAAGAGGCTTCCAGCGCCAAGGCGCTCCGTGAACTGGACTCCATGCGCACCGAGTTCCTGGCCAATGTTTCTCACGAACTGCGCACCCCGCTGGCCGTGATAAAGGGTTCCGCCAACAGCCTCCTGCAGCCCGACGTGATTTTCGACGAACAGACGCGGCGCGACTTCCTGTCATCCATAGATAAAGACGCCGATACGCTAACCCGCCTGGTAGACGATCTGCTTATGATGTCGCGACTCGAAGCCGACGCCTTAGAGGTAAAAAGGAAGCGTCATAAACTCGCGGAGGTAATTTACGCAATAAAAGACAGGCTGGATAACCTGACGGCCAGGCACCACCTGCGTATCGAAATCCCGGATAGAATACCGTTGGTATCTATCGACGAAGTACGTATCGGCGAGGTGCTCACCAATCTTGTTGAGAACGCGGTGAAGTTCTCGGACGAAAATACTACCATCACTATCGAAGTTCATTCCAACGGTAAAGAAGTTGTTTTAAGCGTAACGGATGAAGGAATCGGTATTCCCCAAGAGCTTCACCATAAAATATTTGAACGTTTCTTCCAGGGAAACGGCCGCAAGACCGGGAGGAGAAAGGGAACCGGACTGGGGCTCTCCATCTGCCGGGGTATAGTCGAGACGCATGGCGGCAGAATCTGGGTGGAAAGCGAAACGACCCGGGGCGCCAGATTCAATTTCAGTCTGCCGGTGGACTAAAGGGGGAACAACTATGGATAAGAAACATATACTAATCGTTGACGACGACCCGGCCATCTTGAGGCTGCTTAGCACTAATCTCAAGGCACGCGGCTACCAGGTGATTGCCGCTATCGACGGGGAGGAATCACTGGAGGCGGTGCAGAGAGATTTCGTCGATCTGATAATATTAGACCTTATGATGCCCAAGGTGGACGGCGTGGAGGTAGTCCGTCGCGTCAGAGAGTGGTCCGACGTACCTATAATCATTCTTAGCGCCCGCGGCGACGAAAACGACAAGGTCAAGTGCCTGGAACTGGGCGCCGATGACTATTTGACCAAACCGTTCGGCATCGCCGAACTTATGGCCAGAATCAAGACCGCCTTCCGCCACCGCGGCGACCCCACCGTAGCGCCGGCACAATCCAACTTCGTCTGCGACGGCATGGAAATCAATTTTGCCAAGAGGCGCGTCACGGTCAACGGCAATGAGATAACGCTCACCCCTACCGAGTATGCCCTTCTGCGGCACCTGGCGGTGAACTCCGATAAAGTCCTCACACACAGCATGCTATTACAGAGCGTCTGGGGCAACGAATACTCATCTGAAAAAGAGTACCTGCGCGTCTTCGTCGGCCGGTTACGCCGCAAGCTGGAATCCGACCCTAAAAACCCCAAATATATACAGACCATTCCCGGCGTGGGCTACCACATAGCCACTAACGTGCAATAGAAGCCGCAAATTAAATTAGAAAACAATGAAGGGGGGACTCAACGGTTCCCCTTTTTTATTTGTCTATTCCAGGTGGAAGCTGCCAATTACTTCATCCAGGACCGATTCATCCTGTTCAAAACTGCCGGGTATACTGTAACCCGTCATAACGAACTCGTCCTCTCCCCGGACTACAATGATACATTTCGTTTTAAGGAGATACCCCTGCATCGTACCGCTGAACACAAACTCGTAGGCCGGAGTGCCATCGTCCAGTGTTATCTCGCCCTCGGAAAACAACTCATAGTCACCTACCATCTCGCCGTACATCCCCTGTATATCCGACGCAGCCTGACCAAGGGTAGTCTCTTCGGTCAATTTCGTAGCCCTGACCGTCACTCCGGGTATTCCTGCGGCGGCCCGGAGGTCAACGACTTCGCCGTACTGACCGGTGGCATAGTCGTCCCACCCCTCCGGGTAAGTGATGGAGAAGCCGTATTCGGCACTGGTATAGGTGCCGCCCGGACTGGGAGGCGGTGGTGCAAAAGTATAGGATGGCATCAGCTTAAAGCTGTCTATGATGGTGTCCACCAGTTGCCTCTGCTCATCGAATCGGTCTGGCTCACCGTCCACTCCTACCCAGAAAATCTGCTTCTCCCGCACCAGGATGATATATCTGAACTTCTCCACTTCGCCAGAGGTCTCTTTACCCTGGCCTATCATTTCGTAGGCGGAGAGACCATCGCCGATAGTAACATCACCCTCGGAGAATAGCTCATAATGCGGAACCGATTCCATGTATTCCTTACTTTCGGATACGGCGTCGGCCAGACTAATTGCCTCGGGTCTGTAATCCACCGATAAAGTTATTGAGAGACTTCCTTCGGGTTCGGTGACCTGAACATAAAAACTTGTCGCCCCCCCGTGCGAACTATCGGCCCATCCCTCGGGATACTCGATGGAAAAGCCATGTTCCGTGTTTTCATAAAGGGTCACGGCCATCTCCTCCTGAGCCGGCGCGGGCGTGGGAGTCGAAGGTGACATAGGTTCAGGAGCTGGTGTTTCAGGTGCCGGTGTTGTCTCCGGCGCCGGGGTTATCTCCTCGGCTCCGCACTGGCAACCCGCCACAAACAAGCCTATAGTCACAAGAACCACCAGCAAGACACCCATCTGTCCCCTTTTCCCGAACATAGCTTGTACCTCCTGACATTTATATAATGCCATTTGTCCCCTATAGTCCACCCTACTACTTTATCCTGCAGGTGTCAAGACGGCCGGTTACTCCTTACCTTGCGCTAAACCATCAGCTTGTCTATACTCTTTGAATAGAAAGCCTATGAATATATCAAGCAAAGATAAAATGTATGGTTGGCAAAACTGCCCGGAGTCGGCGAGTAACCTAAAATATTGATAAGGAGTTACTAATGAACGTAGAAGAGATGGAAGCCAAGCTTAAAGCCCTGGAAAAGAAGGTCGGTATTCTGGATGACATTAATGAGGTCAAGAGGCTGCAAAGGGTATATAGTTACTACGTCCAGCACATGATGCGTGACGAGATATACGACTGTTTCGCCGACCACCCGGAAACCGCCCTGTACTGGCTGGAAGGCACCTGGCTCGGCAAAGAAGGAGTCAAACGTTATTTCGGGGTCGGCACCGACCGGCCGGAACCCCCGCCGGGCTTTCTGCACCAGGTAATGCCGATTGCGGGAGTCGTGGACGTGGAGCCGAACGGGGAAAGGGCTAAAGGGCGCTGGTACGCCTTCGGCGGCGTTTGCGTGCCTGACAAGGATGAGAAATTACGCGGCTCGCTGGTCGGCGGCATCTACGAAATCGAATATATCAAGGAAAACGGCATCTGGAAGTTCCTGACGATAAGGTGGATTATCCCCTATACCGTCAGGGTCCCGGAAGACGCCTGGACGCCCGCGGAAGTAATCGGCAAGGCGGTGGCGGAATTCAAAGCTCCCCAACCTGATGTTCCTCCCGTGTCTGACGACCCCAGGTTTATGTCCGGCTATATCTTCCCCTTCCATTACGACCATCCGGTTACCGGCAAGCCGACTTCTGAAACCGATAAAAATAAGCGTTTAATTGGCGGAAAGGCAAAAAAACGAAATAGAAAAGTAGAGGGCGAAAATGGCTGAATCTAAATACGGCAAATGCATCAAAACGGGACTTATCATAGATATACCTCACTACACCGGGAAATCGGTCCTGGCACATAACGGCGAACTGGATGCGGACTGCAGCATCGGCTATCACTGCATCACCAAACCAATGTCCTTCGACCACCCCCATTCCCATAAGTTCCCGGAAATGCTCTGTTTCATCGGGGGGAACCCGGAAGACGTTACCGACTTCGGCGCGGAGATAGAGTTCACGCTGGGAGGCGAAAAACATATCATTACCTCCACCGCCGTCGTCTCCATTCCCTCCGGAGTAAAGCACTGCCCCATAGTCTTCAAGAAAGTGGCAAAACCGCTCGTATTCCTGGAGATATCGCTGACGCGAATCTGGAAACCGTACGGGCCGCCGCCGAAGAAAAAACCGGCAATAAAACAGGCAAAATAAGGAGTAAATAAATTGGCCGAATCCAAGTACGCTAAGTATATTTTCACCGACGTCAAGCTGCCGGATAAACCCCTGCCCATACCCAGGCGAATACAGGAGCAGAGAGAAAAAGGCAACTATTTCGATTCCACCTGGATGTTCGCCCTGGATGAAACGGTCGCCAGGGGCGCTTTCTACACCAACTGCGTCTGGCTCTGGAAAAAGCACGGCACCGAAGACCTGGAGATAGAGATAGCCCACACGCATGACTTCGACGAGACACTGGGATTCGTGGGGACGGTGCCGGGCAAGCCCCGGGAGCTGGGAGGCGAATTGGAACTCTGGCTGGAAGACGAAAAGTTCGTCATCACCAACAGTTGCCTGATTTTCGTACCACGCGGTATGAAGCACCTCCCCCTTTATATCAGGAGAATCGACCACCCTATCTTCTTCTGGACGGCCGGGAACGGGACAACGTATACCCGGACATCCGGGAACGAATTTTAACGAATATTTTCCTTTCCGGTATTAAACCTTTGCGAGGAGGATTTCAAAAATGGCAGAAACCAAATACGGGAAACATATCCTTCGAAACGCTTTTAAGACACACCACCAGATGGAAGGGCTATCGGCCAGCGGTGACGAGATGGATGCCGACTGTATTATCACCCACCATGTTTTCGACAAACCGGAGATGGTGCTTAAGGAGCCCCACTCTCACAGCGACTTCGTACAGTTGCTTTGCTTTCTGGGAACCAACCCGATGAACGTGCGGGACTTCGGCGGGGCGGTAATCGAGATATGCCTGGGCGAGGAACAGGAAAAACACGTCATCGATTCCCCTGCCATCGTATCCGTCGCCAAGGGACTGCCTCACGGTCCGCTGAACTTCAAGGTAATCCCCAAGCCGATTATCTTCCTGGAGGTAATGCTGACACGAAGCTACCACCAGGATAAACTGAATAAGTAGTCGTTTCACCTTAAAAGGGACGTGTAAGTTACGATGTTAGTTGCCTAACAGCCTGTGTATAACTTTATGTCAATCATGTTTACGTTCTAAACGCATGTTATAATTGTGCTCCCCTACCCTGCATTATCATTAATAAGATATTTATCTTATCCCTGTAGCCGTTTATGCTCTGTTTATCGCCGCGATGTTAGTCTTATACCAGATAACAAGACAATAACTCCAAGGAGGCTAACATGCTGGCAAAGACTAAAATTCTTACCATCAGCACCGACCGTATACTGGTGGATTTTCTGCAGCAAGAACTGAACGACGGCGATTACGAGATAATAAGCACCCGCCATACCGGAATACACCTCAAAGATGTAATCGAATCAGAAGACCCGGAATTTATCATTCTCGATATCATGATGCCCACCCTGGACGGAATCGGCACTTGCCTGCAGCTCCGTCAATGGACCCATCTCCCCATTATGATGTTAAGCACGTGGGACACCGGCGATAACACAGTCAGGGGACTGAACCTGGGTTCCGATAGCTATCTGACCGAGCCTTTTGGAGTTGATGTTCTGAAAACACGGATAGAAGAGACGCTGAAGCGGAACGCCGCGGCAACACTCGACCCGCTTTCCAACACGCACCGTTAAAAACTGAAAAACCGCACAAACCTGCTTTTATAAGAGCAGGGCTTAGCCGATAAAACGCTAAGCCCTTTCTATTTTCAGCGACAATTTATTCCCCCCAAAAGATTTATGCATTGTTTATAGCTTCACCCCGCCTATTTATGATTTATTTCCCATCCCAGCGATAAGCTGAAACTGTGAATTATATACCGGATACACGTCCCATCCGATATATAGCTCGAAAATATAAGGCCTGATGAAATGAAAAGGAAATTGTTATTCCCCGTGATTGCGGCTTTACTCCTCACCCCCTGGCCAGTGGCATACGCCTATGACGAAGCCATGGCCGTAAACACTCCCATGACCATAGAAGTCGCCGAACCCGCTGCCTCGCCATCCCTCAACGCCTATGGACATTCTATAGGCGGCGTTAAGCCGGGCGACCTTTTCTACATCGACTCTTCTGAAACTGCGACCGATATGTTTTATACCCTCTACATTACCAATACCGATGAGCTTATCCATTACTATCGTTATATGAACCTGAACATCGGCGTTTATGTACAGACTGATATTGATAAGTGGGAGAAAGTAGGCGGAAATCCAGAGGATATTTATCTGACGATACACAACGGCATGGTTAACATTACGCTGCCGGGATGCGGCAACTACAAGATTACCGTGGATAAAGGGTGTTTTTACTGCCACGGAATCGGCGGGGACGGGACGGAAACGCCGCCTCGCCGGAGTTTTACCTGACGGCAAGCTGATTATCATCGAGGCTCTCCTGTGACCTGTATACGTAAAATATACGGATTATAAGGAACCTGCCGAAATATAAATAAATCGCAATGGGAGGTATGAAAATGATAATACTATGGATACGGAAGAAAAAGAAGGATGAGCTGGATGTCCCGGCTAAAAACAGCAAGGAGTCTTTTAAGAAACACGCTGAAGTTATGAAGCAGTTCCGGCTGGCTCATCCGGACACCGCTATCATAAACGCCAGGGATATAATGACGACCGACGGAAATGTGCTGGCTCCGGTGGACAAGGTGAAGTTAGCGGAGCATATACAAAACTAACGTATTACATATTATAAACAGGAAATTTACGGGGAATAAACCGATTTACCCTGTAATAATCACTAACGAAGCTCTCACAATGGAGAAGCTGTGAGAGCTTTTTTATTACCACCCTGCCCTGGCCGGCAGCTTCAATCTGCTTGCCACGGCATATCTCATGATGATAAAATGATGAACGGTAGCTAACGGGCCGCTAGCTCAATTGGCAGAGCAGCTGACTCTTAATCAGCAGGTTACAGGTTCGATTCCTGTGCGGCTCACCAGACCTGCTTGCCCATCCAATTGATAATAATATCTATATCTTATATAAAGGAGAGCAAACGAGATGGCCGATAAGAAATATGAGAAGTATGTTTTTTCTGATTTTAGAGAGGATATGGATTTATCGTTCGTAGCCAAGCCCCAGGCTTATTTCCGGGGAGGCCGCCAGATTCCCGGCTCTAAACTGAACATGGGCTGGCAGGTATTTATCGAACCTGTCCTGCTGGAAACGGGACCTCACACCCATACCGCCGACGAATATCTCATCTTCCTGGGAGGACAACTGCCGGACATGTTCGGTAGTTTTAATGCCGAGATTGATTTATTCCTCGGGGAAGAGATGGAAAAGTACGTAATCACCAAACCCACCATCGTATTTATCCCGAAAAATATGCAGCACTGCCCGCTCAATTTCCGGGTAATGAATAAGCCCGTCCTGTTTACCGCCCTGCTCCTCACCTCAAAGTTCACCAAGACTATGGGAGGCAAGGAGTACTCGTACGACGGGCCCGCGGTCGACGGTCCGATAATTCAAGAGTAAACTGCCGCCGGTCAAAGGCTCTGCATATATTATATGGCTTTCTCCGCAAGCTCGACGATATCGTATACCTTGAGGCGACTGCCACATTCTTTTACAGCTTCGCTCAACGTCTTTTCGCACCACGGGCAGGCGGATACAATCGCCTCGGCCCCGGTGACCTCGGCTTCTTTAATCCTTTCCACGGCCGTCCACACGGCAAACTCGGGATTGGACTCATTCACGCCGCCGCCGGCGCCGCAGCACCAGGCATATTCCTTAATCCTGTCCATTTCCATGAGCCGTATACCCGGTATGGCTTTGAGGACATCGCGCGGCGGTTCGTAAACGCCGTAGGTGCCGCGCCGGAGCACTCTCGGCGGGTCGAACCTGCGCTGGATACCGGGAACCCTCTTGCCTTTCCAGTGTATCCAGGGTTCGCCCAGCCTGCCGAGGTGGCACGGGTCATGGTAGGTAACGTTCATTTTAATTTTCTTAGTCGGCTTCAGCTTTCCTTCTTTGATTAATCGGTCAAGATACTCGGAAATATGCAATACTTCGAGGTCGCCCTTCAGGTTGTACTTGTCATAGAGCACTTTAAAAGCATGGTAGCCATCGGCGCAGGATGTCACCACCGTTTGCACGCCGGCTTTTTTAATCATGTCCACGTTCTTAGCGGCCTGGTCGAGAAAGTCCTGCTTGTAGCCCATCTGGTAGGCACGACCGCCGCAGCAGGTCTCGTTATCGCCGGCGATGCCGAAATCGACTCCCGCCTCTTTCAGCAGCTTAACCGTAGCCCTGGCCAGCTTCCACATATCCCTGTTATAGCTGGTCAGGCAGCCGACGTGATAGAGTACTTTCACTTTGTCACTGGCAGCATCTTTTACATCCAGTCCTTCTGACCAGGCGGCACGTTTGGTGCTGGCACCCGGTACCATGGTTCCCTGCTTCCGCAGGCTGTTGATTACTTTATCGAGGGCCGGGTGGGTCTGTCCATCCTCGACCGCTTTTATTCTTAACTCGTATATCGGCTCGAGTACTTCCATGTCCATGGCGTACTTGCAGGATACATCGCAGCCGCCGCACATCTGGCAATTGTAGATAACGTGCTTCAGGTCGTCCGTATACTCAAGCCGGTTTTCCAGCATGGCCACGCCGATATTTACCTTACCGCCACCCGAATAAGCGTTGAAATTATATCTGGAAATACCCGGACATATACCTGCCCTGCAGGCTTCCTTAACCTTTTCCAGGGGTATGAATTTACAGATACTGCACTTATTGCAGAGTTCCATATCTTCTCGATAGTCTATCAGCGCCATCTCGGTTCCTCCTTAGAATTATCCGTTAAGAATAACATCGCCCGGCACGGTCAAAAGCAGAGCTTGCCGGGATTCATGATGTTATTGGGGTCGAATATCGCCTTAACCTTCCCGAGGGCATCGACCGTTGCCGCATCACGATTAATCACCAGGTTGGCGGTTTCACCGTAAGGCCTGGAGAAGAAAGCGCCCTTGCATTCCAGTTTTTTCACAGCGTCTTCAGACAGCTTCTTGACCCTTTCGACATCTTTCGGGTCGGCGGGGTCGTAGAAGAGATTGAACTCGACGTGGCAGTTAGTGCCCTGCACTATCGGCTGAAGGTAGATACCCATATCGGAGGCCGGATAGCCGGCTTCATCGGCCAGGTCATACATGGCGGTAATCAAGCCGGGGAGCCTGTCATATATAGTCACGAAAAATACATCCTGGCAGCCGCCCCTGGCGCGAAGCTTCCAGTACGGCTCGGCGGACGGCTGGTTGACCGCTTTAAGCAATTCAGCGGCGGATACCTTCCCGATAGCTCCGGCAGACTCCACGCTCGCTCTCCGGGCAACATCGTTCACGTCATTAATCTGGTATTCCACTCTTTCTTCGGCCAGGTATTCGTAACCGGCTACGTTGTAAAGAAGTATATAAGAAGGCAGGCTGTCCTTTATTTTCCGGTAATCACCGGGCCGTTTCCCAGCCATCATCGCGGCCAGATTGGCGCTGTTCAGCACCAAGCACTCGTTGACCAATCTCAACCTGATTATCCAGTGAATAAAATTGAAAAGCTTTTCGATATCGGAAGAACCGACCATGAAAGGTCTTTCAATGCTCGGGAGCAATTCACATCTGATGGTCGCCCAAGTGACGATGCCCATCGTACCCTGTGCCCCACCGATAACCCGGTAAAGGGAAGTCTGCCCCGGCCCGGCCGCTTCTTTTTGAGAACCGCCGGCGGCCCATTGCTCTTCCAGAGTGCCCGGTCCGGCGGCGGCGCCGGTGCGGAACATATCGCCGGTGCCGAAGATAATCTCGACGCAGCCCAGGGGGTCAGCGATATCCCAGTGGTACTTGGGCATGATTACCGGCTCCCTCTCCAGCATGCTGCCGATTACAGATTTCGTCTTACGCGGCATCAGCGGAATGTTGAGTCGCATCCCCTCCCCGGCCACGGCGGGTATCAGCTCGGCAAAGGTTACGCCCGGCTCACACATGGCCACGCGGTTTTTACGGTCGACCCTGATGATATTCTTCATCCCGCTCAAATCGACAATCACGGCGCCCCCGATGCCAGGGACCGTATCACCTTTAAAATGAGGAGGCCCCGAGCTTACCGGCACAAGCGGGGTATTCGTTTCATTGGCCATTTTAACAAGCCCTTCTATATCCTCTTTTTTCTTTGGCCTGACGACATATGCCGGCTTGATCGGATTGACGAAGCTCATATCGCACGAGTACTCATCTAATACCGCCTGCTTGCTGCTGGTATTGCCAGCACCTACTATTTTCACCAGCCTCGCTTCTTCAACCATGGTCACCTCCTTCTGGATTCCGTGTCCTCTCGACCTGGACAAGCGCGGTCTTTCTCCTGCAAATCGGGGGTTTTATATTTAAACAACCTGCGTAATATCCACCTTATATAATACAGGAAATCATATCAATTTTGCGAACCGCCGCCCGAGCGCTTTGAGCCGAAATAGACCACAGTCGTCCTACGAGGATAAATATGAGCGTAAAGTGCTATAATGATAGCGCAAGTCTTGAGGAGGCCCAGAGAATGTCGAAAAAGCTAACGGTTATTCCCGAGCAGTGTTCCAATTGCAGGATATGCGAACTGGTCTGCGCCATCAAGCACTTCGGGGTGAACAACCCCAAGAAGGCGGCGATAAGAGTCATTAACGCATATCCTCACCCGGTAATGAGAATGCCGGTGGTCTGCAGCCAGTGCCGCATACCGGCCTGCGCCCAGGTATGCCCTACCGATTCTTTAAGGTGGGTCGACGGGATTGTGCAGCTGGATGAAGAGTCCTGTG
This sequence comes from Dehalococcoidales bacterium, assembly GCA_034430575.1. GTDB lineage: Bacteria > Chloroflexota > Dehalococcoidia > Dehalococcoidales > RBG-16-60-22 > JAFGPF01. Next base: position 15,111 of record DAOUDZ010000129.1, read on the forward strand.
TCTCCTGTTTTAAATGCGCGGAGGCATGTCCCTTCGGGGCAATCTATGCCCATGAAGATTGTGACTTTCCCATCAAGTGCGATATGTGCGGCGGCGACCCCGAATGCGTTAAGGCCTGCCCGATGGGAGCCCTAAGGCTGATACCGGAGCATGCCCTCGGTGAGACCAAGCGAATTTCCAATGTACTTAGCTATACACAGATGCGTGAAATAGAATTCTACGAGAAGGGTGAGAAGAAGACCATACGCTACGCCGAGATAGGAAAGGAAGAGCTATGAGCATCAAGAGCGGTTATTTCAAGAAACACCTTTCTATAGACCTTACCGTAGGAAGCGCCGAGTACCTTAATCTATCGGACGCCTTCCTGGAAAAGTACGTTGGCGGGCGCGGCTTCGGCGCGAAACTGGTCTGGGACAACCTTAAAAAGCATAATTTCAAGATAGACCCGCTGGGCGAGGAGAACCTGATAACTATCGCCCCCGGCCCCCTGACCGGCGTTTATTTGCCGTCTTCCGGTAAAAACTCGTTTATAGGCATATCCCCAGCCACCGGACTCTACGGCGACTCGTCAATCGGCGGGGGCTTCGGCGTGGAGTTGAGACAGTCGGGAATCGATGTCCTGTCCATCACCGGCAAAGCGCCGGAGCTATCGGTTCTATTCATCGATAACCACGATACACAGATTATTCCCATGCCGGAGTTGAAAGGCAAAACATCCCTGGAAGCCGAGGGGATAATCCGCGAAAAGCTGGATGTGCAGCTGGCGCATATAGCCACCATCGGCCCGGCGGGTGAGAACCTGGTGAAATTCGCCTGCGTCAATACCGACTGGGGTCGCAACGCCGGCCGTACCGGGTTCGGGGCTATCATGGGCGCCAAGAACCTCAAGGCGATTATCGTGCGGGGACACGAGGATCTGCCTGTATACGATATCAACGGCCTCGTGGAGGAGTCGCGTAAAGCCTACAGTTACCTGCGAGAGCATAAATATTTCAAGCTCTGGCAGCAGGAAGGCCTGATGAACGTCATCGAGTACGCCAACGATAAGGGAATCCTGCCTACCTATAATTTCAAGGACAGCGTTTTCGCCAGGCACGACCAGATTAACGGAGCGACCATGCTGGAAAGCTTTAAGATAGGCGACAGCGCCTGTTTCTCCTGTTCCATGTGTTGCGGCAACATCTGCCTCGTTAAGAGCGGGAAATACGCCGGGACGGTTGTAGAGGGGCCGGAATACGAGTCCTGCGCCATGCTCGGCTCTAACGTCGGCGTTGATGACTTCGCGGCAATTCTTTCGGCGAACCAGCTCTGCGACGAACTGGGGTTAGACACCATTTCCGCAGGCAACCTTATCGGCGCCGTTATCGAAGGTTACGAAAAAGGAATCATATCCCTGTCCGACCTCGACGGACACGACATCACCTGGGGCGATGATGATGCTATTCTTAACCTGATACGTAAAATAGCCAATCGTGAAGGTATAGGAGATATCATCGCCGACGGGCCGCGCCGCATCACCGAGAAATGGCCGGATATGGACAAGCTAATCCTCGAAGTGAAAGGCCTCGAGCAATCAGCCTACGACAGCCGCGCCGGAAGCTCGATGGCGCTGGCTTATGCCACCTCCGACATCGGCGCTCACCACACGCGCGCCTGGACAATTGCCCGAGAAATCGAGGAGGGGCAAAGCTGGTCCGACGAGGAGAGGGTAAAAACAGTAATATATCACCAGACGTTGCGCCCCCTGTTCGATATGCTGGGCGTCTGCCGCCTGCCCTGGATAGAGCTCGGCCTCAACGAAAGACATTATGAAAATTTTTATAAATACGTTACAGGTAATGAATTGACGCTGGAGCAGCTGCTGGCACTTTCGAATGATATTTACGACCTGACCCGCCTGATAAACGTCCGACTGGGCGTCGGCCGCAAGGACGATAGCCTCCCCTATAAGGTTTACGCCAGCCCGCCGCTTACCGGCCCCAACGCGGGCAAGGTGGTCGATAGGGATGCTTTTCAGAACCTGCTTTCCCTTTATTACCGGGAGCGTGGCTGGGACGATAACGGCATGCCCCCGGAGGACACAGCGAAGAAGTTCGACGACTGAACCAAATAATTCCCCAGTAAATGCAAGAGGGGCTTTAAGCCCCTCTTTTCGTTTTCTGCTATCTTTATCGGCATAATGTTTACCGTCAACCCGTCCTGATGTATAATCGTTACGAAACCGGGAATACCTGAACGGAGGCCGGGAACATGGAACTGTCACCCGAAGAAAGAAGGAAAATCTACGAAGAAGAGAAGGCAAAAATCGAGGCCGACGAGCAACCGGCACAGGATAAACCTAAGACGCCCCAGGATACCAGCGTAAACATAGCGCCGAACGTCGCCGGACTGCTCTGCTATGTCGGCGGGTGGATAACCGGCATTATATTCTTAATCCTGGAGCAGAAAAACAACTGGATACGGTATCACGCCGCGCAATCCATCGTAGTTTTCGGCACACTGTTCATCGCCGGCATGATTCTCGGCAATATACCCATCGTCGGTCCGGCCTTTTCCAGCATTATCGGCATCACCGGTTTCGTCTTATGGATAATCCTGATGGTCAAGGCCCATAACGGGGAACGCTACAAAGTAGTCTGGGCGGGAGATGTCGCCGAGAGGATGGTTGCCCCGTCAGGTAATATCCCGGATTATCAAAAGCCTCCGGCACCCTCCGAAAAGGAAGAGACGCCCCCACCGCCGACTCCCTCCGTTGATTTTGACGAAAAAATCGAAAAGAAGGTGGACGATTTCTTTAAGAGGAAGCGGGAGAGCAGGATTACGGCATCCGCCTTTGCCATCGCCTGGAGTATCATCCTGCTGGTCTTCTTCAATTTCTTTCACGAATACGTCGCCTACTATAATGCCGACACGATAGGCGGCATTGTCACCTGGACGAAGTATCCGTTTTTTACCAGCGAAATAGCTCTATGGCTGCCTATTCTGACAACCACCCTGGTGATATCGATAATAGGCCATACCGTCCTGATTATTGTTGACAGGAATATACTACGGCGGTCGATTCATATTATCATCGACGGATTCGGGCTTGCCACGGTCGTTACCCTGATTACCGTTTTCCCGTTCGATTTCAACGTTATACCTAACACGGTAGCCTCCGCGGCTACCCACGTCGGTGTCCTCATCGTATTAATCTGTATCGCGGTAGGTTTTGGAATCAGTCTGCTGGTCAGAATAATAAAGCTGCTGGTAAGTATAGCCAAGGCGGCGACAGGTTCACCGGAATCTATATGAATCTCTAGTAACTTACCAGCCGTATCGGTTTTTCAGGGCAGTCCCGTGCGCAATCGCCGCGGTCGCACCTGCCGTATGTGATATATGTCGCTTTCAGATATTTGACAAAAAAACTAGGTATCTTATATGCTTTTGATTAGAGCCACATTTTCAGGATACCCCTACGATGCTTAATACAGGAGGTAGCAGTGAAAACGATTAAAGAATCCGCGAGAGAAACCAGGGTAGCCCGCGAAGCCGATGTGGTAGTCGTCGGCGGCGGACCTGGAGGCATAGGAGCCGCGGTATCGGCCGCCCGCAACGGAGCCGACACGGTGCTTATCGAAAGGTACGGCCACCTGGGGGGCATGGGCACCGGCGGGCTGGTAACAATTATCCCGCAGTTGACGGACATCCACGGCAAACAGCAGATAGTCGGCCTGACACAGGAGTGGATTGACCGCCTTATCGCCCGCAACGCTGTGGATACGCCCAAGAAAGAACACTGGGGTTCCATGGACCCAGAACTCGTTAAATATTATTTCCAACGCAGTTTCTTCTATACCAGGCTCGACCGCGTCGTTTATGCAGCTCTCATCGACGCCGAAATATCCAAGATTATCCTCAACGAAATGGTGGAGGAAGCTGGCGTAAAAGTCTACTGCCATGCCTGGGGCACCGAACCCATTATGGAAGGCAATCACTGCAAAGGCGTCATCATGGAAAGCAAGTCCGGCCGCCAGGCGGTTCTAGCTAAAGTGGTAATCGATTCCACCGGTGATGGCGACCTTTTCCCGTATGCCAATATAGAATGTCAAACTGATATCCCAGCACACTTCCGCATCGCTAACCTTGCTGTGTGCTTCTGGGTTGCTGGAGTTGACCTCAAGAAAGTTATGGATTTCCGTCAGAACCACATGAAGGAGTTCGTAGACTTGATGCGCAAGGCTAATGAATATGGCGGCCAAGGCGGCTTTATGCCCAGCAATCTGCCCGACCAGGAATCGATAGTCTGGTTCCACAGTCGCTACCCCAACAAGAGCCAGATTGACGTTGAAGAACTTACCCGTGTTGAATTTCTGGGACATAAAATTGCCGGTAAGACTATTGAGTTCTACCGCAAGAACGTCCCGGGTTTTGAAAAGGCTTTCCTTGTGCTGACCGACCCGCAGCTAGGTACACGGTCGAGCCGCCGCATGATAGGTGAATACTGGCTTACTGAAAAAGACCTATCCAATAACCAGCCGTTCGAGGATACTATCGCTATCTTCCCGGACCTCGACCGTGGGCAGGATTCGCTTGACCACCCCAATATGTATATCCCCTATCGCGCCCTGCTCCCGAAGAATGTGGATAATTTCCTCGTCGCCTGCCGCGCCTTCTCCTCGGACATGCACGTCCAGGATTACTTCAACCTCATCCCGCACTGCATCGCCTTCGGCGAAGCCGCCGGAACGGCGTCCGCCTTGGCATTAAGCGCTGGCGTTGGCGTTAAAAACGTGGACATCAAAGCCCTGCAGAAGCAGCTTGCCAAGCAGGGAGTGCCCCTGCCGGACGTCACCATAGAAGTGAACTACAAATACGAAGGCCCGACGTTAAAAACTCCTTCTTTCATACCGCCACATTAAACAAGAAATTACCAAGATACAAGAAACAATAACCAAATGGGGGGGGTAGTGACATAGACTACCCCCTTGGAGTTGGAGGCTCATTATGTCAGCTAGGCCTTCAGTTGGAACGATTACGGAAACCGCACGGCAAATCAAGGTATTCCGCGAGGCGGATGTCGTGGTGGTGGGGGGAGGCCCGGGCGGTATCGGCGCGGCGGTAGCCGCGGCCAGGAACGGTGCTAAAACGGTGCTCATCGAGAGATACGGGCACCTCGGCGGCATGGCCACGGGCGGATTGGTCAACATCCTGCCGAACCTAAGCGATATCAGCGGCAAGCAGCATATCTTCGGGCTTACCCAAGAGATAATCGACAGGATGGAGAAAAGGGGCGGGGCTTTCTACCCCAAAAAAGAGCACTGGGGCACCACCGACAGGAAAGTGGTCGAATATTATAACAACGCCAACATGGGCAATTTTTATATCCGCAAAGACCCCAATATTGGAGGCAAGGAGCGGGTGCTCTACACCGCCGTAGTCGACCCCGAAATACTCAAGGACGAGCTGAACGACATGGTTCAGGAGGCGGGGGCCGACCTGCTGCTCCATTCCTGGGGGACGCGTCCCATCATGGAAGGCAACACGGTCAAGGGCGTTTTCTTCGAGAGTAAATCCGGGAGGCAGGCGATACTGGCGAAGGTAGTCATCGATTCCACCGGCGACGGCGATATATTCGTCGAGGCGGGAGCCGAGTTCGACGGCTCGCTGGACAACAAACGCCGGACGGCGTGGCTGGCATTAATCACATGGGTTACCGATGTCGATATTAAAAAAGCCGACGACTTTAAAGCCTCCCAGCCGGAAAAATACGCAGAACTCATACAGGAACTCATCAAGCTGGGCGGCTACCCTCACTATATGAAAGGCATCCTTAAAAACCAGCGAAACGTCATCTGGTACCATAGTTTCCAGATACAGCCTGAAGCTTCCGACCCTAAAGACGTCAGCGAGCTGACCAGGGTGGACGTGAGGGCACGGAAACGGGCTTTAATCACCTACGAGTTTATGAAGAAACATGTTCCCGGATTCGAGAACAGCTTCATCATGCAGACCGGCCCGCAGCTCGGCACGCAGGGCGGCCGGCGGGTCATCGGGGAATATACTCTCTCGGACAAGGACATGGTATCGGACGAAGTCTTCGAGGACACAATAGTCGTCCTGGCGAACAACGACAACCGCGAGATATCCGCCAAACACCCCGCCCTCTGCATCCCCTATCGCTGCCTGGTACCGAAGGAAGTGGACGGGCTGCTCGTGGCCTGCCGGGCTTTCTCCTCGACGGAGAGTTTCAATCAGTGGTTCAATATCATTCCGCCCTGCATATCTTACGGTCAGGCAGCGGGCACAGCGGCTGCTCTAGCACTCGATGCCAGCGTCCAGCCCAGGAAGGTAGATTATAAAGCCCTGCACAAGAACCTGGTCAATCAGGGTGTGAATCTGCCGGAGGTCAAATAGCAAGAGGGGCGTAAGCACAATACTACTTCACCTTTTAGCTTCAAAATTAGCGCCGGAAAAAAATGTGGAAGTAGCTAAATGGGCTTAACTGCATCAGGTTGGTATTAGATAGATAAAGAAAAGAGGCGCGTGAAAAACACCTCTTTTTGTTTTTAACGTATGTTATCATAACATAGACAAAATTTTGAATGAGTTTGATATGGCATGCAATTGTCATCTCAACTTTATATAATAAGACCAAAATCCTTGAGGAGTAAAATCATACCAACGCCGAATCAATTGATTGTTAACTGGCTGCTGGAAGATGACAACCCAGCGGTTAAACACCGAACGCTGACCGAGCTACTCGGAAAAGCTAGGACAGACAGCGAGGTTGTCAGGGCAAGAGAGCAAGTATTAAACACGCTTACTCAAGCAATAGATAAAACCTGGATGACGGACTCGAAAGGCTTGTGGCTTACCTATAACCTGCTCGCATTGGCCGAATGTGGACTGACTAAAGAAGAATTCGACGTTGCTGTGGTATTTAGGCGATGGCCGGAAAAACCGATTAAGGGCTATTTTGCCGGCTTTCATTATAGTGGGCAGTTTGATGCAGCTTGTGGAGAAGCGTTATTGCTCAGAGCTTTAGTTGCCCTCGGTTATATAGATAATAAGAGGGTGTTGGGCTGGTTGAACGCATTTTCTGAATATGTATTGCCCGACGGAGGATTTATCTGTCGGCATTGGCGCCCGCGATTCAAATATACGCCCAAAAGCTGCATGCGAGATAATATACATGTGTTGCTCATGTTGGCAGAGTGTAAAAAACAGGGGCTAGAATTTAAATATACAGGCAGTTTTTTAAGCTACTTCATGAAGCGACGGGTATTTTATCGCAGTGATAGTCCGGATACACTGGTTCTCCGGGAACGCCCGGGCAGGAGGATGATAGATAACTTCTTTCCCGTGGAGCCTTTTCGGGTGGGACTGCCACACCTGCTCTATGCTTTCTCTATTCTGGGTGTCGGCAATAAACCAGAGTTGAAGGAAGCCTGGGGGCTCCTACAAAGTAAAAAAGACAATGAAGGAAAGTCTTTACTTGAAGGCGCTCCAGCAAAGTCGTATTTACCTAAAGAGCGTGTAGGTAAGCCGAGCAAATGGGTAACCCTGTATGCTATACTCGCAGAAAAATACAAAGAAATACGCGTATAATGATTATACTCTAGTTACTAGGGGGAGAGGAGAGCGCAGCGAGAGGGGCTTACGCCCCTCTTTATCATGCCTTTTTCACGAAAGATTATCGTTTGCCCGCCGCGCTTTTGAGAGCCTTCTGCACCGCCTCATAACCAAGGTCGAAAGCCTTGATATTTATTTCGCCGACCTTTGCCTTAAAACGGGAAAGTATCGCCTCTTTAGCGGTCTCTTCCGTTATCGGCATGAGACCGGTGCCGAACAAAGCGCCGAGCATAACCACATTTGCAGCCTGCAGGCTGCCGGCCTGCTTTGCCATCCCGCTGGCATCCAGGGTAATAACGCGGTCGGTAACTTCGTGGAGCCTGTCTACGATATCCTTACTTTCGGGATAACCGCTGCTCCCCAGATAGACGGTATAGGGCAGGACGGTAGTCGTATTGAGCACTACCACGCTGTTTTTAGCCAGATATTGTATATTACGGAGCGCCTCCGAAGGCTCCACGGCGATGAGAACGTCGCACTTGCCCTCCGGGGTCATGGGGGCGATAACGTCGCCGCCAAGACGGAGATTGCTGAACACGGAGCCTCCCCGCTGGGCCATTCCCAGCACCTCGGAACCTTTTACGGCCACCCCATCCCTGACCGCCGCGGTACCAAGAAGTTCGGATAGCAGAACGACGCCCTGCCCGCCGGTCCCACATATGATTATGTTAATCTCACTCTTCTTTGCCATCTTACGCTCCTGGTTTTATTGCGTCGTGCGGGCACACCTGGGCACAGACTCCGCAGCCGGGACACTGGGTATCATCTACCGCTGCCTTGCCGTTTTCATCAACGATAAGAGCCGGACAACCCAGCAAATTTATACATATCCGGCAGTCGCAGGAAAGACAGCGTTTTGCCTCTTTGATAGCGTCTTCTTTACTCAAACCCAGTTCGACTTCTTTAAAGTTGCCGTTCCTCCGGGCTACGGGGAGTGTCGGTACTTCAGCCTTCGCCTCTGGCGCGATGCCCCACGTATCAACAATCAATTTACTTTCGAAAACGGCCTCGCCTTCACGACCAGTATCCAGCGGCTCGCCCTTGAGATATCTGTCGATTGACACAGCCGCCTTTCTTCCCGCCGCCATGGCCTGGACGACCGTGGCCGCCCCGGTGACGGCATCACCGCCGGCAAAGACGCCACTGACGCCCGTCTCCAGCGTAACGGGGTCGGCCTTTATGAGACCATCGGTAATGGCCGACTTCATATCTCCGGTCATAAAATCAAGGTCGGGCGATTCGCCAACGGCCGCGATTATCAGTCCGGTATCGATAACGAACCCCGAACCTTCAACCGGCACCGGTCGCCGTCTCCCGCTCTCATCTGGTTCACCGAGTTTCATTTTGACGCATTCGAACCCGGTTACCTTACCATCCACGGCTACTACTTTATTCGGGCCGGACAACAGCGTCAGTTTCACGCCTTCACGCTCTGCCTCTTCTATCTCTTCGGCGATGGCCGGCATCTCGGTGCGGGAACGGCGGTAAACGATATTAACATCTTTAAAGCCGAGTCGAACACAGGTGCGGGCACAGTCGATAGCCACATTACCGCCGCCGACGACTACCACCCTGTCCTGAACAGGCACTTTCTCACCGGTGTTCACTTTATAAAGAAACTCGGTGCCGTCGATAACGCCATCGACTTTTTCGTTTTCAATGCCAAGGCTCCTTCCCCGGTGCGCCCCGACGGCAATAAAGACGGCGTCATAGTCCTTCTTCAAACCCGCGAGCTTAACGTCTTTGCCGACCCTGGTATTGAGCTTGATTTCCACGCCCAGCTTCCGGATGATATCCATCTCTTCGCTGAGAATATCCCCGGGCAGGCGGAACTCGGGAATGCCCACCGCCATCATGCCACCCAGCTTCGGCAGAGCTTCAAAAATGGTCACTTTATAGCCGGCCTTCCGCAGGTCGTAAGCGGCCATGATACCGGCCGGGCCGCCGCCGACCACCACCACCTTCTCTTTCTTTTCAGCGGCGATAGTGTAATCATCTTTATATTTACCGTAGTCGGAGGCCGCCCGCTTGAGGACGTTAATCGCCACCGTTTCCTCGACCTCGGAGCGCTTGCACTTGCTTTCGCAGGGACGGGTACAGATTCGCCCGATTATAGCGGGAAAGGGTAAAGTCTGCTTGATTAAGGCCAACGCCTCGTCGAATTTACCCTCTTTAATCAAGCCGACATACCCGCGGATATCGATATGCAGGGGGCAGACGGCCTGGCAATAAGGCGGGCTGCCGGCCAGGCATTTCTCAGGGTCGACCTCGTAAGGAACGACTTTTTCGCCTGTTTTTCGCTTCTCCCTGGCGTCCAGTATGCTGCACAGCCGGCGGGCGACAACGAGCGAAGGGCCTTCGAATCTGATGGCTTTTTCCATAATGTCAATCAGCTTGGGCAGGTCGAAGGCGTCAACGACCTCGACGAATTTTACGCCGCTGGCCCTGGCTATATCTTCAATCTTTATATCGAGGGTTTCATCGCCGGTGGCACCGGGATGGGGCTGAAAGCCGGTCATGCCCGTGGTCGAGTTATCCAGGACAACCATGGTGATGTCGGACTTATTATAAACGGCGTTTATCATCGGGGGTATTCCGGAATGGAAGAAAGTGGAGTCGCCGAGATGCGCCACCACCGGCGCATCAACAACATGGGCGAACCCGTTGGCAAGTCCGAAAGAGCCACCCATGCAGATAGCTACATCATCGGAGTTAAGCGGGGGGTTAGCCGCGAGGGCGTAGCAACCGATATCACCCGTCTTTACAGGTTCCTTGCCGGTCTCCTGCTGATAACGCCGGCAGGTGATATTGATGGCATAGACAGAGGCACGGTGTGGGCAACCCGCGCACATGGTCGGGGGTCGCAACGGCAACAGCTCCTGTGTCTCGGCCCTGATTTTATCAATCTGGGCAAAATCTATCGGGGGCTCAACGCCCACCAGCCCGGAGAGCGCCTCGGAAACCTGTCTTACGGAAAGCTCCCCTACCAGCGACAGCAGGTCCTTGCCGTGAATTTTAACGCGGATATCCTCATCCTTGGCGACGACCTTGACAGCGTCCTCGACGAACGGTTCCAGCTCTTCCACCACCAGCACCTCCGGCACCGACTTCAGTAATTGCTTGGTCAGTTCGGCGGGCAGCGGGTAAGGAGTACCGATTTTCAGAATGGAGATTTTATCCTCCAGCCCCATCCACTGTACCGCCTCCAGGGCGTATCCGTAAGAAATGCCGCTGGCGATGACACCGAGTTTTGCACCCTCTTTAAGCGTCAGATGGTTATAAGGCAGCTCGTCCACGGCCTTCTTTATCTTTTCCATCCTCTGAACGACCAGTCGCCGGTTGTTCCTGAAATTAGCCGGCAGGCAGACCAGCCGAAAGGGGTCCTTGACGAATTTACCTTTTCTTTTATCTTTAGAAATACCGCCCAGAACAACGTCGCTGCGGGCGTGGCCGATGCGCGTTACCGAGCGCAGCATGAATATCTGGCCGAACTCCTCGGAGAGACGGAAGGCATCCGCCATCATGTCCTTGGCTTCCTGCGCGGAGCATGGTTCCAGCACCGGTACGTAGGCCTGCCGGGCGAGCAAGCGGTTGTCCTGCTCGTTCTGGGAGCTCCACTGGCCGGGGTCGTCGGCGCTTATCAGAACCAGCCCCCCCAGTCCCATGTAGCTGGCCGACATCAGGGGGTCGTGGGCAACGTTCACGCCCACGTGCTTCATAATGGCCAGAGACCTCACTCCGCTGATGGCCGCCGCCATGGCAACCTCCAAGGCTACCTTCTCGTTGACGGACCACTCGGCGTACATGCCGAGTTCACCGGCGATTCCCACCAGCGTGTTGGTAATCTCACTGGAAGGCGTGCCGGGGTAAGACGCCACCACCTGCACCCCCGCCTCGATGGCCCCGCGGGCGATGGCCTCGTTGCCGAGCATGAAGAGCCGGGCGCCGGGGGCATCGGAGGTAATCGTTATATCAGCTACTTTATTCAATAGAACCCTCCTGACCAGGGAATTAATCCTTTTCCATCGGGATAATAGTTAATAAACGGTAATATTTAATAGTGGAATTAAAGATGTTTCCTCTTATATTCTACACGCTTGCAGGCGTATTTGACAAACACTTGACAATAATAAACCCAGCATCTATTATATGACAACTAATCAGGATAAAGGGGGAACTCAAATGAACATCGAAGAATTCGCACAGAAATTCATCAAAGCCGAGGATGAAGCATGGCTGAACGGTAATCTTGACGCGCTTGAGAAATTGGAGGACCCCAACGTAGTCTATCACATGCCTCCACCTAATGACTTCGTGGGGTTTGAGGCGCACAAGAAGCAAATACTTGGCTACCGGGAGGCACTTTCCGACATCAAGCAGGAGTGGAAGTACCTGGCCGGAGATGGCAATGTATTCGCGCTTTCGTATAAATCACACTATATATCCTCGGGTAAAGTTCCAGGTCTACCGCCAGCAGGCACAGAAATAACAGGTGATTCCATCTTTCTTTTCCGTTTGGAGAACGGTAAGATTGTTGAAGCATGGACAAGAGGCAGCACCACGGGTTTAACCTAATAACATAAAAAGGAGGAAATACAAATGAACATCGAAGAGTTTGCACAAAAATTCATCAAAGCCGAGGAGGAGGCCTGGCGGAAAGGCAACTTTGACCCCCTGGAAGCCCTGGAAGACCCTAACGTAGTTTATCATATCTCCCCCTTCCCGGACGTGGTGGGTTGGGAAGCACACAAGCAGTTTATTCAGGGCACAGTACAGATGGTTTCCGGTCTCTGGCAGGAGTTTAAGTATTTAGCCGGCGACGGCAATCTATTCGCGTTAACCTATAAATCAAGCGGACGGTTAACTAGCGAAATGCCGGGTATGCCTGTACCCAAAGGTAAAGAATACTCAACCGATTACCTCTGCCTTTTTCAGGTAAAGGGAGGCAAGGTTGCCGAAGCATGGATGAATGGCAGCATAACAGTTGTAGACTAGCCAGTTTCTTTAAAACATAAGCACGTTGCGGATTACCTCGCCCTGCTCCGAGGACTTGATTGCCTCGTTAATCTGCTCGAACGGATAATGTCCTGAAACAAGCTCGTCCAGCTTGATTCGCCCTGCCCTGTACAGCTCTATCAGGCGCGGCACGTCCGTCCTTAGTTTTACGGCCCCCATGGCGCTGCCCGTCAGCTTCTTCCCCATCATAAAGTCGGTGGGCGTGAAGGCGGCAAGCTGCTCACCGTGACCGTGACCGATGATTACCGTGGTGCCGGCCCGTTCCGACATCATGAACCCCTGGCGCAGAATATCTATCCCCGCCACCGCTATGATTACGAAATCCGCGCCGCGGCCATAGGTAATTTCATGCACTTTCTTAACGGGGTCGCTTTCTTCCTTGGCGTTGACCGTATGCGTCGCGCCGAAGGCTCTCGCCGTTTCCAGCTTGCTGTCGCGCACGTCCACGGCGATAATCGGATAAGCCCCGGAAAAGACCGCCCCCTGTATAGCGTTCAGGCCAACCCCTCCGCAGCCGATGACGGCCACACTGCTGTTAACAGTGACCTTAGCGCGGTTGACCACCGCCCCGAACCCGGAAATAACGCCGCAGGAGAGTAAACACGCCCGGTCCATGGGTAAATCCTCCGGCACCTTCAGCAAGTTGACCTCGGGAATCACGGCGTATTCGGCAAAGCCGGCTACGGCCCCGGCGTACTGCGCGAGACGCTGGCCTTTCATATTGGTATATCTCCCCTCCCCGTACAGATAAAGCTTATTGGTGGTGCACTGGTTGGAAAGGCCGATGCGGCAATAGTAGCAATGCCCGCACCCCTCCGGGATAATGCTGACAATCACGGGGTCGCCGGGTTTTACGTAGGTAACGCCCTCGCCCACTTCTTCCACGTAGCCGCCGACCTCATGACCGGGCACGGCCGGCCGGGGGAGGTCGCCGTGCTCCCCTTTTATGGAGTGGATATCGCTGTGGCAAATGGCCGCCGCCGCTATGCGTATTTTCACGTCGCCTTTCCCCGGGGGGTCTAAAGTAACCTCCTCTATCACCAGCGGTTTGCCGAACTCATAACATACGGCTGCTTTCATTTTTCCTCCTTAACAATACAGACAATAATTTTACAATAAACGGACTTCATAATCAGTCTATATACCCCATACTATAAATGTCAAACAATTGCATTTGATTATTCAGAATGCAAAAGAGTAAACTATTAACCGAATAATAATTAATCAGAAAAGGAGAACGAATATGGCCGAACAAAAATACAGCAAGTATATCATTGAGTACGACTCTACCAGGTGGCCCATGGAACGCCGCCCGATTGTATCCCACATGGATGATGCCGTCGCCAAAGGGAGTTATTTTTACATAATGCACTGGGTAGCTCCGGGCTTTGCCGATAACCTCGGCGAGTTCAAATACGCCGGGCACCCGCCTCATATCCACAAGGACGCCGAGCTGCTTTTCCACATCGGCGGCAACCCGGAGGACCCGATGGACCTTGGGGCGGAAGTAATCATGTACCTCGGCCCGGAACTGGAAGAACATCACATCACCCGCACCTGCTGCATCTGGA
>DAOUDZ010000130.1:0-10939 GCA_034430575.1 Dehalococcoidales bacterium
ATAGCGCCCGCACGTTTCTGTCCGGCCTCATGCATCAGCCGGCCTCTCTCGCGGGCGAGTCGCACGGCTGTGGCGAAATCGAAAACTCCGGCTACCGCCAGCGCCGTGTATTCTCCCAGGCTGTGGCCGGCCAAAAAAGCAGGGGCGGGCAGTTTGTTACCGTTGATTTCGCGGGTGGCTTCCAGGCAGGCGAAGGAGTCGGTCACCAGGGCGGGCTGGGCGTTGATAGTCTGGCGGAGGTCATCCTCCGGACCTTCAAAACAGAGTGTAGATATGGAGAATCCCAGCGCTTCATCGGCCTGTTTAAAGATAGCTTTAACTGATTTAGCGTTGTCGTAAAGGTCGCGTCCCATGCCCACGGACTGAGAGCCCTGGCCGGGGAATACCCAGGCTACTTTCGTCATCTTGGTTGCTTCCCCTCCTCTTAAGTAACTCTAAGATATAAAGCAGACTCCCTGCGCAGGCTTGAAACAGAGGAATTAAACGGGATTATTTGGCGAATAAATTAACCGGCCGCTTTTTTCCGCCCTTCCATCTTGATAACTTCCCGTCCGTTATAGGTTCCGCAGGTAGGGCAGGCATGGTGGGGCATCTTAGGGCTGTGGCACTGGGGGCAAATATCCAGCGCCGGTGGTTTCAGGGCATTATGACTTAGCCGGTTACCGGCACGTGACTTGCTTTTTTTCCGTTTTGGTAGAGCTCCCATACAGTACTCCGTTCTTTAAGTTATATTTTACCAGAATCTATTGCAGTTTTGTTAATTCAGACCAGCGAGGGTCTATCTCCTGTACCGGGCAATTACATTTCCCCTGGTTTAAATTTTGTCCGCATTTTGGGCAGAGCCCGGCACAGTCTTTATCACAGAGTGCCTTTATCGGGATAGCCATTACCGAGTATTGACGTATCGCTTCTGTTAAATCGGTGGTGTGATGTTCGTCAATGGTAAAGGGGTCAACCTCTTCGGGCTGGGGTAGCGGCGCTCCGCTGGCAACATCTACAGTAGGTAAAAACTCCTCTTCAAAGTTTACTTTCAACGGGTGGCGGAACTGACCCAGACAGCGATTACAGGTGAGTTCCACCTCGGTGCTCAACGCGCATTTCACCAGGATGCTGCGCTGGGTACGCAGGAGATGGCACTTACCATGTACCTTATATTTTTTTCCGTCACCGATAATATCAGCCGCTTCGTTAATCTCGTAATCCCGTGTCGCCCCGATGGATTCTTGAAGCAACTGAGATACATTTATCTGCATGCCACCTCACCTCCACTCCAACCGGATTCAGTATATTATAAGCTAAGAAGCGTGCTTATCGCAAGCTTGCGTGGGTACTCACTACCTCACCCCCTGTATCCCCCTCTCCTTCAAAGGAGAGGGGGAGGGATAGAAAAGAGGGGCTTTCGCCCCTCTTAAACGCCCTATCTAGTTATTACCCCTTCAGCTTTTTAATCAGCATCGGCACCACCTGGAAAAGGCCGCCAGCGATGTCCCCGGTTATTTCTTTGCCTTGTCATAGTCGCGTGCCGGGCCGGCGGAAAAGTGGAAAATAGGAGTATCGATTCTCTTGAGAATCATCGGGCAGTGCCGGAGGCCCTTCGGAATGAATACCATGCAGCTTTTGGTGAGCAGGTGTTTTTCATCGTCCAGCCAGAGCTCTACCTCCCCGCCCAGGTCGTGGAAATCTTTCGGGTTGCTGCCGAAAAACGCCAGGATTTCGTCAAAATCGTGGGTATGGGGTTCGACCACGGCATCCGAAGCTGTATGGAACCACATGCACTCCGCGTAGAAGCTCCCTTTAACCACTTTATCGTCGAGATAGGCCAGCCGGACGCTGATATCGGGAAGTGCCGCGGAGAACTCCTCGTTTTCCCTGGAATCGTGCTGCGGCCTGCCGCTGTCATCGCTGATTATGTATTTACCGTACTTGGTTTCATCCATCGCTGTTTACTTCCTTTCTTCCGGCAGATATTCCGGGTGAGGGCTTAAATGCCTTTCCTCCAGTATATCAAATGCCTGGCTATTCGCCCTTGAGTTTTTTAATCAGCATCGGCACCACCTGGAAGAGGTCGCCGACGATGCCATAGGTGGCCACCTCAAAGATAGAGGCATTGGGGTCGTCGTTGATGGCGACGATGGCATCCGAGGTCTGCATGCCCGCCAGGTGCTGGATGGCCCCGGAGATACCGCAGGCTATGTATAGCTTGGGGCAGACGGTCTTGCCGGTCTGGCCCACCTGGTGGCTGTAGGGAATCCACCCCTCGTCAACCGCCGCCCGGGACGAGCCCAGCGCCGCGCCCATGGTTTCCGCCAGCTCGGCGAGCAGCTTGAAATTCTCCGCTTTGCCGAGTCCGCGTCCGCCCGATACGATAATATCGGCATCCTCGATTTTTACCGCCTCCGTAACGTCTTCAATAAATTCGAGGAGTTTGCTCTTAGACGTGATGCCTTCTTTTTTAAAGGCTACCTTGATAATCTGACCCCGGCGTTTGCCGTCCGGGGCACTCTTTTTAAAGACGCGCGGGCGTACGGTGGCCATCTGGGGTCGGCTGGCAGGGCAGATAATCGTAGCCATGATATTGCCGCCGAAGGTAGGGCGGGTCTGCAGGAACAGCCTTTTTTCGGTATCGATATCAAGTCCGGTACAGTCGGCGGTAAGCCCCGTTTTCAGGATGGCCGCCACGCGCGGAATGAAGGCGCGACCCAGCGCCGTGGCGCCGGCGATAACCGCCTCCGGCTGGTACTCCCTGATTAACTCGACCAGTTTATGGGTGAGGTAATCCTCCTGGTTATCGGCCAGTTCCGGGCTGTCCACCAGGTAGACCTTATCGGCGCCGTAAGCGATAAGCCGGTCGATATCCTGGACATTATGGCCGAGGCACACCGCGCATAGTTCCGTCTGCAATATATCGGCCAGCTCCCTGCCCCGTGACAGGAGCTCGAAGGCGACGTTTTTCAGGGTGCCGCGCCGCTGCTCGGCGAATACCCAGACGCCGCGGGAGCTATCGCTTACTTCGGCGGTTTTCCGGGGTGCTTCGATGGTAATGGCCTCAAAGCTACAGGCGTCCACGCAGGCGCCGCAGAGGGTGCAGCCCTCCTTTAATTGTACCTTATCATCGACTATGTCCAGCAGGCCGAAGGGACAGACCTGAACGCAGTTGCCGCAGCCGGTACATTTTTCAAGGTCGAAATTAATTCCCATATCCGTCAATCAGTCCTTCTTTCTGGTTCGTCTTCCAGGGTTATCGCCCGCCATTGGCACACGTCCACGCATTCACCGCAGGAGATGCAACCTTCTTTAACCCGGCACTTCATATCCTCCACCGCCAGCACCCCGACCGGGCATACAAAAGTGCAGGCGCCGCAACCCACGCATTTTAGCAAGTCAATCTTCACTCCCATTGGTAAAAATTCCTAGCACAAACCGGCATTCTTGAGCCTGTCAATCAGTGTATCTATCTGCTTTTCCAGGGGACCTTCCAGCATCTCGGCCTGCTGGACTCGCTGGGGGAAGAACACTTTTATTACCTGCGTGGAGGAGCCGGATAGGCCCACCATAGACTGGTCGACGCCCAGTTCCTGGATGCCCCAGGTGGGGATGACGGCACTCTTCGACTTCATGATGCCGCGCAGCGAGGGCAGGCGGGGCACGTTGATTTCCTTGGCGACGGTGATGACAGCCGGCAGGGTCGTCTCGATGACTTCATGGCCTTCCTCCACCATCCGCCGCAAACGCAGGTAACCATCTCTTATCTCTTCTATCTGGCTGACATAGGCGACGAAGGGTATGTCCAGCATCTCCGCCAGTTCCGGGCCTACCTGGCCGGTATCCCCGTCGATGGTCTGCCGTCCGCAGATAATAAGGTCGTACTTATCCAGCTTCTTCATGGCAAGCGATAGTGTGTAGGCGGTTGCCCAGGTATCGGCGCCGGCGAAGGCGCGGTCGGATAGCAAAACGGCTTCATCGGCCCCGAGGGAAATGGCTTCCCGCAGCGCCGCCTCCGCCTGGGACGGTCCCATGGTGATAACGGTGACCTTGCCCCCGTCCCTTTCCTTGATACGCACACTTTCTTCGATGGCGTAAGTATCAAAGGGGTTGATGATATTCTCTATTCCCTGGCGGATGAGGGTATTGGTCTGGGGGTCGATTTTAACTTCGGTGGTGCCGGGCACCTGCTTCAGGCAGACGACAATATTCATGCCGTTCTGGCCTTTCTCTTCCTCAAGTTAACGGCTATAGCGTTTCGCAGTATCTGGTTAGTGCCCTCGTATATCTGGAGGATTTTAGCGTCCCGCATCATTTTCTCCACCGGGTAGTCCCGCATATAGCCGGAGCCGCCGCAAATCTGCACGGCATCCACGGTGACTTTCATGGCGGCATCCGAGGCGAAGACCTTGGCCATGGCCGATTCCTCGGTGACATTCCGGGCGCCGCTGTCGACGTACCTGGCCGCCGCGTAAACGAGTGCCCGGGCGGCTTCCACCTGGATGGCCATGTCCGCCAGCATGTGCTGGACAACCGGCATGGAGATGATGGGCTGGTCGAACTGGACGCGCTCTTGAGCATAGTCCGTGGCCGCTTCTAAAGCCCCCTGGGCCAGTCCCACCGACTGCGCGCCGATGCCGGGTCGGGAGCGGTCGAAGAGGCGCATCGCCTGAATGAATCCCCGTCCCGGCTTGCCAAGCAGGTTTTCCTCCGGCACCAGGCAGTTTTTAAAGACCAGCTCTCTGGTGGCCGAGGTACGGATGCCCAGCTTCTTTTCCTTCTTGCCGAAGGTGAATCCCGGCGTGTCTTTCTCGACGATAATGGCGCTGGCGCCACGGGCGCCCTTGGTTTTATCCGTCAGGGCGATGACCGTGTATATTTCGGCCTCCCCGCCGTTGGTGATGAACTGCTTGGTGCCGTTGAGCAGGTAGCCTCCCTCCACCTTTTCCGCCGTCGTCTTGATATTGGCGGCGTCGCTGCCGGCTGTCGGCTCCGTGATGGCGAAGGCGGACAGCTTCTTACCGCTGGCGATATCGGGGAGGTACTTCTGCTTCTGCTCGTCGGTGCCGTACTCCATCAGGGTCATGCAGCCCAGGGCGCTGGCGGCGTAGGTAACCGCCACCCCGCTGCAGACCCGGCTCAATTCTTCCACTACCAGGCACAGTTCCAGGCAGCCGCCGTTCAGTCCCTCGTATTCCTCCGGAACGAAGATGCGGAACATATCGGCGGCGGCCAGTTCTTTGACGATATCCCAGGGGAACTCCTCTTTTTCATCGAGTTCTGCCCGCACCGGAAGAATTCTTTCCTCGGCAATCCTCCGGGACAGGTCCCTGATGGTCTTCTGCTGTTCGTCCAAAAAGTAGTCCAAGGTATCTTTCCTCCCTCCGTAAACCGGGTCGGGTAAAATATCTAATTTTAATTCTGTTTTTCTGGGACTATCCAGGAGATTCCCGAAGTAAGCGGATGTAGTGATATATTCAAGTTAAATTATAAGGATTGCCGTGTATCTGCGTCAAGGCAATGACATCTCTTGCAGTCGTTTCATCACTTCCTCCACCGTCTCCTCGGCGGTGGAGGCACCGGCGGTGACGCCGACGAGGTTTTTCCACTTAATCCATCCGGGCTGAATTTCATCGGATGTCTCGATGAGGTGCGTCTCCGCCACGGGGGAGCAGAGCTCGGCGAGACGGTTGGTATTGGCGCTGGAACGCCCGCCCACCACCAGCATGAGGTCGGCCCGGTGCGCCAGTTCCAGCGCGGCGGCCTGCCTCTGGCGTATATCGTGGCAGATAGTATCGATGATGCGTATCTCGGAGTCCTTATTCAGCGCCAGGTCAATTATCTTCTTGGCAAAATCGGTATAATGGGCCGGTATCTGGGTGGTCTGGGAAAGGATGCCGATTCGGCGCGGTATGGATTCCAGTTTTTTGATGGTCTCTTCTTCTAGTGAAGCCAGTCCCCGGCCTTGAGCCCAGCCCAGGATGCCTTTAACTTCCGGGTGCCCGGCGTCGCCATAGACGATAACGAAGAAGCCCGACTCGGCGAGTCGGCGGGCGGCGACCTGCGCCCGGCGCACGAAAGGACAGGTGGTGCTGATGACTTCGATATGCCGACTCCGCAGTTCTTCCTCCAGAGCCGGGCTGACGCCGTGAGAGCTGGTAACGACGGCGCTGCCCTTGATATCGTCGATATTATTGACGACCTGTACGCCTATCTCGGACAGTTTGTGCAATACCTGCTGGTTATGCACAACAGCTCCTAACGTCTCCATGCCGCCGCGCTCACGGGCCACCTTTTCCAGGGTGTTGATAGCCCGCCTCACCCCGAAGCAGAAGCCGGTCTTGGCGGCCTTTTCAATCCCGGGCATTTTCTCCTCCTGCATAAACGCCGTGATACTCGGGGGGCAGGAGAGCGGCGATTTTTCTCATAATATCATTCATCAACTGGTTGCGCTGTTCCTTGGTCAATTTACCGTCCGTCTTTGGGGGGTTGAAGGGCTTGCCTATTGTGACCGTTATGGCGGGGCGGTGCAGCACACACCACTTTAGATTCCTTAGTTTATCAGTACCGGTGATACTCACCGGCAGGACGGGTATACCCAACCTGGAGGCGATTAACGCCGCGCCGGGCAGTGCCGGCTGCATCCGGGCGTTCTTGCTTCTTGAGCCTTCCGGGAACATGATTAAAGATACGCCCCGCTTCAGCCAGTGTTCCGCCGTGCGGAGCGCTTTACGGTCGACGCCGCCCCGTTTTACCGGAAAAGCGCCGAAATTCTCCACCCAGAAGCGCGACCACCCGCTCTTCCATAGGTCGTCTTTGGCCATGATAACCGATTTTAATCTGATACTGGTGGCGACGATTGGCGGGTCGGCCAGGTGGAGGTGGTTGCTAACGATAAGCAGGGGGCCGCTATCGGGTACGTTCTCCTTACCCTTGACATGCCAGCTTGCCCAGGGGAATACCAGTATGCGTATTAGTACTCTGCCGAAATAATAGACCCAGTGCATAGTCTCATTTTACAGTATTGATAAATTTCCCAGCTTCCGCTTTATTTCCGGGATGGCGTTTTGCGCCGCCCGGCGCCCGCGGGTAATTAGCTCCCGGGCTTTACTGAAATCCCCGGCGCCGATATGCGAAAGGTCGGGTTCGATGACGATATCGGCATTTTCCAGGCTGTTTCGCGCCAGCGAGTACGTGGTAATGTAAATCGACTGCATCATTATCTGGAAAATATTCGGCTCTTTGCGGGCCTCCACCCGTTGTTTGCTCGCCTTTCCCATGCGGTCGGCAACGTCCGGGTTGACGTTCACGGCAATAACGAAGTCGGCCCCCATGTTCCTGACCACCTCGACAGGTACGGGAGTCGTCAGGCCGCCATCGACGAGGTATCTTCCTTCACGTTTGACCACGGTAAAGATGCCGGGTATGGAGATGCTGGCGCGCAGTGCTTCCGGCACCGAGCCGCTATCGATGATTATCTCTTCGCCGGTGTCTATGTCGGTAGCAACGCAGGCAAACGGTATTTTAAGGTCGTTGAACTTAATGTTACCGCCGGCATAGCCGGATATAAGGTCCTGGATTTTCTTACCCTTGATAAAACCGGTCTTCGGCAGGGAAGGGTCAATCATGGGCGCCATTTTTTTCCAGCTGGCGTCCAGGGCGTCTCTGGTCATCCGGGTCGTATCCTGGTCCCAGGCATAGCTCGCGCCGATGACGGCACCGGCGCTGGTTCCCGCTATCAGGTCGATTGGTATGCCTTCTTTTTGCAGCACCCGGAGCACGCCGACGTGGGCCAATCCCCGCGCCGCGCCGCCGCTCAAGGCCAGGCCGACTTTCTTACCGGGTGAATCGGTGGAGTTCATTTCTATTCCCACAGTTCCTCTATGTCTTTTTCCGCCTGTTCCCCGGCGGCCTTTCCGCGCGAGCCGGTCAGGCTGGAGTAGAATTTAGTATCGTAAGCTACGGGCTGGAAGGCCACCGGCATAGGCACGGCGTGGCCGAAGATGAGGGCCTGCTGCTTGGGAGCCAGCCGGGACAGCACCGACTTAAGCTCGCTCTTGCCGGAAACACCGGCCAGAACGCTATCGATATCCCGCTCGTTATCGAGGAGGCAGGTAATCTTGGTGCCCATCTGCGACATTACCTCGCTCTCGATGCCGCTGGGGCGCTGGTCGATTACCAGCAGGCTGACATTGTACTTGCGCATTTCGCGGGCGATGGTGCCGAAGATTGTCTGGGAGGCGACTTCCGGGTTGAGGAACTTGTGCGCTTCCTCGATGGTTATCACCAGAGGGTTGGGTGCCGCCGTGCCCTCGGCCATGGCCTTTTCCGTCCTCGACTGGTACTGGCTGTAAATGCGGCGGGCGAGCATGTTGGCTACCAGGACGTAAGCGGTGATGTCCCGGTAACGCCCGAACTCTAAAACGACATTCATTCCGCGGTCGAGGTGGTCGAGGATATTTTTCACGGCATCGGCGGGGGCATGCGGTTCGATGAAGGGCAGCCGCCGGATGGTGGCCAGGCCGCGCTTGAGACTTTGTAAAGTACTCTCGTGTATTTTGGACTCTTCCAGGAGTTGCTTCACTTCATCGGGGTCCTCGGTATCCAGCGTATTTTGTATCCAGCTTTTACCGAAGCGGCGCCTTAGCTGGTACGTCGCCTCGACGGCAAGGTCGGTTAAATTTAACGTCGAGCGAAGGATGGCGATATCTTCCGGCTCGATTTCATCGTAGCCGATTTTAACGACGAAGTCGGTGCTGACGCCACGCCGCCGCGAGTTCTCCTCGTCGAGGGTATAGACGGCCACGCTGGCCGGGAAGAGCTGCTTCAGGGCCTTGACGGGCGGGCCTCCTTCCGACGTACCCTGCCAGCCGTACTCGTTGTGCATATCGAAGATTAAATTAACGGCTTTGCTTTTTTGCAGCATGCCGATGAGCAGGATGCGGGTGAGGAAGGTCTTGCCGGTGCCGCTCTTGCCGAAAATGCCGTTGGAGCGCTTGACGAACTCCTCAAGGTTGAGGCATAGCTTGAGCTCCATGTCCAGCGGGTTGCCGATATTGAACCTCTGCGGGTCTTCCTGCCCGAAGACGAGTTCCATGTCCTCCTCCGAGGTGAGGTTGACCGCCGAAAAATGGGCGGGAATAGTCTTGACCGTCCGGGGCTCCTCGACGCCGCTGATGGTGAGCCGTGGGAAGATATGTATCTGCCCGAAGGTGCTGGTGCCGGTTAAGACCTCGGCGATAAAGGGGTCGGCGGCATCGGGCGGGGAGATTTTGAGTCGCTCGTCGGTAACGCCGAGGGAGACATCCGTTATCATGCCGAGGAAGCGGTGTTTCCGGCCTTCGATGGTGACGTAGCGGCCTACCACCATGTCCTCCACCGAGACGGGGCTGTCCAGACGCACGTCCACGCCTTTTTCCAGCGAGGCCGAAGTTACGATGCCGAGTCGGTCGCTCATTGGAGCCTCCCCAGGATGTTTTTAAGTCGAATAAAATCACTGCTGAACAGGGCGGCCAGCTCTTTGCCCGCCGCCACCAGGAAGGCGCGGCTGTCCTCGTGGGCGCGGCTCATCTGCCGCAGGGCGGCGGCGATTAGCTCCTCGGTGGGGACGGGCAGGGTGGCGCTGGTTAAAATATTGAGGAAGCCGAACGATTGGCTGAACTCCTTTACCTCGTCGGGTTGACATAAATATATAAAGCCGTGGATGCGGGCGGGCCGCGGGGGCAGGTACTGGCGCAGCTTATCGCCGTCTTTATGCCCCACCACCACCGCCTCGAACTCGCTCCGCAGGAGCTTTGAAAGCTGGGGACTGGACTGGTAGACGGCTTCCTCCGAGGCTTCGTCTTTGCCGCGGGCGATGGGCTTGCGCCCCGGCTCCAGGCTGCTGGTGGTGGCCCCGGCGACGATGCCGTAGATATCGCCGGTTTTTACCAGGCTGCCTAAAGGCGGCAGTTCGTATAGCTCGTAGCACTGGGCGGCGAACTGTACCGTGCCGGCCTCGATTACTTCGGCTATTTTACTCTCCATAATATCCTTTAAAGCTTAAGAAAATCATCTATACTGAGCTTGGCCTGGTGCAGGATAGCGTGCAATGTCCCTTCGGGGAGGTCACCGGGATGGTGAGGCACGGTAGTGCGGGCGCGGGTCTGTGGATTCCACCATATTTCGTGACTCCCCCTTGCCTGACGGTCGAAAACAAAGCCAGCCCGTCTCAACTTGCGTATCACTTCATCAGCGCTGAAACCAGCCAGCTTTCCCATCAGGATATACTCACCGGAATGCTGACATTACCACTTGGAGGAGTAGCCGCCCGCAGCGCAGGCGGTAGCTCATCGCCGTGTTCCTGGTAAGACTGGATGAGCTTGCGGGCGACATCCTGCGCGATTTCCAGTGCCTCAGCGGCGGTACGCCCCTGTGCCACCAGGCCGGGTAAATCGTCGCTGGTGGCCAGAAATCCTCCCTCGGGTAACGATTCTATATGAATTGCTAAGAGTATCTCCTTCATACTTACACCTCACCGCATTTATTATATCACCTTACACAATACTGGCCTCGATTACTTCTGCGATTTTACCGGATGGCTGGTTATTGATAAACCTCACCCCCTGTGGTTAAATCCCTCTCTCACTCTCCCTTTACGAAAGGGAGAGGACGATTGTATAAACCCGTGTATCCTCGCTTATAGTCAATCTTTCCCTCTTTCGTAAAGAGGGATTAAGGGAGATTTGAACTCCCTCAAACTCCCCATGAACCATTATAGTACAGCCGGGGTTCTATTTCTTCTTGGGTTCTCCCTTTTTGCCCTTGTCCTGCTTGGGTTTCTTAACGTTCTTTCTGCCTTTACTGCCCATTAGGTGCCTCCTGTTTATTATCTTCTTCTATTTTACTTCTTTTAGTAGAAGCGACTTTTTTCTGTTTTTTCACGGGTAGTGATATTCTTATATTCTCCATTTCTCCG
>DAOUDZ010000131.1:0-22887 GCA_034430575.1 Dehalococcoidales bacterium
AGACAGCGTGGCGGTCGGTATACACCGCCAGGGGAATACCACGGCGCCGGATAATTCCCTCAATCAGCAGGAAGTAGCCGTGGGTATCCTCATGTTTACGAAACAGGGCGAAAGGGACCGTTCCGGTAGCATCATCCACAGCCAGGAGCAGGGTGAGCCATGGCCCTCGTCCCTCCAGCCAATCGTGATATACTGGCATACAGTTTCCTAAACCGCGTGCCCGGGTTCGAGTCCCGGCAGGGGTACCATCTTTTTAGCCTCACCAGTTATCCATTATTCGACAAAGCACGCCCGGATATATAACACTCGCTCCAGCAACCCCCCGTTAATAATCCCTCTACAGCAGTACCTGAAGGAGGAATTATCCTTGTGAGCACATAGTAAAACCATAGTGGGGTTAAGCAACTTCCTGACACTGGAACCTGTACCCCACTCCGGGCATGCATACAATATGGTCATGGTCTTTCGGGTCGGGTTCAATCTTGGCCCGCAAATGGCCTATATAGACGTGTAAATATTCCCTCTCCGTTTTGTATTCCGGACCCCAGATTTTACCCAGGAGATACCGGTAGCTCAGAGTATGTCCCACACCAAGAGCGAGTTCCCGTAATAATTTATACTCCGTCGGCGTCAGTTTTAATTCCTGCCCGTCTCTGGTTACCTGCCTTATTAAAAAATCTACCTTCAACTCGCCGCATTTGAAATCAGGCGTGGTCGGGGCGGAATCGTCTACCTTGTTTCGCCGGAGCACCGCTTTAATCCGGGCGATAAGCTCATTAATACCGAACGGCTTGGTTATATAATCATCAGCGCCGAGGTTGAGGCACTTCACCTTGTCCGCGGTATCGCCCCGGGCGCTAAGCCCGATAATCGGTACCTGCGACCACTGACGCAGCTGCCGGAGGACTTCAAAACCGTCCACCCTAGGCAGCATTATGTCCAGCAGAACAAGGTCGGGTGAGTCTTTTTCCACCACCCGCAAAGCCTCGGCCCCATCCCTGGCCGTGAGTACATGCCAGCCTTCTCCAGACAGGTTGAACCGCAGAAACTTGACTATCTTCTCGTCATCGTCAACCACAAGAATATAAGTATGAGCCATTATCACGTCGCCCCGCTACACTAAGGCAGCCTCAACCGACTGCCCTCCTTTTCTTCTATAGGCAGGCTGAAACTGAATTTCGAGCCTTTGCCAACTTTGCTCTCCACCCAGATTTCGCCGTAATGCGCCTCGACAATTCCACGGCAGATTGACAGCCCCAGACCGATGCCCTCTTCAGAATCGTATTCACCCGCGACGCGGTAGAAACGGTCGAAGACTCTTTCCATTTCCCGCGGAGATATACCTTCTCCCTTATCCGCAACACTGATAACAATCGAGTCTCCGGAAATCTCCGCTGAAATTAAAATCTGACCCCCCCGCCCGGAATATTTGGCCGCATTCTCACAGAGATTTATCAGCACCTGTCCGACACGCACCCTGTCCACCAGAACATCCGGCAGGTCCGGGGGTAGCTCCGTACTTACCTCATGGTCTCTGGTAACCTCTCGCAGCGACCTGTCCGCCCACTCCAGTATCTCGGAAACCTGGTACCAGTCCTTTTCCAGCTTCATGGCCCCGGACTCAAGATGCGACATATCCAGCAGATTGCTTACCAGCTTCGCGAGATAATCGGCTTCATGGTCAATGTCTTGAAAAAAGTCTCTCTCTCCTCTTCCTTGCTCCACTCCGCCGAGTTATGCAGAAAGCTGGATGTATAGCCCTTGATGATTGCCAGGGGGGTGCGCAGCTCGTGAGATATCATGGAGAGAAGGTCGGTTTTCAGCCGTTCCGACTGCTTTAAGGCTTCTATCTTGACCTTGACCCGGATAATTTCTTCTTCCAGCCTCTTCCTCTCGGTGATGTCACGAAACACCTGAATCATCGATATACTGCCATCAGGGTTCAAAAGGGGGGCGGTAGCCACCTCATACTCCTTATCGCCTATTTTCCTGTTGCCGACATTTCTGGGTTTCACATTACCATTACTCAAGGTATCCTGAAGAGGGCACTCAGGACACTTCTCTTCTTCGCCCAGTGCTTTCCAGCATTTCCCCTTTTCTTTACCGCAGAAAGTCGTCTCCGCGGCATGGTTCATAAACTGTATCGTCTGTTTGGCGTCAACAATCATCACGCAATCGCTCATACTGTTTAACCACGTTTCCAGGTTTTCCCTAGCTTCGAGGATATCTTTGTACAGGCGTAGATTTTCCAGAGTGGTAGCAATCTGATTAGTGATAGCACCGACCATCTGGACATCCTCGACACTGTAAGGCTGCCCGGAGCGTTTCCTGCTTACCAGCAGCAGCCCCGATATCCGACCTTTACGGGACATCAGCGGAGCGATGAGCTCGGCATCGATTTTTTTCATGAGCTCCGTTTCTTCCCAGATAACATTCTGTAATTGAGGAATTAGCGAGATGTCCTGGTAGCGTAATAATCCTTCAGAAGCCTGCAGCCACCGGAGCAAGGTGCTTTTTGCTCGGAATACCAGATTGGAAGCATCCGCCGTTTCATCCACGGAACAGACCACCCGGAAGTCACCGCTTTTCGATAGCGGCTGGAACAGGTAAACATTCGAGGCACGCAATGCCCCGGCGACCATCTTTACCGTGGTGCGACACACCTCGTTAAAATCGGAGAGGCTCTGGGTATGCCAGCTGAAAGTCTCCAGCGCCTTGAGATAATCATAACGGTCACGGTAAAACCACCTGTCGACCCGCCTCTGGACCAGCCCCCACAACGCGGGAACGAAAAAAGCCAGAACAATCACTATCAACAGATAGAACCACGGGGCCAGGGGTGATTCGTACAGTAGACGAGTTATTAAAAAAAACAACCCGAAAACAGGTACAGCGATTATCGCACTGGTTAAAATATAGATGGTACTCTTGCGAAGGATGATTCTGATATCCAGGAGATTGTATTTCACGATAGCCACCGTGGTTAACAGGCAGAATAAAAAGATGCCGATAACCATACCGGGATAGAGAGGCAACCCGAACAAAGGCAGAACATCAAAAAGACCCCCGATAACAACAAGGACGACACCGATGATAATATAGGCGGCCTGGTTCCGTTCTTCAGGGTACGATGACGTTCTCAATATCCTTAAGAAATTTAAAGCCGCCGAGACGCCTATTCCCAGAGCGAATAACATCCAGATGTAAGCTGCCGGCGTGAATACGGGGGCATATCCGTACGGTTTTATCTGCATACCGGTGATAAACAGTCGGGTCACTGCCAGGGGTATTAAAATGAAGCAAATGAGGTAGAGAAAGGTGATTAACCGCTTCCTGATTTTGCCGGAAGCGTGTACTACCGAGAAATGATAGAACAAT
The DNA here is from genome assembly GCA_034430575.1 of Dehalococcoidales bacterium. Taxonomy (GTDB): domain Bacteria; phylum Chloroflexota; class Dehalococcoidia; order Dehalococcoidales; family RBG-16-60-22; genus JAFGPF01. The sequence goes on from DAOUDZ010000131.1 coordinate 3,379, forward strand.
ACGGCCATAAACGCCCCCAGAGGCATCAACCACCTCTCCCATAACAGGGCAGACTCAATATCAGGGCTTGCCCTCATGCCAAAAATTACCAAGCCCCAGCCGGCCAGACTCAATAGAACTAATGAGAATAGGCGGTGGCTGGAGCTGCGGAAATGACCTCTCATGACTACGGCTGCGAGAACCACGCAACAGAAGGCCTGCACTAACGGCAGCACCACGTAAACCGTCATGCATTACCTCTACCGGGCGGCGGTGCCGTTCCGATAAGGCCTTCGATAACATCATCGGAAGCATTAATATGAGGGGGTTTTAAGTGAGCTAAATCAGCCTCTTTTTTCTTCATTCTCTCATAATACCGCTGGTAACTCCCTGTCGGGATAATGGTGATTCGTACCGATTTTAGTTTAAGCGTGTTCTCAAGATCACTATAATCTTTATTGAGCTCCACCAGCTGCTGGTGAATTAAGCCTTCCAGCTCTTGAACACCAATATCTTCTCTTAGCTCAATGTACAGGTGCAAAACCGGTTCCTCTTTTTCGTATTCTTTGCGGGCAGTCCAGTCCTCAAACTTTATCCCGGTATTGGCAATAGCCTGCCAGAGCGTCTTTTCGTAAAGCCTGGCAAACCCGGGAATGTCAATAATGTCATCGGCGCGACATTCAAAGACCATCTGGGGTAATCTGATTCCCGCTTCTTTATCCTCTAATGCGACTATTTGAATCAAGTCTCCCAGCTTGTAGCGCAGGAAGGGCATGCCGTGGAAATTGGTGATAACTAACTCGTAACGCCGGCCGGGTTTTACCTCATTCAGGAGCACGGTCTGGGGCTGGTAGCCCTTCTCTTCGCGGCTTTTCAGCCATTCTTCCTCGGGAATAAACTCCCAGAAACAGGAGGCGGGGAAGAAGGTCATACTCCTCTTATTCCAGGCTTGAGTGGCAATCGTTCCAGCTTCGGTGGCGCCGTACATTTCCAGCGGTTCCTTGCCCCAGTAATATTTTACCTGCTCCCGGTAAATACTGGTGTCTATACCATAGCACGCCAGCCCTTTGAAAGACCACAGATCTTTCGGTAACATAGCTCTGCCTTCTTTCTTACACCGCAACCAGGCGAGAGCCAGACGCCCCAGTATTTGAGGCTGGAGCATCTGCCGGTCTAACTTCCAGTGCGCCGAGATTTCGGCAAATTTTTCGCCCATTCTCACCATGACACTGTTCATGGAACTCAATATATCCACCCCGGTGCGCAGGGCCATCTGGAAACCTTCCTGAATCCTCTCTTCAAAGTCGGCATGCCCATAGGCGGTCGACGGCGGTATAAGCCGGGCGCCAAGCTGGAGGGCCAGCAGCTCGTTGATAATTCCTGACATATATGGCGGTGGCGGCAAATTATGCAGTACGCGCAGTCCGTGGGTGATGTTAACCTCGCCTTTATTAGCCGCACAGGCAAGGATTACTACAGCGACACTGCACATGGTGAACATCTCAACAGCGCGGTGTGTATAGGGCACCCATTTGGGATTTCCTCCCATGCCCGACGTGCACGCCCAGCAATAAGGTTTTACCGCCAGCATGTCCTCGTCTTTTTTACTCAAGTAAGTGGAGTAATCTTCGTACGTTGTTAATTTGACTAGCTGGCGGAATTCAGATACGTCTTTTGGCTTATAAGGTATGAACTTGCGGGCCAGGGGTCTTTGATAAACCACATCGATTTGCTTCATCAGGAGTTGCTCCTGGATTTCCATGAACTCCAGAAGCGATAAATCAAGAAAGCCGCAATACTTGTTCCAGGCCTTTTCCTGATTTCCCAGCCGTAATAGTTCATCCTCCGCTATCATTAGACTCCTCCACCCGGAATATTACATAAATATTCGTTTAGATTGTAGTCTCGGTGCCGACCACTTTCAAGAGGATATTAAGTTATATTATGTATATTTGTACAGATTTTTTAGAGATTTTTTAGAACTATGCCGGTATTTTCAACATTTTTATACCGCCACGCATCAAAAATATCAACCGATTTGACGGCTCTCCCCCACCCCCTTCCAGCTTTACCACACAGCTAAGTTGTGCTATAATAAAACAGGCTAAATGTGCGTATTTACTATTAATTGGCCGGCCTATCTCATTGCAACCGCAGGCTACGCTGGTTGCACTACTCCGTTTGAGAATGTCCTTTCTTTCTTGTATAATTCCTTGCAGATAAGAGAGACTTTATGACACGAGATACTACTGTACCGAAGAAGACCAGAAAACGGAATAACGACGATTATACCGCCCGTGATATCCAAGTTCTCGGCGGGCGAGAGGCGGTACGGCGGCGTCCGGGCATGTACATCGGCAGTACGGACCAGCGCGGACTGCACCACCTGATATACGAGATTGCCTACAACAGCGTCGATGAAGCCATGGCCGGCTGCTGCGACCTGATTGTCGTCACCATCAAGGCTGACAAATCCGTAAGCGTTACCGATAACGGACGCGGTATACCGGTGGGTATCCACCCGACTACCAACGTCTCCGCCCTGGAGACGGTTATGACCGTGCTCCACGCCGGGGCCAAATTCGGCGGTAAGACATATACCGTATCCGGAGGCCTGCACGGCGTGGGCGCCTCCGTTGTCAACGCCCTGTCCGAGTGGTGCAAGGTCGATATCAAGCGCGACGGCAAGGTTCACCACCAGGAATACAAGCGAGGCGTCCCGCAGGGACCGCTGCAGGTAACCGGCAAAGCTAAAGATACCGGCAGCATCACGACCTTCCTCCCCGATACGGAGATATTCAGCGAAATAAGCTATGATTTTGAGACCATCAGCGAGCGCCTGCGGGAAATGGCCTACCTCAATAAAGGCTTGGAAATAACCATTATCGACGAAGCGAGCGACCAGGAACGCACATTTTACTTCGAGGGCGGGATTACCGGCTTCGTCCGTCACCTTAACCGAAACCGCGTAGTCCGCCATCCCGTGCCCATTTATGTCACCAAGTCAGTCAACAACACTCAAATCGAGGTAGCCCTCCAGTATAACGACGGCTTCAGCGAGTCCGCCTTCAGCTTCGCCAACTGCGTCAATACCGTGGACGGCGGCACCCACCTTACCGGGTTTCGCTCGGCATTGACCCGCGTGCTTAATGACTACGCCAAGAAGAACAAACTGCTCAAGGAAGACGACTCCAACCTGACCGGCGAGGATGTCCGCGAAGGCCTTACCGCCATTATCAGCGTCAAGCTTTCCGAGCCGCAGTTCGAAGGCCAGACCAAGGGTAAGCTGGGCAATATCGAAATCAAGAGCCAGGTAGAAAGCGCCGTCAATGAAGGCCTGGCCCTCTACCTTGAAGAGCACCCCGATGACTCCAAGAAAATAATCGAAAAATGCGTTACCGCCTCCAAGGCCAGGGAAGCCGCCCGCAAGGCCCGCGATTTAATCATCAGAAAGAGCGGACTGGAAACCGGCACCCTGCCCGGAAAGCTGGCCGACTGCTCCGAGAGAGACCCGGCGCAGTGCGAGCTGTACCTGGTGGAGGGCGACTCCGCCGGAGGCTCGGCCAAGCAGGGTCGTAACCGCCGTTTCCAGGCGATACTGCCCCTTAGAGGCAAAATCATTAACGTTGAGAAGGCTCCGCCGGACAAGATGCTGGCCAACAACGAAATCCGCACTATCATTACCGCGCTCGGCACCAGTATTGACGAGGAATTTGATGTCAGCAGACTGCGCTACCACAAGGTAATACTGATGACGGACGCTGATGTCGACGGCTCTCATATACGCACTCTTTTACTCACCTTCTTCTTTCGCCACATGATGGAGCTCATCAGCGCCGGGCATTTGTTCATCGCCCAGCCACCCCTTTACCGTATCAAGAGCAGCGAAGGATTAAAGTGGGTCTATTCCGACCAGGAAAAAGACGAGGTGCTGAAAAACAGCACCTCAAGAAAGACACAAATTCAGCGCTATAAGGGCCTGGGTGAAATGACGGCGGAACAGCTCTGGGAAACCACCATGGACCCGAACACCCGTACCCTTCTGGGAGTGAACCTGGAGGACACCACCAAGGCCGACGAAATATTCCACATATTGATGGGCGACGAGGTCCCGCCCCGCAAACAGTTTATCCAGGCGCACGCTAGGAGCGCCAACCTGGATATTTAAGAGAGTTTTCAGGCAGTCTTAAAGCAACTTAAGAAATTCATCCCTCGTTAGTCCGGCATCTCGAATCAACGCCCGCAACAGCCCGCGTCCCAGCTCTTTATGTCTTGGTACAGAAAGCCTGCCCTTAGATGGGTGAAGCAATATCATGTGGCTTCTTTCAGTATGGTCCCATTGATAGCCTGCCTGACACATAGCTTTGACAAAATCGTCTCCTGATATTACCGGGAGTTGTGACATTAAACGGCAACCTCCACCTCTCGCACCTCGATGATGTTGGGTATCTCTTCTCCATGCCGGCGCATGCTGGCGATATAACCCCGAATGGCTTCTCTGATGTTGGCGATAGCCTCTTCTTCGGTTCTCCCCTGCGAGTGGCAGCCGGGTAAAGCCGGACAACTGACTACGATAAAGCCGTCTTCATCCTGTTCCAGAGTGATGGCGAACTTTTTAGTCCCCTCGATTGTAGTAGTATTAGTACTGCGTATTGGCTCTATTCCATTTATGATTTCTAAGGAGCGGACTGTGAAACCTAACTTTTTAAGAATGTGACTTGCGTATTGCGCTGTAAAATCTCCTGTGTAAGATAGCCCTGTTACCAAGTGGATAGTTTGTTTGATTGGATACCTTAATCCATGAAGTTCTACGTAGTACTTATTCCGGCCATCAAAAGCCTTTGGCTGAACATCCTTGGTCGCATTGAGAATATCATCTCTACTTATTTCGTAGCTGTGGCCACCTATTACGAATCTCATTAAATACCTCCTACCTTCTTCCTTCTTTCCATTATAAAGAAAGGGAGATAATCTGTCAAGAGAGCTATGGATAAGACAGGGCGGCAGGGGCGGGAAAAGATAACATAGAGGGGAGGGGGCCAGAGATAAGGTAACCCCTTAAACCCGACACAAATAAGGTTTACTTCCCCTGAATGAGTGAGAAGAACTCGGCGCGGCTGGCCGGGTTGCTGTGAAAAGAGCCGCGGATGGCCGAGGTAATAACGTTGCTTCCCGGTTTTTTAATGCCCCGCATGACCATGCACATGTGCTCCGCTTGAACAACCACCGCTACCCCTACCGCTTTAATACCCTCCGCAATAGCATCGGCAATCTCGGTGGTCATGCGCTCCTGTACCTGGGGACGGCGGGCCAATGTCTCCACCACCCTCGCCAGCTTGCTGATGCCAACGATGCGCCCCTCTTCGTTGGGGATATAGCCCACGTGGGCCACGCCATAGAACGGCAACAGATGGTGCTCGCACATGGAATAAAACGGAATATCCTTTAATACCACCATCTCCCGGTGTCCCAGTTCGAATCCCACCTCAAGGTCATCCTTGGGGTCTTTCTTTAAACCCGCAAAAAGCTCGGCATACATCTCGGCAACACGCTGGGGAGTATCTCTAAGCCCCTCACGTGAAGGGTCTTCCCCGATGGCTTCGATAATATTATGTACCGCTTTTTTTATTATGGCCTCGTCAAACATACTCCCTCTCCTTGCCGTTGCTAACTATGTCCACCCCAGCGCCTTCTCCACCGCCGCCAGTTCCGCCGGAAGCTCAAGGAAGGAAGGCGCGCCTTTCAAGGCGGCCTCCGTATCCTTGAGTCCGCTGCCGGTTACAATACAAACGATGATTTTACCCGAGAAATTCTCGCTGCGACCCTTCAGCTTGATGAGGCCCGCCAGCGGCGCCGCCGAAGCCGGCTCGCCGAAAACCCCGGCCTCCGATGCCATGATTCGCTGGGCGGCGAGGATTTCCTCGTCGCTGACCATATCGATAATGCCGCCAGACTCATCGCGGGCGGCTTCCGCCCTCTTCCAGCTCGCCGGATTGCCGATGCGTATCGCCGTAGCCACCGTCTCCGGCTTCTCGATGGGATGCCCGCGTACAATCGGCGCCGCCCCTTCGGCCTGGAAACCGTACATCTTGGGCTTTCTGGTTGACTTCCCGGCTTCGTAATATTCCTTAAAGCCCTTCCAGTAAGCCGTGATGTTGCCGGCATTCCCTACCGGTAAAAACAGGTAGTCCGGGGCATCGCCGAGAACGTCGATAATCTCGAATGAGGCTGTCTTCTGCCCCTCGATTCTGTACGGATTGAGGGAATTCACCAGCGTTACGGGGTGCTTTTCGGTCAGACCGAGCACGATATTAAGCGCCCGGTCGAAATTACCGTCGATGGCTACTATCCTGGCGCCGTGAACGACGGCCTGCGCCAGCTTGCCCATGGCGATATTTCCCCTGGGTATGACGATGATACATTCCAGTCCGCAGAATGCCGCGAAAGCGGCCGCGGAGGCGCTGGTATTACCAGTGGAAGCGCAGATAATGGCTTTACTGCCATCCTCCACCGCTTTGGCGACGGCCATCACCATGCCCCGGTCCTTGAAGGAGCCGGTGGGATGGCATCCTTCCAGCTTGAAATGCAGCTCCTTGCAGCCGTATTTCTCCGCCAGCCTGTCGCACCTGACCAGCGGGGTATCCCCTTCCCCGATGGTAAACATGGGGGTTTTGGGAGTAACCGGCAGATATTTTTTATAGTGCTGCAGAACGCCTTTTTTCATGGCTAACCGCCCTCTATCTCTTCGACCCTGATGAAATTGCTGATTTCGTTGACCACCTCGAGCTTTTTCAACTCACCCAACGCCTTCCGCATGGCTTTCTCCACGGCGGGGTGGGTCATAATCACGATTTCCGCCGTCTGCGTCTTGCTATCCGACTCCGGCTGTATGGCCGAGAATATGCTTATGTTATTTTTACCGAAGACGGTGGCAATCTGCGCCAGAACACCGGGCTGGTCGGCGGCGTTCAGCCTGACGTAATACTGCGTTTCGATTTCATCCATGGGCTTGATTCTCTTGCCCGCCACCTCTTTCCAGGTGGATATGCTGCCGATACCCAGGGCGATTTTCCGCGCCGAGGCAACAACATCGGCAACGACGGCGCTGCTGGTGGCGCCGGGACCGGCGCCCTCACCCATGAAGAGCACCTTGCCTACCAGGTCGCCTTCCACCTGGACGCAGTTATAAACGCCATCAACCTTGGCCAGAAAAGAGTCGGCAGGAATGAATACCGGGTGTACTCTGGCTTCGATAGAATCGTCACGCTGCTTGGTTATGGCCAGCAGCTTTATGGCAAAACCCAGCTCCCGGGCATAGCGAAAGTCGCGACCGGTGAGTCGCGATATACCTTCGCGGTAAATATCCTCCGGCCGCACCCTGGTCTGAAAGGCCAGCGAAGCCAGTATAGCCAGTTTATAGTTGGCGTCTATCCCTTCGACGTCGTTTTCAGGGTCGGCCTCGGCATAGCCCAACTCCTGCGCCTGCTTGAGAGCCAAGGCAAAGTCCATACCTTCCCGGGCCATCATGGTGAGTATATAATTGGTGGTGCCGTTGATGATGGCGAAGATGCCGGAGATATCATTGGCAACAAGGTCGTGCTTGAAGGGAGCAATCAACGGGATACCACCGCCGACACTGGCTTCATACAGCAGACCTACGCCGTGCTGCCGCGCCAGGGCCAGGAGTTCCGTGCCGTGCTTGGCAATAAGCTCTTTATTAGAAGTAACCACGTGTTTACCACTTTCGATGGCTCTTTTATGGTAATCCAGCGCCGGGCTTACGCCGCCGATAGCCTCGACGACGATATCAATACCGGCATCACGGAAGAACTCGTCATCATCGGTGGTGAAAAGCCCGGCAGGCATCTGCTTTGCCTGCGGTCTGGATAAATCCTGCGGTAGGACCTTGACCTTACGCAGCACCAGGGGACACCCGACCTTCTCCGCCAGCTCGTCCGCCTTATCCGTAAGAACCCTGGCTACCTGTCCAGCCACAACGCCCAACCCTATCAACCCGACTCCAATATTATTCTTATTCATTTCTATTGCCCCCCGCTTCCGGTAAATCCTTCAACGCCCGGTCTATCGCCCATTGCTGGGATTCTTCAGTCAGATTGATATCATCAACGATGTTCTCTATATCAGCCGTGATTCCCGTCATCCAGTCGTTAAAAAGCTGCTCTATGAGGTAATCACGGTCCTCGCGGTCGATTTTCCTGTCTTCCTCCCTTCCAACCACCTCTACCAACCAGTACCCGCCCTCGGTCCAGTATGTATCATCAAAAATAGGGTCACTCCATTCCCCCAGCACTGTTTCCGGATTAAAAGCATAATCGTCAAAGGAGGCGCTTATTTCTTCAGATACATGTACCAGACCGAGCTCCCCGTGCATTTCCTGGGAAGGACTGTAGTTAGAATATTCATCGGCGATGGGCCCGAGGTCTTCCCCGTCTTCCAGTCGCTCTTTGATACCCTCCGCCAGCTCCCGACTGTTTATCAGGAGAGCCGATACGTTGGCCGAATCTTCGCTGGGCCTATCGTTAACCCTTAGCAGCCAGTAGCCCAATTGCATATACGCATCCGCGTCAAAAAGGGGGGCGCTTAAAGTGCCTATTTCCGCGTTGAAGGCGTATTCAATAGGTATGGCATTATTCAGTTGATATTCATATATGTCCCTGGGATGCCAGCCGAAATCACCCTGGTTTATATTTTTAGAGTAATAGTTCTGGGCGAACTCCCCTGCCAGTGCCGTAAAGTTCTCACTATTTTGCAATCTTTCAGTAATTTCGAGCGCCACGCGCTCGCTTTCCACCAGCATAGCCAGGACGTGCGCCTGTTCATCCGACTTCGGCACCTGCGACCCGAAATAGTCGGTCTTGAGCCTGTCCTTAAGCATTTGCCCTCCCACCAGACCGGCGGCACCATCGTTTTCAGGAATGTCCGCATTTTTCAACGTTTCTTTTATCTCTTTATCACTTACGGTAATGCCGAGTTTTTCAGCCGCCTGTCTAATCAACTCATCTTGAATAATCTGCTGGCTCACGCTGCCAGCCAGCCTGTTTATTTCAGAGGTCCCCTGGTTTTCGGCGGCTATTTTCAGCACGTCAATGTAATAACTCATATTAAATTCAGTATCGTTTACCTTGAGAACCGTCCTGTGCATGGGGACATATTCCCCCATTATCCACCCCACCAAAATGATCACAACAACCGCGGCAATAACCGCAATACCGCCGAAGAATATAATGCGTTGTCGCCGTCTTTGCTTCTGCAGGTGCGATAGCTGCCGCCGGGTAAATTCACGCTTGGGTTTCTCCGCTTTCTTTTTCTTAGCCAAGATTTTTCCCTTCTATCAAAAATTTTTACGGACTGCTATTATATTTATAATGCAAAAGCCGATTCTTTTTCAAACACAGCTCCCGGGAGATACAAGTTAGAAATACCTGCCGCGGTAAGTTTATTATTTTTTCCAGATAATATTTCGCTGCCATTTCGGCGTGCTGCGGGGAAAATCGGTCCTGAAGTGTGCGCCGCGGCTCTCTTCCCTGATGAATGCTGCTTCTGTCAACAGCCGGCCGGTTAATATGAGATTACTTAGCTCGTAAGAAGACTGGTCCGTAGGCGGAAGCAACGACTGCTGCCAGACTGCCAGGGTATCGGCGGCCTGGTTCAAGCCTTCTTTATCACGGATAATGCCGACCTTATCCCAGTGCAACTGCTGCAACGCGGCAAGCCCCGCCGGCGATAGAGCCCGGAGAGCCGGCCTCTGGCCAAGTGAAGGGTATATAGCTTTATTGCCAGGTATGGGAGCAGCCTTCTCTTTGGACTTTGTCCCGGTTCTTTCTATTATCCTCTTGCTGAACACGATTGCCTCCAGCAAGGAGTTTGAGGCAAGCCGATTAGCCCCGTGAACGCCGGTGCAGGCAACTTCACCGGTGGCGAACAAACCGGCAATATTCGTCTCTCCCCAGCTATTGGTCTTGATGCCGCCAATCATGTAGTGGGCAGCCGGCGCTACCGGAATAAGGTTCCGGGTAATATCCAGGCCATGGTCCAGGCAAAAGCGATAGATATGCGGGAAACGCGCGGTAACGGTGTTGGGCGGCAACCGGGTGACATCCAGGAAAACCCTGTCCGAGCCGGTCTTTTTCATCTCGTTTACAATGCTACGGGCGACGATATCCCTAGGGGCCAAGTCTCCTTTCTTATGATAATCCGCCATAAAACATTTACCTTCGGCATTACGCAACACGCCACCCTCCCCGCGCACCGCTTCCGATATCAGAAAGGGAATGACGCCGGACATGCGGAGGGCGGTGGGGTGAAACTGGAAAAATTCCATATCGGCAATCTCGGCGCCGGCGTTAAAGGCGAGGGCAACACCATCGCCGGTGGCTATATCGGAATTGGTATTGTATTTAAACAGCTGCCCGGCTCCGCCGGTGGCCAGAATCAAGTAGCGGCACCCGAACTCCTCGACGGTTCCGGTGCGGCATTCCAGCGCCCTGATACCGGCTACCTTCTTCTTTTCCACCAGAATTTCGGTCGCCAGGAAATTCTCGAGCACCTGGACTCCCAAAGAACGCACCTGCCGACTTAACGTTACTTCGATATACTCGCCGGTGGCATCTCCCCCGGCATGAAGAACGCGGGGCACGCTGTGGGCCGCCTCCATGGTCAGGGCAATCTCACCTTCGAGGGTATCAAACGGCACGCGGTAACCGACAAGGTCGGCGATACGCGCCGGTGCCTCATTTACCAGGATGCGCACCGTTTCTTCGTTGGAAAGGCCATCACCGGCATTTATGGTGTCTTTTAAATGAAGCTCCGGCGAATCATTCTTGCTTATAGCCGCGGCAATGCCGCCCTGGGCGTACTTGGTATTACAGTCGTCAATGCTGCCCTTGGTAAGAACCAGAACGCTGCCGTGTTCCCTGGCCAGTAAAGCCGTATAGAGACCGCCGATACCGCTGCCCACGACAACATAGTCATACCGGTTCATCTAGACTTTCAACCCCTTTAAAATATACCCGGCGATAATACTCCTCTGTCTCTCCAGCGTAAACTCGATGGCTCTGTCTTCGAGGGCATGCCGGCACAACCTTTCCATGAGCATTCCTTTTATATAGGGCGGCCCGTTGAAAACATGAGCAACCCTGTCAGCGACAGTTTGAACCATCTGGGTGGTATACAGTTTGACCATGACGGCGTTATGCCTTATCGATTTACCGATATCCGAGTTCCAGGCCGCTTCATAGACCATGAGCCTGGCGGCCTGGATATTCATGGCGATATCGGCCAGCGCCGCCTGGATGCTGGTACGCCTGGAAACGGGCTGTCCGAAAGTCTCCAGCGATTGCGCCTGGGCGGTAGCCTCATCGAGCAGCCGGCGAGCGATACCCACGCACCGGGCGCCTCTCACTACCCTTCGCCGCGGGAGCCATTTCTCACCCAGGTGAAAGGCTTTACCTTCTTTCCCCAGGATATTTTCCGCAGTCACCCGGCATTTTTTAAAGACCATAGTCATGGGCTCCTTAACCTGCGCCAGCCACCCGGTCTTCTCGTCTCCACCGGCAACGCTGAATCCCGGTGTGTCCTTATCCACCAGAAAGCAGGTAATACCCCTATCCGTGCTGGCGAAGACCACGGCAAAATAGTCGCCGCCAGCCCGGGACAGTGATAGTTTTTTACCTTTCAGCAGGTAATATCCGTCCTCTTTCTTCGCCTTCATCTTCATGCCCGAAGGGTCGGCGCTGCCGTCCGACTCCATCAGCGCCAGATAGGGTTTCTTCTCATAATTCAGAGCGGGCAGCAGGAATTTTTCCCGCTGTTCCTCATTACATTCGAAAAGAATGGGGGTTACATCCCCGAAACGAAAGGGCACTACCGTCTGGGCCAGTTCTTCCTCGACCAGACAGACTCCGAGGGTGTCCAGCCCGACACCCCCGAGCTCCTCCGGAACGCCGACACCCCACAGTCCCATCTCCCGGACCATCTTAACGAGTTCCGCCTCTTTATCTGCGGGGAGGTAAGAGCGGGCATCGCTAAGGTCGGCGGCACGCCCCAGAAGGTCTCTTTCCAGCGGCTTGAGTCGTTCGTTGACAAAGTCACGCGTCAGACTCTGTATCATCTTTAGTTCTTCAGATAGCTCGAAGTCCATGCGCATCTCACCTTATTAATTCAGTCGGAACTGACGGCTTCTTCAAGAAACAGGTCGAGGTCAGGCTCATCTTCATCGCCTATCCTGCTTTCAAGGCGTGACATCACCTCTATCATGCGGTGATTGACGATATAATTTTTAATGGTTGTGTCCACCTGAGGACAAACGAGGACGCAGGCATTACACAGGTCGCAGTCCTCCCCGACGATGCTTTCCAGAGCCATGGAGGTGCGTTGTTCCGTTTTTTCGCGGCGGGAGGGCTCCCGCGATAAAAAGGGGCAGATATCGACGCAGTTGCCGCAGCCCAGGCATTCTTTGTGTCCGCTGATGTCCTCGGCGATATTCAGGGAATGTGCCATACCGAACCCGCTGGAGAGAAGACGGCACCGACCTACCGGAGGGCACCGGGTATTCAGAATTTCATTTAAAATGCCTTCAATTTCTTTAATATCCCGTTGCGCAGGCAGTGGCATAGAACCTTCCCCCGGTCGTACTTAAAAAATTAATCCGCCTAAATCTCCTGTCTGGTATAGCCATGGGCATGCCTGACATAATCCGGCAGCAATCGCGGTGAGACCGTACGCTTTCCGGCGAGCCCCACCCGTCCCAGTTCCTTCTGCCACCGGCGCACGTGTTCCAGGGTCGGGCTGCCTCTTTTGACCTTCCTGGCATACTGGGCCGCCGCCCGACCAGCCCGCCGCCCGAATACAAACAACTCCAGGGTCGAGTTGCCGATAAGGCGGTTCCGCCCGTGCACACCGCCGGTACACTCGCCGGCCGCGTAAAGCCCGGGTACATTGGTGGCGCCCTCGGTATCTATCCTGATTCCGCCGTTCTGATAATGCAGGGTGGGATATACCAGTATCGGCTCGCAGGTAATATCGATGTTAAAGCGGCGGTACTGCCGCACCATGGCGGGCAGTTCCCGGGCAATGGTGCCTTCGCCGCGGAGAATATCAATCATCGGCGAGTCCAGCCAGACGCCGACCTCGCCGTTGGGCGTACGGAGTCCGTACTGGCTTTCCCGGCACTCGCGGATAATGGCCGAAGCTACGATATCCCGGGGTTCCAGGGGCATGATGAACTGCTCGCCGCGACCGTTGACCAGCTGCGCCCCCAGCGTCCTGGCCTTTTCCGTGACCAGCTGCCCTAAAATCTGCAGTGGATAGACAGCGCCGGTGGGGTGATACTGCATGGTATCTATGAAAATAAGCTCGGCGCCGGCGCGGTAAGCCAGCACCAGTCCGTCGGCAGTGGCGCCGTAGTGATTGGTGGTGGGGAAACCCTGAATATGCAATCGGCCGATACCGCCGGTAGCCATGACTACCGCCCTGGCCCTGACGATAATAAGCTCTTCGGTTTCCAGGTTGAGCAGTATGGCCCCGGCTATCTGCCCTTTATCATCCAGAATCAGCTCGATGGCCGGAGCAAATTCCAGGTAATCAATACCCTTATTCTTCAGTTCGTCGCGGAGGACGCGCATTTCTTCCAGTCCGGTATAGTCGCGCGCGGAGTGCAGCCGCCGCCGCGACGTGCCGCCGCCGGAGAGTTCGTACATGGCACCGTCCGGGGTCTTGTCCCAGTTCACTCCCAGCTTCTCCAACCACTTAATCGCCGAGGGGGCGTCCTTCACCAGGACTTCCACGAGCTCCGGGATATTTTCAAAGTGGCCGCCGCCGATGGTGTCGAGATAATGAATCACCGGCGAGTCGTTGGGACGGTCGGCAGCCTGGGTACCCGCCTGCGCCCCGACGGTATTGGCATCCCCAAGGCGGAGCTTGGTAGTGACAAGGGACCTGGCCCCATTCTCGCTGGCCAGCAATGCCGCCGAAGCCCCCGCCCCGCCGCAGCCGATTATCAATACATCGACGTTATAATCGGGCCTGGAGGGGTCTATTTTATCCGGGTCGACACGGCTGCTGCCTTCCAGCAAATCGGCCAGTTCCACGGGCGTGGAATCGCCCTTGTTGATGCCCACCTGCAGCTGGCGCATGCTCGTTTTTATGTAGTCGGGGTGATACTGCCGCAGGAGGTCGGACTTCTCATCTTCGTCAAGGCGCGGGATAGCTTCGATGAGCCGCCTCACCCGCGTATCTTCCACGAGATGAATGCTTTCTTCTAAATATGCCGGGTACATCTAAGACACCATCATTCCCATTGTTGTTCCAGTGCCGGCTCCATATCGCGCTCGGCGTAGCGGCGGCGCAGCTCTTTTTCACCGGCCTTTTTCAGTTCCGCTATCCCGGCATCAAACTCGCCGGATTCTATTTCGGATATTCTTTCATCAAGGTGCCCGGAGACGGGAGTAAGGTAACGCCCGTACAATCGGCGACCGAGAAGGGCTACATTATAGGGCACGAGGCCCTGCGGACACCGGGCGGCGCAAAGGCCGCACATAACGCAGTCGAAAGACTTATCGGCTACGGCCCGGATATCGCCCCGGATGGCATCGGTCATAAACCACATTACTTCCAGTTCCTGGGGGCAGGCCTTGGTGCAGGTATTGCACCCGAAGCACTTTGTTATATCAGGGTAGAGGGACTTAATAGTATCGATGCCGGCTTCGAGCTTCTCCAGGTCGTAGGTGGCCTTTACGGCGGGGAAGAAGGGCACCTGAACCAGGCACATATCCGGCTCTACGGATTTCTGGCAGGCGAGGTCATACCTTAACTGGGGGTCGTTTTTGAAGTTATAAATGGTGGCGCAGGCGCCGCAGAAGCCGGCACGGCAGCCGCAGCCGCGCAGCATACGGTAGCCGCTGTATTCCAGCGCCGTCAGGATGGTAAGACCCTCCGGGACCTGACAGTGCCTGCCCATAACATAGATATCTATTAGCCTGGCCTGTTCCGCCATTCAACTCCTTGGCCCGAGTCACGCTTGATATCAGGGTCTCGAGCCTTTATCCGTTACGAATTATTATCACCTTATGGTGCCGAGGGGGAGATTTGAACTCCCACGCGCTTACGCGCACCACCCCCTCAAGATGGCGTGTCTACCGATTCCACCACCTCGGCACAATTTCATGGCAGGAGTGAGAGGACTCGAACCCCTGACCGGCGGTTTTGGAGTTCTAAGCCTACTATCCCACCCAGTGCTATTAGATAGCATACCGCCTTGTCTGGTCTGGCGTCAAGCCTGATTTTGTATCTGGATGTGCCGCCCCGTGCTACTGGGTGCCAAACAGTTTGTCGGCAAAATGTCGGCAGAATCCTTCCTTTTTCTATGAGGTCACAACATAAGCAATTGTGACATGTATTGAACAAAATGCAATATTGTCACATTAAAGATCTCGACTGAACAATATGGATTTCTGTTAAATGGATAACATACAAAGCTTCTATTATCGTTACGTCAGAAGGCCTCTAAATAGAATATTGTCACTTTTTGGCTGGATAGTTGCCACTTAATCATCCTGGCTTCACCATCATGTATCCTAAGCCGGGTCTAGTAAGGATGTATCTGGGATTTCTGGCATCATCCCTAAGCTTCCACCTGAGGCGGCTCACATTTACTTGAATAAGGTGAGAGCCACCGATGAGCTCCTTGTGCCATACCTTCTCCAGTAGCTGGTCAAGTGTGACCACTCTATCGGCGTTACCCGCCATATAAGACAATAACCGGTACTCCGTGCTGGTTAGATTCATTTCCTTGCTACCAAGGAAGACCCTGTTTCGGGCAAAGTCTATTACCAGGTCACTGGCATGGAATACAGGCTTGGAATGCGCATTCCATCCCCCAGCACGGCGTAACACTGCTCTGACCCTCGCCATAAGTTCGTTGGCCGCGAAGGGCTTGGTTATATAATCATCGGCACCGGCATCCAATCCCTGAACCCTTTCTTCATCGCTGGCCATGGCGGTAACCATGATTATTGGTATCTGCGAAAATTCCCGTATGCGGCGACATACAGCATACCCATCCATATCCGGCATCCTGATATCAAGCAGCACTAAACATGGAGTTTCCCGATCCACCACGTCAAGGGCGGCTTCGCCGTCACTGGCTGTTAGCACCCGGTAGCCCTCCAGCTCCAGCGTACGCTTCATCATGCGTAATATTCGAACATCGTCGTCAACTACCAGCACCGATGCTTTAAATGATGCCATCCTACTGATACCAATTTTCTTTATTATCTTTATTATCTTGTCGGCTAAACACTCGTGACGTAAAGAACTGCATGTTATTTTCGGTGTTGATTACCCAGAACGACACGATTACCGCATCACCCTTATCGTATTCCGGGTGTGTTATATTGGTCCACCTCACGGTATTCTGGTTAGGTACCGCCCAGCTTGTTGCGGTAATGCTATCCGGCGATGCATAATCCGGAAACACGTCATACATCGCCGGGTCGTCGGTGAGGTGCGCAAATTACTGAGGTGTCAAAAGCTGCTCGCCGATTAGAGTACCTGCCGGACTATACTCAGGTTGACCTATTAGACACCTCCATCATGTGCAGTTATTGATTAAAATATTTCATTTACCGGAAGTCAGGGTACCACCCAGGTTCACGTTTGCCGGCGCGTTGGTCATGGCTAACCATGAATCTCCAGATATAGAGTATCTCCAGAAGGCGGCGGTATTAGCTCCTTGGAAAGCATAGAGGTAGTCGAAACCCGGATAGGCGAGGGCGCCACCACTGCTGACGCTAGCTAACGTGCTGGTCAGCGCCGTCCAGGAGTTACCCGCAATATCATATCTCCAGAATGCATTGGTGTTCATACCCTGGAAAGCGTACATATAGCTACCGCCATCATAAGCCAGGGAGCCACCAGCATCCACGTTAGCGGGCGCGGTCGCCAGCTCCGTCCAAGAGTTACCCGCAATATCATATCTCCAGAACTTGTTTTTGTTATTGCCCTGGAAAGCGTACATATAGCTACCGCCATCATAAGCCAGGGAGCCACCAGCATCCACATTAGCGGGCGCATTAGCCAGCTCCGTCCAGGAGTTACCCGCAATATCATATCTCCAGAATTTGTTTTTGTTATTGCCCCGGAAAGCGTAGACATAATTACCACCATCGAACCGTAGAGCGCCACCGCTGCTAACATTATCCGGTGCCGCTGCGAGCGTTGTCCATGTATTGCTGGAGATATCATATCTCCAGAAGCCATCGAGGTTGTTCCCCTGGAAGGCGTAAATAGAGTTGGCGCCGTCATAGGAGAGAGAGCCACCATCCCCTACTGTGGCCGGAGCGCTGGTCAACGCTGTCCAGGAATTTCCTGATATACTGTATACCCAGAAGGCGGTCTGTCCATTGCCTTGGAAGGCATACACATTATTGTTGGCGGCGAAGGTGACCGAGATAGTGTGGTCAGCCGTCACATTGGTGAAGGTGTAACTGAGTGCCGGTGTCACCGGAGAACCGTCCACCGTCAGGGCAGCAACATGGTAGCCGGAATTCGAGTTCATGGTAAAGGTCTGGTCAGTGCCATAGGAGACGATGACAGCTCCAGAAGGCGATATCGTACCGTTAGCGCCGGCGCTAGCCGTAATCGTCACGGATGTCGTGAAGCTCTGCTCCGCGCCATAGGCTGTGCCTTTGCCTACAGCCTCAGCCATGAAGTAATACGTAGTCCCCGGCGTTAGTCCTGTCAGGTCAAAGTAGAAGGTGCCGGTAGTATACATGACCTGCGCTGTCGTCGTGTTGGGATAAACCCCGGGGCTGGTGCCCCACTGTAAGGAGACACTAACACTGGTGGCTGTGCCCAGCGAGGTCAGATTGCCGTTCAGCCTGGCTCCGGTGGGGGTGATGTTGGTGGCAACATTGGTCGTGACCGTCGGTGGCGTGGTTGATCCCGTGAGGCTCGCTGTCCAGCGCATCGTCGGCTGCGAGGGGTCGGCTTCCGAGGGGGTTGACATTATTGAAATATAATCACCGGCGTTAAAATTCACAGAGTTAGTGAGGTCGGAGCCTGTGGTATCCGTGCCCGAGATAGTGCACGTCACTGGTGTGTCAGCACCATTCTTGCGGACAACAAAAGTGTACGATTTGCCACTGCCGGGGCTGTCATTTAGGATGACGTAGAAGTTGGATACGGCGCCATCCACAGGCATGAACTGTTGATTCTCGGCCTCAGTTTCGCTTACGTACGAGTCATACATAGATACGAAATTAATATTATTTTTGTCTAGGTTATTGCTACCGGTTGAGCCACCGATGATGGATGCTGGGGGAGGCACGAATGTGGTGCTGAACTGAACCACACCAGCATACAATGCATCTGTGATCACTTCTCCTCCAGTAAAGTATATCTGTCTTATTGCTGTACTGGTAATAACAATCTGGCTTTGTGTTTGGTTGACTGATACTGTTGTATCATCAGTGTCCGTCCCGGCGAGAAGCTGTTCCCAGACTTCTGGATAAGCCGTGTCTATGGTAATGGTCACTGATTCAATCTTAGAGGAACCAGGAGACTTTGAGAGCGGTTTTATTGCTATCGACTCCGTTCCCATGGATGAGGACGCCGTCAAGTCCCCTGATAAAACCGGTAAACAAATCTCGTCACCTATGATTAGTGACTGCTCGTCTGTTGTGGCATATTCACTCCCATAGTCCCTGATTATCAGTCCGTGTTCGTAGACCAGCTTCGGGCTATCAACAGTGCCCTGCACCTCATAGATGATTCGGTTTGAGTTATAGCTCTGTGTAATCGTTGGGTTACCCGGGACATCAATAGTATATTCAATGCTAACCGACACGTTTTCAGAAGTCAGCGAGCCGGCTATCCCTGTACCGGGATTCGCCAGGAACATCCGGTTGGGATAGCGTACGCCCATGTGGAAATCACTGGACTTGGGTGCTTCGTTAAATGCTACATCCTCCACATCTGATTTGAATGTTATCATGTCATTATGGACTATATTGAGGTGCTCGTATTCTACATCCTTATTCCAGTCAGGCACGAAGAAAGCCTGTATCGTGCCCCACATCGTTGCCACAACCAGCAGCATCAGCATGGCGCCGATCACCACGGAGACCCCTCTCCTCTTTCCACAGGCTCCGAATTCCGGCTCTCATCTTGGCCATGCCTCCCGGAGTACCCTCACCAGTCTGCCAAGTATATTCTCTTCCCGACTGCGGAACACGAAATCGGCAAGCAGGGCCACCATTCCCGCCAGGAAGACGGCATCCAGGATACTTCCACCCCCTACTGATACCAGGGTAGGCTTCCCCCAGTCATGGCTAGCTAACTTGTGCAGGTTAAGGAGGTCGGCTCCAACCAGCACCCCGATTGTCGCTCCGGCATAGGCCAGAAGGGCTGTATTTAAATTACTCAATCCTTTCATTCTCCGGAACATGAAGGCAATCCCCGACGCCAGAATCGGCGGAATGGCAAAAAGGTAGATTACCACCCCCAGACCAG
>DAOUDZ010000132.1:0-16215 GCA_034430575.1 Dehalococcoidales bacterium
GGCCCGGCCTCGAAGGATTTCACAGGTACGGCACCAGCGGTCATACCGACGAGTCGGTCCACAGCGGTGATACTCCGGTGAAAAACTGGGGCGGTATCGGTGTTATCGACCTGCCCGATGTATCGGGTCTCAACAAGGACGTGATGGACATCAACGTGGCAAGTCGTATAGGCTGCTGGCACTGTCCCATCGCCTGCAAGGGCAGGCTGAAAGAAGGCACCGGCGAGTATAAATACCCGGCGGGCACCCACCGGCCGGAATACGAGACTGCCGCTACTTTCGGAGCGATGTGCCTTAATAACAATCTTGAGGCAATCGCTATGGCGAACCACATCTGCAACAGCTACGGGGTGGATACCATATCCGCCGGCACCATCATCGCCTTCGCCATGGAATGCTACGAGAACGGCATCATCGGCAAGGCCGATACGGACGGAATCGAACTGACCTGGGGCAACCACCGCGCTATGATTGCCATGACGGAGAAACTGGCCAGGCGGGAGGGGTTCGGCGCCGTCCTCGCCGACGGCGTAAAGGTTGCCGCGGAGAGAATCGGCCGGGGAGCAGATAAGTTTGCGGTACACATCGGGGGGCAGGAGCTGGGAATGCACGACCCCAAATTCGATTTTCCATTCTTCCGTGGCAAACCGACGGCTGCCAGGTACCAGATGGACGCTACTCCCGGACGGCATACCACCGGCTTCGGGCCCAGTCAGTTCGAGGACTACGTTCTAAGCGCCTCCGGACTCTGCCTGCATAGCGACACCTTGGTCCCCGACCCGAGCATATATATAAGGGGCTATATGAGCGCCGTGACAGGCCGGGACTATTCGCAGGATAGAATACTCAAGTGCGGCGAGAGAATTGCCAATATCAGGCATGTCTTTAACCTGCGCGAAGGCATCAATCCACGGGAGCTCAAGGTGCACGGCAGGATAACAGGCAGTCCCCCCCAGGAAGACGGCCCGCTGGCCGGCGTGACATCTGATATCGATAAAGAGGTAAACGAGAACCTTGACGCCATGGACTGGGACCAGGCAACGACGAAACCGAGAAAGGAAAAACTTCTGGAACTCGGCCTGGATGATGTAGCCACGGAACTCTGGCCACTATAGAGCAACCCCCGAAATTAGATATTATTCCTTACGTCTGTGCGAGGAGGTATACAGCACTATGAAAAGCCTTGAAGGTAAGGTCGCCCTGGTTACGGGAGCCGCCAGCAAGAGGGGCATGGGACACGCCGTCGCCCTGCGGCTGGCAGCGGAAGGGGCCGATGTAATCGTCCTGGATAAATACGCCTCTCCTGAAAGCATCTGGCCCGGGGACGAAGGATGGGGCGGACTGGACTCCGTCGCCGAAGAAATCAAGTCCCGGGGCGGGGAGGCACTGGCGGTGGTGGCGGATATCAGCGACAGTAAAGCGGTGGACGATGCCGTGGCAAAATCCCTGAAAAAGTTCGGTAAAATAGACATCCTGGTACATTGCGGCGGTATCCGCGGCTCGATGACCACGCCGATAATCGACCTCGCCGAAGATGAGTGGCGGGCTATCCTGGACATTAATCTTACCGGTTCGTTTCTTATCTCCAGGGCCGTTGCCAAAACGATGGTCCCGGACGGAGAAGGTAAAAAGATAGTGCTCATCGGCTCGATGGCGGCCCTGAAAGGTTACGCCGGAAGCGCCGGCTACTGCGCCTCCAAGCATGGCATTCTGGGACTTGGAAGAACGCTGGCCGCCGAGCTGGCGCAATACAAGATAAACGTTAATGTTATCAATCCGGGCGGCTTTGAAACCAACCTGCGGGACGAGCAAATCACCAGGAGCGCCAAGGCCCGGGGCATCAGCCTGGAAAAAGCCGTCGAAGAAGAATCTAAAAGCACGGGGCCCAGCGGCATACCCCTGGGTCGACTCGGCAAACCGGAAGAAATCGCCGACCTTGTCTTTTTCCTGGTCTCCGACCAGTCCAAATACATCACCGGCGAGGCAATCCTCATCGGCGGCGGTATCAATTAATACGTCTCATCACAGGGAAGCATTATACAAAACATGAAACCTGATACAAAGGACTTCTGGCAATACCTGTTTTCGCCCGAATCCATCGCCGTAATCGGGGCATCCAACACATCGGGGTCGTGGGGAAACAACACCATGAGGGGCCTTCTCGCCACGAAGGGGAGAAAGATTTATCCGGTCAATCCCAGAACCGGCGAAATTCTCGGTCTCAAGGTCTACCGCAACGTCGCGGACATACCGGATACGGTCGACCTGGCGGTGATAGTCGTCGGGGCGCCGCTGGTCCCCCGGGTATTAAGCGAGTGCGCCTCGAAGGGGGTTAAGACCGCTGTTGTTATTTCCTCCGGATTCGGGGAAACGGGCGAGGAAGGCCGGGAACTGGAAGACGAGCTAACCCGGATTGCCGGCCGGGGGGGCATACGCTTTATCGGCCCGAACAGCATGGGGCATGCCGATACGCGGTCGCAACTATCGACCTTCGGACAGGCGGTCGAAACGCCCGGCGGCACGGTCGCCGTCCTTTCGCAGAGCGGCAACATATGTATCAGGATAATACAAAATCTGAAGGCCTCCGGCATCGCTCTAAGTAAATATGTCAGCACCGGCAACGAAGCCGACCTGCGCATGGAAGACTTCCTGGAGTACCTGGCGCAAGACGATGACACCAGGATAATCGCCGCTTATATCGAAGGGCTGCGCGACGGGAGACGTTTCATGCGACTGGCCAGGAGAATTACTGCCCGCAAACCGATTGTCGTCCTCAAGGTGGGCGGGACCGAAGAATCGGCCAGAGCCGTCAGGTCCCACACCGGGGCGATGGCTGGCGCCGACGAAGTATACGACGCCGCCTTCAAGCAGTCAGGCGTAATCAGAGTCGATGATGACGATGAGCTCTGCGACGTGGTGTACGCATTACGCAATTGCCCGCTACCCCGGGGTAACCGGGTCGGTATATTGAGTATCGGGGGAGGGCCGGGGGCACTGACCGCCGAAGCCTGCGTGAAGGAAGGGCTGGCCGTAGGCGAGCTTGAGGAATCCACGCTGAAGAAACTGGATAAACACCTGCCCCCGCGGTGGCCCCGCCGGAACCCTGTCGATATGGCCGGCCCCAGCGTCAACGAGCTATCGTTAATAACCGACCTGCTCCTGGCGCTGCTCGAAGATAACGGCATAGATGCCGTTTTCCTGCTGGTGCCGATTGTCATGGACAGGGCTTTCCTGGCCGACCGCATGGGGCTTAATACCGTACAGATTAAGGGCGAACGGAAAAAGGAAGAGAAGAACCTCAAATTAATCAGGGAAAAGTCAGAAGAATACGGGAAGCCGGTGTTTGTACTCTGGCAATCTCGCGATATTAAACCCGACCCCGCCGTATCCGCCCTTTACCGTCGGGAGAAAATCCCGGTGCAGGGCAACGCGCGCCGCGCCGCCAAAATAATGCGTTACCTGACCCGGTACCGGCGCTATCTCAATGCGGCCGCCGGAAAATAATAGCCGTGTCAGGCTTTTTTACGGCTTGTCCTGATTACTCCCCCGGCTTCCAGTTCGGCGATATCTTCGTTAGAATACCCCAGCCGGAGTAAAATTTCCCCGGTATGCTGACCCAGCATGGGTGACGGCCCTTGAGGTTGCCCCGGTGTTTTTTTCAATTTCACCGGCAGGCCCAGCATCTTCATCTCCCCGCGTACGGGGTGATTGGTGGTATAAATCATTTCATTGGCCGCCAGCTGGGGATGGGCGCATACTTCCTCGTAGGTGAGGCAGGGGTCGCAGCGCATCTTCGCCTCGCGGAATATCTGCTGCCATTCGACCCGCGTCTTCCTGCTGAAAGCCTCGTCCAGGAGCCGCCCTATTTCCTCCCGGTTCTCATACCTGGCCTCATCGGTTTTAAACCGGGGGTCGTCCGCCAGGTGTTCTACTCCCACCAGTTTACAGAAGTCCGGCCACATCGGGCCGGTGCCGAAGATGGTCAGCACGTCGCCGTCTTTAGCCCTGAAAGGGCCGAAGGGCGGAGATTGGTAGCTCCTGCCCGTTTTATACGGCATATTGCCTTCCGTTAAATATTCCGCGAACCCGCTGAACTGCAGATACAGCGCCGCATTAAGGTTGTTAACGGTTATCGCCTGCCCCTTGCCGGTCCGCTCCCTCACGAACAAAGCGGTCATGACCGAATAGGCCACCAGCATCCCGCCGACATGGTCGCAGGCGGGGAAGGGCAACATTTGCGGCGCGCCGCCGGGGTAGCCTATGACGCTGACCATGCCCGAAAGGGCCTGACTCCACATATCGCCGCCGGCGCGGTGGGCCACCGGGCCGGTCTCGCCGTAGCCGGAGAAAGAACAGTAAATCACTTCAGGGTTGATTTTTGATATATCTTCGTAGCCTATTCCCAATCTTTCCGCCACACCGGGACGGAAGCTCTGTAAAACAACGTCTACTTCTTCAGCCAGCTTCAAGACGATTTCTCGGCCCTTTTCCGTCCTGATATCAATAGCCAGGCCCTTCTTGCCGCGGTTGAACGCCATCCAGTCGGCTTTATCAGAAGCCCCCTCGTCTATACTGGTATCAAGCACATCATCCATGCCGGCGGGAAGTCCCAGCCGCTGCGCCTCACCCTGTACTCTCTCAACTTTTATTACCTCCGCACCCATATCGGCCAGCATTGCCCCGCCGAACGGCGCCGCCACGGCAATACTGAAATCCAAAACTTTAATACCTTCCAGTGGACAAGCCATCACCTGCCTCCTCTCTCAACTCAATAACCCGATTAATTCCCTGACATCGTCTAACTGCTCGAGTCGGTTAATACATGCTATTACCTTATCAACCTGTTTACCCGAAAGCGGTTTTATAGAATAAGCGGCACAATCCCTGAATTTTCTCTCGTATACGCTGAAAGGCGGCGATTTCCCGGAACCTTCAGCCGGGGAGGTCGATTGTTCGATATATGTCTGCCCCTGCTTCGTCGTCACGCCGATTCTCGCCGTAGCCATCAGCCCCGAATCGTACAGGCTGGCATCTTCCCTGACGCGCACTTTAGATGAGATTTCAAGAATATCCGCGCTTTTAATAGCTTCTTCGGTGAAATCGCCGATGCCGACCCGCCCCCTGGCGATAACGGCCGAGACCGCCCACGGTATGCTGAACTGGGAATCAACCGGGGTTTCCGGGCGACTCCTCTTCTCCAGGGGATGCACCAGGAAATTGGCCTCGTCCTGGCAGTATACCGTTATTTCCCGCACGTCTTCGGCTTTAATACTATGCTTATTCACCAGAGCTAACGCCGCATCGACATAGCTGTGAGTACCCTTGCAGCACGGATAAGGCTTCATGTTGACGCTTACCCCGGCGAAACGTTTACCCAGGTCGGCTGTCAGCGGTGCGGGGTCGTACTCACCTTTATGGTAGAGGTTGTACAGTCCGACTTCTCCCTCTAGGCAGTCTTTAGCTCCCGTAATGCCTTTCTCCGCCATCAGCGCCGCCACTATTCCTCCCCTGGCCGAGAAACCCGGGCCCATCCTCTTGGTAAGGGCGCCTTCGGTCACGCACTGGCCGTTGCCGCTGCACTGGTGATAGGCTATCCCCAGGGCGTTGTGTAGTTTATCCGCATCCAGACCCAGCAGCCTGGCGGCCACTCCGGCGGCGGCCAGGTATCCGTACAGCGCGGTAAGGTGCCACCCGGCCCCGGGGTGACCGCCGACTGTCGCGGTCT
Organism: Dehalococcoidales bacterium; assembly: GCA_034430575.1. Classification (GTDB taxonomy): domain Bacteria; phylum Chloroflexota; class Dehalococcoidia; order Dehalococcoidales; family RBG-16-60-22; genus JAFGPF01. Next base: position 5,726 of record DAOUDZ010000132.1, read on the forward strand.
TCAAACCCGCCCTGAATGCCTGCCCCAGACGGCACATCATATCGACCCCCAGGGCAACCGCGGTGATGAACTCGCGTCCGCTGACTTTGCCCCGGCGCTCGGCCATTGCCAGCGCAGTCGGTACGATTACCACCGAGGGGTGCGTCGGGCCGTCTCCGGTATCGTCGTAGTCCAGGGCATGGCCCATGGCGGCATTCACCTGGGCGGCATTGGGGGCGGGCACCTTACGACCGAAGCAGAAAACCGTGCTTTCTTCTTTGCCGCCCCACTCCCCGATTAATTCCGCAAGTTCTCTTATGCCGGATCGGGAAGAGCCACCCAGCATAACTCCCAGGATATCCAGAATTTGCTTTTTAGTGATATCCACGATATCCGGAGGGATATCTGTATAACTAACGTTAGCCAGGTTTCTTGCCAGTGCGTAAGCAGCGTCCATGTCTTCAGACCCACCCTATTATTTATCTAACTGTTCGTAGAGCTTGTTCCTGGTGTGGATGGCATCCCTCACGCCCATGTCACGGCGGGCTTTAAAGAAATTGAACTCGTCCTTCTCAAAGTGGATATTCGTGCCGAGGGTGTGCATCATGAAATGGTTGGTCAGGCCGCTGGTTATCCCCATGATATCGTAGACAACCTGCTTGGAAGCCTTGCCCATGGCGATGCCGTCGAGAGGAAACCTGGCGAAGCCCTCCGCGTAGTTATTAACTTCTTCTTCCAGTTTATCCGGGGGGACGGCCCGGTTGATAAGGCCGATTCGCGCGGCTTCTTTCCCGTCAATCATCCGGCCGGTCATGCAGAGGTCGAGGGCATTGGTCAGGCCGCAGCGCAGTATCATTATCGGCGTGATGGTCAGGTTGGGAATGCCCAGCCTTACCTCAATCTCGCCGAACTTGCAGTCCTCGGCGCCGACGATGAAATCGCACAGCATGTACATGTCCATGGACGCCCCGAGCAGGTAGCCGTGCGCCTGGACGACGGTCAGCTTGGGGAAAAAGAGCAGCTTTTGCGCGCATTCGTAGAAAAGTTTTCTATCGAACTTGAGCCGGTGGCGGATGGGCGTGCGGGGAGCTTTTTCACCGGGCTTGGGATTCTTCCACCCGTAGACAAAGCCGACCTCGTGGAGGGGTGCTCCGGCGGCCAGGGCGCGTCCCTCCCCCTTGATAATCAGCACCTTAATATCATCCGCTTCTTCCACCACGGTCAGCGCCTTCCAGAAGTCTTTAACGCCGGTGTTCATCGTCTCGGAGTCGTTCAGGGTGATGCGGGCGACATAGCCGCTCCGCTCATAAATTACGTCATCGTAATCGCCGGCTTTTTTAAACTTTAACATCTCTTTGCCTCCATATAATACGTTTTATCATTCTGGTGAAAGCCAGAATCCACTCCCCTTATCCCTTCCCCTGGATCCCCGCCTTCGCGGGAATGACACTCCCGGATTCCACCGGAGAATAAGCATTACTCTACTCGAAGACCCCCTTCTGCATGAGGTCGATAAATTCTTCATCAGACATACCCAGCATTTTGGTACAAATATATTCCGTGTGTTCACCAAGGAGCGGACTCGGCGAGTACGCCTTCGACGGCGTCTTCGAAAGCTGGAAGCTCTGTCCCAGGTGGGTGAACATTCCCATCTCGCTATGTTCCATCGGCCAGAAGATATTGCGTTTTCTCAACTGCGGGTCATCATACATATCGGCCGAGTTTTTAACGACCCCTGCCGGCACGCCGGCGGTCTGTAGCCTCTCCATTGCTTCTTCGGCGGTAAGCCCGGCGGTCCACTCGCCGATAAGTTTATCAAGCTCTCCCTCGTTTTTCTTCCTGTTACTAAAAGTAACGAATCGCGCGTCATTTGTAAGCTCTGGCCGTCCCATTTCCCGGCACAGGGCTTGCCACTCCCCGTCATCGGACACGGCTATGGTGCACCAGCGGTCGTCGCCCTTGCAGGGATATACGCCGTGCGGGGCGTCGTAAGGGGAGGAATTTCCGATTCTTTCCGGCTCACGGCCGTTCACGGCGTAGTCGAGAACCGCCGGCGCCAGGAAGTATATGGCCGTTTCAAATTGAGATAAGTCCAGCAGCTGGCCCTTCCCGGTCCTTTTACGATAATCAAGCGCGGCGATTAATGTCGCTGTGGCAAAACGCGGACTGATGCAGTCCGTATAGGCCGACACGCCGACGGGCAGCGGCTCTTTATCCGGAAAGCCGATGAAATTGGGCAGTCCGGCAATGGGCACCAGCACCATGCCGAAGGCCGGCAGGTTGGCATAAGGCCCCCACGAGCCGTAGCCGCTCTGCCGCAGCATGATGATATCAGGACGGAGCTTTTTCAGCTCCTCGTAGCCCAGTCCCCACTTCTCGATGACGCCCGGAGTATAGTTCTCCATGAACACATCGCACTCTACCGCCAGTCTCCTGGCTATCTCGCGGGCTTCGGGGGTGCCCATGTTCAGCGAAAGACTTAGTATGTTCGAATTGAAATAGTTAAAATAGCCGCCCTTGTTATAATCCGGTATATTATCCTTATAAGGTGCTGAAACCCTCATGGTGCACGGTCGCTTGCGCGTCTCCACCCGGATAACCGTCGCCCCGTGGTCGGCGAAGAACTTCATCGTCAGTGGGCCGACCACCGCCCAGCAGAAAGCCAGTATCGTCAGTCCGCTGAATACGCCTTCCCGTTTATCTATATCCAATGTCGCCACTCCTCTAAATGATTCCAGCCTGCTTTAGTTTAATAATGTCCTGTTTTGATATACCTAAGTCTTCATAGACTTCCTCGTTATGCTCACCGATGAGCGGGGCGCGAAAGCGCGTGGAGCAGTCAACCTCCGACGATTTAACGAACTCCCCGGGATAGGTGATAGTCGCCCCCAGTTCAGGATGCTCTATCTCCTTCCAGAAACGGCGTTCTTTAAGGCACTCATCGGTTAATAAATCCTCCATGCTGGAAAGCGGGCCGATGGACACCCCCCGGGGCACGGCGCCCGCCAGGAGCTCTTTCCTGGTATGCTTCCGAAAGAACTCCCCGACCGGCCCGGATATCTTGTCCATTTCCTCTTTCGTAACCGTGAACATGTCAAAGCTATCCCAGTCCATATTATTAAGATAATCGGTAGCGCCGCCTTCGGCATCCATCCACGCCACCAGCGCGCTCAACGACTTGGCGCCCGTTCTGCCGCCGATGACGTTGAAGAACACGTAACCGTCTTTACACGGCCAGACCTGCCTCTGGGCGACATCCTGGCTCATTCCGGTGCGGAAGGCGCCGGCACGCTTGAGAATTCTGTTATTCAGTTCCCATACCGGGATGGCATTGGCCTGGAACCAGGCCGCGCTCTGCTGCATGGATACATCGACATGCTGTCCTTCCCCGGTCATCTCCCGATGGTAATAGGCCATCATCGAGCCGACGGCGGCATCCAGTCCGGCGTGAAGGCCGGCCTGCGGCAGGCTGATATGCACCGGCGGGCCGTCAGTCTCGCCAGTCTGGTAAAGCGTCCCGGTCATGCCCATAACCACGATATCCGAGTCTTTATAGTCGCGGTAAGGCTCTTCCGTGCCGAAGGGCGTAATGGACGCCATGATTATGCCTTTGTTGATTTCGCACAGGCTGGAATAACCCAGTCCCAGTTTATCCATATAGTCCGGCGGGAAGGACTCGATGACGAAATCGGCGGTTTTTACCAGTTTCTTAAAAATCTCACGGCCTTCCGTCGATTCTATATCCAGCGTGATGCCCCTCTTATTGGAGTTATAGGCGAACCAGTACAGGCTCTTTTCGGGAACAGGCATATCATGCCAGAACCCCCCTATTTTCCGCGAAGGGTCTCCCCCCGGCCTTTCGATTTTTATAACATCGACTCCCAGGTCGGCCAGGGTTTTACCGCACAGGAAACCTTTATCGTCCGTTAAATCCAGGGCCCGGCAGTGGCTAAGCATATATTCTCCCTTCGCCACATAACTATATTGGTTTAAGGTACTTCATGGCAAGGCTCAAGGCCTTCCGCGGCTTGACCTGGCTAAGCAGTCCCACTGCATAGAGTATGTATTGCTCATCAACGTAAAATCGCGGGTTTTTGGGTTTAAGATTAAAGGGATTTTCCTCCCGGAAGAGGGCATGTTCCATTATCTCCCGGCAGCTGCCGGAAAATATTATGGGTCCTCCCGTGCCGATAACGGTCTTCACGCCGGTAAGGTCTTTGCCGTATTGCACCAGTTTTTCTCCGGCGGGCCCGTAGACTACCTCTATCCTGCCGGCATGCCGGCTCATGGCAACCTCTACCGTAAGGCAGGAAAGCAGCCGGTGACAGGCTTTCTCGTCTTCGGTGCGGGGGAGCTTCCCCTCGTGGAATCCCCTCACGATGGCATTGAAGCCGGACGGCGCCTCTCTCCCCTTAACCATCTCCTGCAGCCTATCCAGGTTATATTTCAGGCCGAGGTCTCCTTCTACCGTTCTTTTTTCATACGGTTCGGGTAGTCCAGCCATAATCGTATCGGCCCGGGCGGGCTTGCCATGAGCGATGGAGTGAACATCCGTCGTCGCCCCGCCGACATCGATGACAATTAATTCCCCGAATCCTTGAGCACCATCGCATCCGTCGGCAATCAGCTTCGCCGCCTCCAGCACCGCCGCTGGTGTCGGCATGATAACGTCTTTGATGACGGCCTTGGCCCGCGCGATGCCCTTGGCCTCGATGATGTTCCTCATGAACAGCTCGCGGATTTCCCGGTTGCAGGGAGCGACATCCAGCACGCCTATTTCCGGCATGACATTCTTCGTATACAGCATATTTTTACTGTTATCCTTGAAGATAGCTCTTATTTCATCATATGCCGCCTTATTCCCGGCGATGATGATATTTGTCACGGTGCGGCCGGTGCGGGATAGCATCGCGGCGTTATGAACAATGACCTCCTCGTCTCCGCCGTCCGTTCCTCCGGAGAGCAGGACGATATCCGGGGCAACAGCCTCTATCTCCTGTATCTCCGGCTGCGTAAGCTTGTACGAATAGCAGCCGATTACCTTGGCCCCGGCTCCCAGCGCGGCCAGATTGGCCGCCTTGCTGGTAAGCTCCGGCACGAAACCAGCGCAGACCATGCGCAGACCGCCGGCGGCGCTGCTGCAGGCCAGGGCTTCGTTCTCCTTGAGGTCGCCCGGGCCGGCACTTTCCTCGATCTTCCTTAAGGCCTCCCCCAGTCCCACCGTAATATCACTTTCAACAGTCGATGGGACCCGGGCCGCCGCGACCACTTCCTCTTTATCGAGGTCAACCGCTACGACTTTGGTAAACGTGCTCCCGAAATCAATCAGCAGTCTAATATCATCCATCGGTCATCAATACGGCAGTCATCCCCGGACTACATTTTGCCTCTTGCTTTTAAATCCTCTTTAAGGTCGCTCTCAATTACCTCGACGATATCCGTCTCGGGCGGGTAAACACGGTCGAAGCCCAGCTTCTTAAACCTCGGCTCTACCTCCCCGGGGTCATACCTGCCTATCACCAGGTTGCCGCCGATATAGAGGAGCATATCTCCCAGACCCGCCTCCATGCGTTTCTCATTAAATTCTCTAAGGTCCAGCTCGGCCATGCCGTAGAGCGAGGTCATCAGGATAGCATCCGCATTCGTTTCCTGGGCGACACTGATGAACTCCTCCGGGGATACCTGCATACCCAGTGCGACTACATTGAACCCGGCATCCTTCAACGCGCGAGAAATAACTTTGGTGCCGATAACATGCGCGTCCATTCCCACTGTTCCGGTTATAATTGTCGGTACTTTTTTCATCGCTTCTCCTTCCGGGCTTATTGTACCTGGTTATTCGGTGAAACTACCGGTCATAAGGGGGTATGCCCACTATTTTCCCTTTACTAAGGCCCCACAGGTCCTTGACGGCAGAATGGTAATCCGCCTTTCTCCCCTCCAGCTTCTCCCTCTCCGCCACTTTCCCGCGGTGGAACTCCTTTATTTCGTCGGGTATAGGGAGATTGCCGAACTCAAGGTAACGGCAGGCCCCCCTGGCGTCTCTCACCCCCATCACCTGGTCCTTGACATTTAAGTTAGGACTCCACGGCGAATCGAGGACTCCGGATTCGACGGCCTTTACCGTACCGTCGACGATATCGCCGTCGCCAAGGTCAAGGATTCTATCGAGTATCGCCCTTACCTCGGTTTCGGTCACCTTTTCTTCCGTGTCTATACCCTTAACATCGATTTCTATCTGCTGCTCCCGCACCACGTCGAAAATCCACTTGGCCGCCCGATAGCTCACCGCATTGGCATCTTTCGTGGGGACGCCGGCACCCTCGTCAATACTCCGCAAGTCGACCGCGTTGCTTTTCGATAACGCCCCGACCATCGACGCATAGCAAAGATAAGCAAACGCCCCTCCCATATCCATCGCCACCGGGAAGAGGGGAGTCTGGGCGGGACAGGTGCCGATAATCATCGTGTCCTGATAGCCGAACTTGTCCAGGTATTCTCTGATGAGTCTCGGAGCCAGCCGTATCCAGGCTAAATCCTGCACCATATTCCCCATGCAGTGCACCAGCGGATATAAGGCCTTCTGCCCCTGCTCCGCCGCCGTAACCGCCTCGATAATCATACAGACTATGTTAACACTCAACGGGAAAGGGGCGCTGGGCAGCCATCCGTGGAGGTCCTTGCATAAAATTACTCCCCTATCGGCGTACCAGCCGATAACCCTCATACCATTCTGGCTGCTTTCCACAAGCTCCTGTATCGTCATATTTTTAGAATAGCTGCCGAAATTTAAAAACCCCATTCCCGCCTCCGCCGTCGTCATGCCGGAAGCGATAGCAATTTCCCCGCCGGCCCCCCTGGGGCTGAAAGCGGCATCGATGCTTTCAATGAGTTTCCGGGTCTTTTTCACACCCTGATTAATGATGGGATACCCGTTCAGAAGCGCCTTGCCGGTCCTGTTGCACTCCTTGAGAATCTCCTCCACCTTATCAAACTGGCCGAGTCGCGTATAGCTATCGGTGGTTACCGGGATTAAAACCACTCCCGAGTCCCTCAAGCCCCGGCAGAGCTCAATCATGTCTTCAAGTATCGGCGTTCCGGCCCTGGGGAAGACGCTCATCCTGCCCTCTTCACGCAGCTTTACCATTACTTTCCACCAGATTTTGCTATCGGGCAGACTTTTCTGGTAGGCCACCGCCTCATCGAAATCAACCTCTTTGCCGGTCGGCCATTTATCCAGTTCTTCCCGCCTCTTTTTCATCAGGAGTTCATCGTCTATCTTCTTGTTCCGGACTCTTAGCTTCTCCATTGATTCCTCCGTTGTTCTAGACAATCATTTAACAGCATTGTTCGCGGCAGGTCGTCCGTGATAAGTCGCTACCGCTTCTTCAGCTTAACCGCCCGGCCTTCCTCCCGATGATAAGAAAGTGGCCTCATGCGCCGAGAGCGGCTGTCCTCCGGCGACATAAATAATCTGGCCGGTAACATAGTCGGAAAGCCCCGATGCCAGGAACAGGGCAGGTCCGGCAATATCTTCCGGAGTGCCTATTCTCCCCAGGGGCACTTCCTTTTCGGCAATAGCCGCAAACAAGGCGTCCCTTTCCGGCCCCGGCGGCTGCAAAGAGTCCCAGAACGGCGTTTCAATGGGTCCCGGAACGATGGCATTTACGTAGATATTCCGGGGAGCCAGTTCGAAGGCGAGGTTCAAGGTTAAACCCAGAATCCCGGCTTTGGCGCAATGATAATGCAGCACGGAAACGGCCGGGTCTACGGCGCCCATCGAAGAAAGGTTGATTATCTTGCCGTATTTCTTCTTTTTCATATGGGGTAAAACCGCCATACAGACCAGAAACGCTCCTTTCAGGTTCACATTCAATATTTTATCCCAGTCCTCTTCGGTGGCGGTATCGGTATCTCCACCCTGTACGCCCATGACCCCCCCGGCATTATTGACCAGAATATCTATCTTGCCGAACTGTTTGATAGTCTCGTCCACCATTTTCTGCACCTCGGCGCTGTTCGATATATCGGCCTTTATCGCCAGCGACTTGCGCCCCAGGGCCCTGATTTCTTCCGCCGCTTTTTCAGCGCCATCTATATGCAAAGCATTGACAACAACATCGCAGCCCTCCCGGGCAAACTTGAGGGCGATACCCCTCCCCATTCCTTTAGCACCACCGGTAACAATGGCCACCCTGTTTTCGAGTAACACTGTATACCTCCCAATTTATTTATGCGATAATATAAAATATCTGAAGTCCTGAAGGCCTGCATCCCCGGCACCCGCCATACAGTCGTTACTATAATACGCGTTATGTTATATTATATATAATGACATTGACAGGATGCCTCAACATATTATACTAATCTTATTTCACTACATGCAAAAAACCATAATATACTGCAACAACGGATAAAATGATAATCGCGCTAGAGGAGGCATAAATGGCTAATAAATTCCAGGGTAAAGTGGCGCTGGTCACCGGAGGGGCTTCGGGAATCGGCAAAGTCACCGCTCAAATTTTCGCCCGCGAAGGGGCGAAGGTCGTCGTATCCACCGATAAGAATATCGATGGCGGTGAAGATACGGTGCGTCTCATTAAAGAAGCGGGCGGCGAAGCGATTTTCGTCAAATGCGATGTGTCCCGGGCGGCGGAGGTGGAGTCAATGGTCGATAAGTGCATTGAGACGTACGGACGACTGGACTACGCTTTTAACAACGCCGGTATCGGCCCGGACGGCAAGCGCGTGCCCGTGGTCAACATCGCCGATTGCCCGGAGGAAATCTGGGACCGCACCATAGACATCAACCTGAAAGGCGTTTTTCTCTGCATGAAGTACGAAATAAAGCAGATGCTAAAGCAGAAGTACGGGGCCATCGTCAATACATCATCGGTGGGGGCATTGAAACCCGTGCCGGGCTTCTGCGCCTATAGCGCCAGTAAAAGCGGCCTGATAGCGCTTACCAGGACGGCCGCCCTGGAGTGCGCCACTTCCGGCATCCGGGCCAATGTAATATTGCCGGGACCCACTGAACGTACGCTTTTATACGAATACCTTACCGGCACCCATCCCGAGGAGAAAGAGCATATGCTCGATGTGGTGCCGATGAAGCGGGTGGCGAAGCCGGAGGATATGGCAGAGGCCGTTATCTGGCTTTGTTCCGACGAAGCTTCATTCGTTACCGGCCACGCCATGCCGGTCGACGGTGGCATGACCGCGGGATAACCGCTATATTCTTATTAGAGAATCGGGGGAACGAATAATGATGGATAACGCAAAGTCCAATAAGGAAATCGTCGATACTTTCTGTAACGATGTGTTCAGAAATCATGACCTTAGTCGCCTTGATACATATATGCGGGATGATTATATCCAGCATAACCCCGACGCATCCCAGGGGAAGGCGGGATTTATAGATTTCTTTGAGATAATTTTCAAGGCTATACCCGACTTTCAATATACCCACAGGAAAACCGTCGCCGAAGGTGATATAGTAATGGTGTACAGCACCACCACGGGGACGCATACGGGCGGCGAGTGGCTCGGCAAACCGGCAACGGGCAACAGGCTGAACTTCAATGTCGTGGACATCTTCCGCGTACAGGACGGAAAAATCGCCGAGCACTGGGATGTGGCGGACACCTTTAAATTGTTCGGACAATTAGGTATTATAAAACGATTGATAGATGAATCCGGATACTAATTTTTTACGGAGGAGAATAAAAGAAAATGCCCAAAATCAACGCTGAAAAGTATTTTGTAGAGAAACCCGCTTACGAGGTAACGCCGACCGAAGAAGTTAAAGGCCGTCACCCCGCCATGACCTTAATGAGCAATAATCTGGTTCCCGGGGCTGACATGTACGTGGAAGCGGGCTGGGTGACCGGCATGCCGGACCCCGCCACCCACATTTACGAGCACGTCCACGATTATGATGAAATCGTCATACACATCGGCACTGACCCGGATAATCGCGAGGAACTGGGCGGTGAAATAGAGTTCCTGGTGGATGGCCAGCCCCTCACCATCAATAAGAGCTCGGCGGTTTTCGTGCCCAAGGGCGTCAAACACGGGCCGCTGACCTGGAAGGGTTTTAAGAAACCGCATATAGAGTTAACCATAATGGTCGGCGCCGGCACCCTGGCCGAGGCCGACCCCGGCGGTCATGAAAAAAGGAAAGGAGATTAGAAAATAATGGTTCACTGGGATAAAAAGTACTTTGTAACGGACTTGAAAAAGAATATCGTCCCGGCTGACTGGACTCCGGTATTGACCGAAAACGAAGGCTCGCTCCTGATTAAAATGGACAGCGAGGTCCGCGAAGGGGCCTTCTACATGGATACGTCCTGGTACTGGCCCGGCAAGTGGCCCGAGTCCAAAGGCGAAGAGGGCGTCGCTAAAGAGCACGTGCACGACTATGACGAAGCCATCGCCTATATCGGCACCAACCCGGACGACATTTACGACCTCGGTGGTGAAGTCGAACTATGGGTAGACGGCAAGCAGAA
>DAOUDZ010000133.1:0-16520 GCA_034430575.1 Dehalococcoidales bacterium
GCTGGCATGAGGAAATCCTGGTAGGGTTCATAGGGGCGAAAGGTCTTGCTCATAGGCGTCTCCCTTACATAGACTCGCCCCAATTATAACCCGTTATGCCTGACTGAAGCTATTACTCGGACAGACTCCTAGCAAATTCCTCAGGGGATATTGTTTGGCTAAGCTGTGCCTGCATCTGTTTCTGTATTTCTTCGATTTCTTTAATGATACTCTCTACGCCACTGCGTGCCGGTGATGCCTTGGCTGACTGCGGGATATCCGCCCCACCACGTTCGAGTACGTCCTCGGCAACGAATATCGGACTGCCGGTAAACACCGCGAGGGCGATTGCGTCGCTGGGGCGGGCATCCACCTCTCTCACCTTTTTCCCGCAGCGCATCTTGACGATGGCGTAGAAGATATTTTCTTTCAGTGTTTCTATCCGCACTTGTTCTACCTCGGCATCGACGCCCTGAAGAAGACTGACCAAAAAGTTAATTGTCAACGGTCGCTGCGTTGAAAATTCATTTAATCCCATGGCGATAGAAGCACCTTCCTGGTAACCAACCCAGATCGGCAGGGCGCGTTTACCGGCTTCGTCCCGAAGCACAATCACATACGGTGCGTAAGTGTGACCTTCCTCATCCTTTCGTTCCTGTTTGACTACGTCGGCAATAGTAACCTTTATCATTCTCTTCCTCCTTTTTTCGGGCGGGATAATTTCCGGATGCTGTGCCAGCAACTTGGTCTTCAGCCGCTGGCGGGCACGGTGGAGGCGTACCTTGACGGCGCCCACCGAAATATCCAGGAGCGCAGCAATTTCTTGCAGGCTCAGTTGAGCGTAATAGAACAGGAGTGTGGCGTCCCTATCTCTGGATGCGAGTGTATTGATGGCATCCAGCACGATTCGATGCAACTCGCGCTCCTCGGCAATCTTCTCAGGAGTGACAGGCACGCTGAAAAGGGGTACGGCGTAAAATTGCAGGCCGCCCATTATCGCCTCTAAAGAGAAAAAGGTGATTTCCCTATCTCGAAGATGGCTTCTGCAGACATTCAACACGATGCCGCAAAGCCAACTCTTAAACCGCGCCGGGTCGCGCAGACGATCAAGTGAGAGATAGGCCTGGAGCATTGCCTCTTGCGCTAACTCACGTGCGCTGTCCTCATCCGCGATTAATCGCATCGCGAACCGCCGGGCAAGCATCTGATATCGCTGCGCGAGTAGACCGAAGGCGTCCTTGTCGCCCTGACGCGCTAGCTCAACCAGTTGGATATCTGTTCTCTCTTCCACAGACGCACCCGTTATCAAGCCCTATACTATATAGTGGTGAATAATTAGAAAAAGGTTACATGCGGAAAGCCAGCATATACTTTATCTTCAAATTGTATGAAGTGAAACAGCTATACTGCTACCGCTACCTGGCGCTGGGGTAAGACCCCAGGATTTTCACGTATACCGCGTGCTCTTCCAGTGATTTTAAGGCCTCGCCGATTCCCTTTTCCTCGCGGTGGCCGGAGAAGTCCATGTAGAAGTTGTATTCCCAGGGCTGGTGGCGGGTGGGGCGCGACTCCAGCTTGGTCAGGTTCACCTCCCGGGAGGCGAACTCCCGGAGGCAGTCGTACAGCGCCCCCGGCTTATGCTTGAGAGAAAAGACGATGGACGTCTTGTCGTTGCCCGTGGGCGGCGAGTCCTCTTTAGACAGGATAAAGAACCTGGTGAAATTGTGCGGGTTGTCCTCTATTTCCCGGGCGATTATCTCCATACCGTAGAGTTCGGCAGCCTTGGCGCTGGCGATAGCAGCACCATCCAGATGACCCTGCTCCTTTATCATCTTGACGCTGCCCGCCGTATCCGAGGCGGGTATAAGCTCACAGTTTAGATGATTCAGGAAACTGCGGCACTGGCCGAGGGCCTGCGGGTGCGAATAGACCGTTTTTACAGTGTCCAAGGTGGCTCCCTCGACGGCGATTAAACAGTGGCTGATGCGAAGCTCCGTCTCGCCGCAGACCATGAGGGGCGAGTCCGGCAGGAGGTCGTACGCTTTGGTGATGCTCCCCTCCAGAGAGTTCTCGACGGGAACCATGGCGAAAGGCACCTCGCCGACTTCCACCGCCTCAAAAACTTCGTCGAGGCTTTCGTAAGGGACGCCTTTGGTCGATTTACCGAAGAAGCGAAAGGCGGCCTCCTCCGTGTAAGCGCCCGGCTCACCCTGGTAAGCCACGGCCACGCCCTGGATTTTACGGCAGGCATCGATAATATTCCGGTAGATGCTTTCCATATCGCTGGGGCTTATGTTTTCATCACGCGCCAGGCTGCGTACGTTACGCAGGACTTTAAGCTCCCTTTCCCGGTCCTCGATGAGCCGGCTCTCCTCTTTCTTACCCTGGCCTATTTCTTCGGCTATTTTTATCCTCTCGCCGATAAGCTCGACCAGTTTGGAGTCCAGTTCATCAATCTTTTTTCTTAAATCGTCAAGGCTCATTTTATTACCCTCGGAATCAGACCCGCCCTCACGGCGAAATCGCAGAGGGTTACCGCCATCATGGCTTCAACCACCGGCACCGCCCTGGGGACGATGCAGGCATCGTGCCTGCCTTCGATATCAATGTTGGCGCTCTCCATTTTTTGTATGTCAACTGTTTCCTGTTCCCGGGCGATGGAGGAGGTCGGCTTGACGGCCACCCTGACCACCACCGGCATGCCGTTGCTGATGCCGCCGAGAATCCCGCCGGCATTATTGGTCGCCGTGACTATTTTACCGCTTTGAATGACAAACGGGTCATTATTTTCCGAACCTTTTTTGCGGGCTGCCGAGAAACCGGCGCCGAACTCCACTCCCTTTACCGCCGGTATGGCAAGCAGGGCTTTGGCCAAATCTCCATCAAGGTTATCGAAGACCGGCTCGCCCAGGCCGACCGGCACATTGAGGGCGATGCCTTCGATAATACCCCCGAGGCTGTCGCCCGCCTGCTTCGTCCTTTCTATAAGCCCGGTCATTTTCTTCGAGGCGGCGGGGTCGGCGCAATAAAGCGGGTCGGCCCCGGCTTTATTCTTTATCTCATCATATTCCACAGGCCCGGCGGCGATGCCGCCGATTTCCACCGTATGCGCGACGATTTCAATGCCAATAAGGTCGAGGAGCTTTCCGGCAACGGCGCCAGCCATGACGAAGGTGGCGGTAATCCTGCCGGAAAACCGGCCCCCGCCGCGCCAGTCGTTGAAACCGCTGTATTTGGTATAGGCAGTGTAATCGGCATGCCCCGGTCGCAACTTGAACCTGATGTCCTCGTAATCGGTATCGTTAATATCCTCATTAATTATCATCAGGCAAACGGGCGCACCGGTAGTGTAACCGTCGCTGACACCGGCCAGAATTTCGACCCTGTCCTTCTCCTGCCTCGGGGTTGACGCTACGCTCCCGCCGGCACGACGACTGTCCACCTCCTGCTGGATATCGGCTATAGCAAGTGGCAGACCGGCGGGGCATCCGTCAATAATTACGCCAACGCATTTTCCGTGGCTCTCTCCGAAACTGGTTACGGTAAATAACCTGCCGATACTATTTTGCATCTGTCTCCACCTCCACTCCTACGCTTTTCAGCACATCCCAGAAATCCGGGAACGTTTTGGCGACACATTCCGCCCCTTTGATGATAATGCCGCCGACGGCAGCGCCAGCGATGCTGAAAGCCATGGCGATGCGGTGGTCGCCGCGACTATCAATGATTGCGGGCTCTTTCTCTTCTTCGGCCTTATCACCGGCTTCGTCCTCTTCCTCGTCATCTTCTTTTGGTTGCTTGGTCTTTAAGCCGACGATTGTAAGGCTGTCCTGACCTTCGGTCACGGTAACGCCCATCTTTTCCAAGCCTTCTTTCACGGCAGCCACCCGGTTCGACTCCTTAATACGAGCCCGTTCGATACCGATAAACACGCTGGTACCTTCGGCCAGAGCGACCAGAACTGCCATGGTCGGCAAAAGGTCGATACAGTCGGAAAGGTCGGCATTTATCGCCTTCAGGTCGCCTCCGGTCACCGTAACGGATTTACCGGATACGCTTACCTTAGCCCCCATGCTGCGCAGGTAGTCCAGTATCATTCGGTCACCCTGAAGACTGGACGTACTCACATTATCTACCGTTATCCCCCCGGAAACAGCCCCCAGCGCCAGTAAATAAGAAGCCGATGACCAGTCGCCCTCTATTTCCAGTCGTGTCGGTTTATACGCCTGCCGGCGTACGGTGAATTTATCGAACTCGGTACGCACGTTTATCCCGAACTTTTTAAGACACCAGAGCGTCATAAGAACATAAGGCTTTGATGTCAGCGGCGTGGTAAGCCCGATTTTCGTTTCCTTCTTGGCGAAGGGGGCGATGAGGAGCAGGGCCGAGACGAACTGCGAGCTTATATTGCCGGGCAGTTCCGTCAGACCTCCGTTCATGTTCCCGCCCTTAATCGTCACCGGCGGTGTAGTTTTGCCTTCCATAGAGCCTTTTACCCCCAGTTTTTTCAATGCCTCGATAAGAGACTTAACCGGCCTTTTAGAAAGCGAGGGGCCGCCGAGGAGCGTGTGTTCGCCGGGTATAAGCGAACATATAGCGGTCATAAACCTTAGCGTCGTCGCCGATTCGCCGCAATATAACTCCTTGGTCGGCACCCGGATAGTCCCCCCGGTCACCCTCCACACGTCTTTATCCTTATCGATACTCACGCCGATTTTACCCAGGACATCGGCGGCGGCGGCGGTATCTTCGCTTACCAGGGGATTGACTATCTCGCTGTTCCCCCGGCTCAAGGCGGCGCACATCAGCGCCCGGATTGTCATGCTCTTGGAAGAAGGAACTCCTACCTTCCCTTTTACTTCGCTTTTCTTAACTATTACTTTCATTATCTTTTACTTTCCCTATGATTCTCTCGACTACCGAATCGACGCTCATTCCGGAAGAATTTATCGTAATATCAGCCGACCGCTCATAATAGGGCTTGCGGAATTTCATCAACTCTTTTATCTGCTGTGCCCTGTCGGACACGGCGAGCAGCGGTCTTCCATCCGCATCTCCCGACGTACGCTCCATAATTACCTGCGGCGACGCCGTCAGGCAGACGATGATACTTTCTTTATTTAGACGGTCAATGTTTATTTTATTAAGAACCATACCGCCACCGCAAGCGATTACTGCATTCTTTACGTTCGCTGCTTCTTTTATCGCCTCTATTTCAAGCTCCCGGAAGCTGATTTCACCGTCCTCCCGGAATATCTCGGGGATGGACTTACCGGCTTTCTTCTCGATTACGTTATCCGTCTCAATAAATTTTTTACCCAGTTTTACGGCCAGCAGTTTACCCGCTACCGTTTTCCCCGTTCCCATAAAACCTATCAGGGCGATACTAGTCTTCATGGCTCTCCAGCATTTTTACGGCTTCTTTCCGCATCAAATCGAGCGGCGCTTCCCGCCCCGTCCACTTCTCGAAAGCCAGGGCGCCCTGGCAGGCGAGCATATCTACTCCGCTTATCGTTTGAGCGCCGGCCGTTTTAGCTTCGCCGAGCAATCTCGTGACGACGGGATTATAGACGACATCGAATACAACCAGGCTATCTTTGAGTAGACGGGCGGGAACAGGGCTCTCGTTGCCGGCGGGGCTCATGCCCACGCTGGTAGCGTTGACCAGAATATCCGCCCTTTCCAGCGTTTCGGCCAGGTTATCTTCACAGAGTTCCAGCACCCTTACCGCTTTTCCGAAGTCTTCTTTAATAAGCTCGGCGATATCCTCCGCCCAGTCAAGCTCCAGTCGTCGGTTAAGGATAGTCAGGCTAGTCTCTCTTTCCGCGAGCTTATAAGTAACCGCCCTCGCGGCGCCGCCGGCCCCCAGAACAACGATATTTTTGCCCCCCAGCTCAACCCCCTTCTCCAGCAGAGCCAGTAGAAAGCCTTCGGCATCGGTGTTGTAACCCCTCAATTCGCCTTCGTTATTCACCACGGTGTTTACCGCCCCGATTTTCTCGGCCAGGGGGTCGAGGCCGTCCAGCATAGGGATAATCGAAACTTTGTGGGGTATGGTGACATTAAATCCGCTTACGTTCAGGGCCCGCAGGCCGTCGACGGCCGGGGCCAGCTGCTCCGGGGCCACCCGGAAGGGAATATAGATATAGTCCAGCCCCAGCTTTTTGTAAGCGGCGTTGTGCATTACCGGCGACATGGTATGTTCGACGGGGTCGCCGATTAATACGCATATTCTGGTTTTACCGGATATCTCTTTGTCAGACATCTCCAAATATCCTGTAAAATTTTTTTAAATTTTCCGCCGTTATCTGCCCGTCAGCGGACTCGCTGCCTTCTTGAATCGAGGCGTAGGTGAAATAACCACCTGACAACGGTGAGAGAACCCGTGATATTTGCCCCGCCGCGCCCATAGCGAAAGAGACCATTTTTACTTCCGGAAAGTCCTTTATAAGCTGTAACACGGCTATATTATCCGCCAGGTTACGGGCGGTAGTAACCACCTTACAGATATCGGCGCCGGCAGCCAGCTGCTTTTTAACGATTCCACCCATTTCCTCCAGAGACGGCGTTTCTCTTAAATTATGATAGGAAATCAAACACCCGGCCCTTTCCCTGATATCCTGCACCACCTTTTCAATCCCCGGCGTACTGAGTTCAATATCGACTATGCCGGCTCCCAGCTCTACGGCGTTGAGAAGCGTCTCTATTCTTTCCGACTCTCCGTCCTTCCAGGAACCACCCTCTTCCGCTCCGCGATTGCAGGCTATCCACGGCTTGTCTAAATGTTCGGTAATCCCCTGCCAGCCGCCGCCGATAAGGTCAATACGTAGTTCGTAAAGGTCGACCAGCGGCTCGACCTTTTTTATAGATTCAATATCGTCGTTGACGATGGAAGCACACATTAAAGGTTTATCCCCAGCCAATCAGCACCTCCTCCACCAAAGAAGGGTCCACCTCGTCGCTGATAAAGGCATTACCGATTGTTTTTAGCAGAACAAACCTTACCCTGTTCTGCGATACTTTCTTATCATGCTGTATGGCCTGCAATACCGCGTCTTTATCAATATCCGGCATTTCCCCAGGCAGTCCGGCTTTCTCTATAATGTTCTCCAGCTTGACGACATCTACTTCGTCGAGTATTTCCATCCGACTTGATATTTTAGCCGCCGCCACCATCCCTATAGCCACCGCCTGTCCGTGTTTAAGCTCGTAATTAGAGGCGGCTTCTATAGCGTGACCGATGGTATGGCCGTAGTTCAGAATACCCCTCAAGTCTTCCTCTTTTTCGTCTTTCTCTACTATTTCGGTTTTAATCATGGACGTTTCCAGGACGATTGTCTCCAGCACCGCCGGATGATACTCCAGGGCTTTATTCACATTTATATCAAGGAAGTTAAAAAGGTTCCTGTTTCTGATAGCGGCGCTCTTAATGACCTCGGCCAGCCCATTGACAAGTTCCATTTGCGGCAGGGTCTTCAGCGTATCTATATCAGCCACCACCATCCTCGGCTGATAGAATACGCCGATGATATTCTTCAACTTGTTGTAATCTACGGCCGTCTTGCCGCCGATACTGCTATCTACCTGTGCCAGCAGGGTGGTCGGCACCTGTATCAGCGGCAACCCCCGCATATAGGTCGCCGCCACGAAACCGGCCAGGTCACCGATTACCCCACCCCCCAGGGCCAGCACGGGGGTATTCCTTTCCGTATAAGCGTCGGTAAGGTCGCCATAGAGCCTGCCGGCGGTCTCCAGGGATTTATGCTCCTCCCCGGGCGGCACCTCGATTATAGTCGTATCGAATCCGGCATTAGCCAGCCCACGCTCGAGCACATCGGCATAAAGGCCTTCAACGTTAGTATCGGTGATAATTACCGCCTTATCAGAGAAACCCCGCTCTTTCAACCAGAGCCCTATCCGCGCCAGCAATCCACTCCCGACGCGTATTTCGTAGCTATTGATGCCGAGTTCCACTTTTACTTTCTTCATTTATGCCATTTTACCTCTACTTACCCCGTCATGCAATAACGACGGTGAAAGAACGGCACGTATTTACAGGCACTTTTACCATTTCTTTAGAATCAAGCTGATTTATTCATGGATTCCTTTTTATAAATGTTGACATATAGTACCGTTTTATGCTAAATTTATTACTTAGTGCTCAGAATTCAGTAATAGTGGGTGGTTCGAGCAGTAATTCCTCGGTCTATCGCTAGAATTCTGGAATGGATGGGCTACGGCTCATCCATTGCAATTGTAGGGGGATAGGAAGAATATAATGCCAACAATAAATCAGCTGGTTCGCAAAGGACGAAAGAAGGTCTCCAAGAAGGACAAGACGCCGGCGCTGGGTTTTACCTATAACGCCCTGAAAAATAGGGTAAAATTGGGGAAAAGCTGCCCGCAGAAACGCGGCGTCTGCGTGCAGGTCAAGACGACTACGCCCAAGAAGCCCAATTCCGCCCTGCGTAAAATAGCCAGGGTCCGGCTGACCAATCACATGGAAGTTACTGCCTATATACCCGGTGAAGGGCATGAATTACAGGAGCACTCGGTAGTGCTGATTCGCGGCGGCCGCGTCAAAGACCTGCCCGGTGTACGTTATCACATCGTGCGCGGGGCGCTGGATACCACCGGCGTCAGCGACCGCAAGCAAGGCCGCAGTAAATACGGGGCCAAGAGAGGCAAAAAGACCGAAATTACTTAGTCCGAGGGGATACCAATGCCGAGAAGAGCTAGAGCGCAAAAAAGGGAAGTCAATGCCGATGCGAAATACCGTAGCGCGACCGTATCTCGATTGATTGTCAAAGTCATGCAGTGCGGAAAGAAGAGAACAGCCGAGAAAATCGTCTACGGCGCCCTCGAAAAGCTGGGGCAGACGGTCTCGAAAGACCCGGTAGCGGCACTGGAACAGGCGGTAAGGAACGCCACGCCTCTCCTCCAGGTCAAGCCGAGGCGAGTCGGCGGCGCCACTTATCAGGTGCCGGTGGAAGTCCAGCCGGACCGCGGGCTTTTCCTCGCCCTGACATGGCTGGTAAGCTCCGCCCGCGCCCGAAAAGGCAAGGCGATGATGGAGAAACTGGCCGAGGAGCTCTCGGAGGCCTTCCAGGGACAGGGAGTGACAATTAAAAAACGCGAGGATACACATAGAATGGCCGAGGCAAACCGTGCCTTTGCTCACTATAGATGGTAAGGGGATTTTTGATTAATAGCAGTGTTAAATTAAACAAGCCGGTAACGGCGGGAGAAAAAAGAGTGCCCAGGAGCTTCCCTCTAGAGGATATCCGGAATATTGGCGTTATCGCTCACATCGATGCCGGTAAGACAACCGTCACCGAGAGGATACTCTATTATACCGGCCGTACCTATAAAATCGGCGAGGTGCACGAAGGCACCGCCGTTATGGACTGGATGGAGCAGGAAAGGGAACGCGGCATCACCATTACGGCGGCGGCAACCACCTGTTACTGGCGCGAGCACCGCATCAATATTATCGACACGCCGGGGCATGTGGACTTTACCGCCGAGGTAGAACGCAGCCTCCGGGTGCTTGACGGTGGCGTCGTCGTTTTCGACGCCGTAGCCGGCGTAGAAGCGCAGTCGGAGACGGTCTGGCGGCAGGCCGATAGATATAAAGTGCCCAGAATCTGCTTTATCAACAAGATGGACCGCATCGGCGCCGATTTCAACCGAACGCTCTCCATGATTGAAACGCGGCTCGGGGCGGCGCCGCTGCCGATACAGCTCCCCCTCAACGCCGAGGACACTTTCCAGGACGTTATCGACCTCGTCGAAAACAAGGCCTGGCGCTTTAACAACGACCCCGAAAGAGGCCCGGAGGAAATTCCCCTGCCGGACTCCGAGAAAGACAGGGTTGCCGAATTAAGACAGAATTTACTGGCCAAACTCGCCGAACACGACGATATGATGATGATATCCTACATCGAGGGCCATGAAGTTGAGCCCGATGAAATAAAGCAATCTCTAAGACGGGTTACCCTTAATAATAAAGGGGTGCCCGTTATTTGCGGCAGTGCCCTGAAGAATATGGGCATTCAGTTCCTTATGGACGCCATCGTTGACTATCTCCCCTCCCCCCTGGAAGTACCGCCGGTAGAAGGTACGGATACTAAAAAGGGTGAGAAGACCAGCCGTGAAGCCAGCGATGACGCTCCTTTCTCCGCGCTGGCTTTTAAAGTCGTCACCGACCCGTTTGTAGGCAGGCTGGTCTATTTTAGAGTCTACTCGGGCAAAGTCAAGGTGGGAGCCCAGGTATACAACCCCACCAGGGGACGGTCAGAACGCATCGGCCGTCTTTTATTAATGCATGCCAACCACCGGGAGGATGTCGGCATAGCGGATGCGGGGGCGATTGTCGCCACGCTGGGACTGAAAAACACGTTCACCAGCGATACCCTCTGCGACTCCTCCAAGTCGATACTGCTGGAATCGATAAGCTTCCCGGAGCCGGTAATATCCATCGCCATTGAACCCAAGACCAAAGCCGACCAGGAAAAACTGGGCGAAGCCCTGCAGAAACTGACCGAAGAAGACCCCACCTTCAAAGTAACTTATAACGAGGAAACCGGGCAGACCATAGTCTCGGGCATGGGTGAGCTTCACCTTGAGGTAATCGTCAGCCGGCTCATCAGCGAATTCAGGGTGGGCGTTAAAGTAGGCAGACCGCGCGTCGCCTATAAAGAGACGATCACCGCGCCGGTAAAAGTGGAAGGCAAGTTCATCCGCCAGAGCGGCGGGCGCGGCCAGTACGGACAGATTAATATCGAGCTTGAGCCGCTGGAACGAGGCAAGGGCTTCGAATTCGTCGTTGCCATAAAAGGCGGCACCATACCCAGGCAATATATCCCGCCGGTCGAGGTAGGCATAAAAGAAGCCATGGAAACCGGCGTTCTCGCCAGCTACCCGGTAGTTGATATCAAGGCCACCCTCTACGACGGCAGCTACCATGAGGTAGACTCCTCCGAGCTGGCCTTTAAAATGGCAGGCTCAATAGCGCTGCGGGACGGGGTCAGGAAAGCCGGCCCGGTCCTTCTGGAGCCCATTATGGGCCTGGAAGTAGTGGCGCCGGAGCAGTTCCTCGGTGATATCATCGGCGACCTCAACGCCAAGAGGGGTCATATCAGCAAGGTCGATACGCAGGGCGAGATGTACGTCATCTATTGCCTCATACCCATGGCCGAGTCGTTCGGGTATGCCACCAGGCTGCGGTCGCTGACCCAGGGCAGGGCGACTCACTCCCTGGAATTTCACAGCTACGAACAGGTACCTTCAGAAATTAAAGACGAAATTATTGAAAAAGCTTTAGGCAGGAAATATGGCTAAGCAGAAAATACGCATTAAACTAAAGGGGTTCGACCACAAAGTGGTAGACCAGTCAGCTCGTCAGATTCTGGAGGCGGTAGAAAGCACCGGCGCCGTTGCCGTCGGGCCGGTACCTTTGCCCACGCGCATCCAGAAATTCAGCGTTATCCGCTCTCCTTTTATCGATAAAGACTCGCAGGAGCAGTTTGAGATTCGCACGCACAAGCGTCTTATCGACATCATCGAGACGACCTCCAAGACGATTGATGCCCTGACCAAGCTGAACCTTCCTTCGGGAGTGGAAATAGATATTAAGCTTTAAGACCCCTTGATTTGGTGAAGTTATGACTGAAGGAATTATAGGAAAGAAGCTGGGCATGACCCAGGTTTTTGTTGAAGGCGGCAGGGCCGAGGCGATAACCGCCATCGAGGCCGGCCCCTGCACGGTTATGCAGGTAAAAACCGTGGAAAAAGAGGGGTACAGCGCTGCCAAGCTCGGTTTCGTAGAAGCAAAAAAGGCGAAGACCGCCAAGCGCGGTAAAGGCAAGGAGAAAGAAACGACGAAATTTAAATATTTACGTGAATTTACTCTTGACGAGAGCCAGGCGTTCGAGGCCGGCCAGAAGGTCGGCGTCAGCCTGTTTAAAGCGGGAGATGCGGTTGATATCACCGGAACATCCAAGGGCAAGGGGTTCGCCGGCACGGTAAAACGCCACCACTTCAAAGGCGGCCCCAAGACGCACGGCCAGTCGGACCGCCACCGCGCCCCCGGCTCAATCGGCTCCGGAACCACGCCCGGTCGGGTTTACAAGGGCATGCGCATGTCGGGGCACATGGGAAACCGGCGGGTAACTGCCATCAACCTGGAGGTAATTCAGGCAGACCCGGCCCGCAACCTGCTGTTGGTCAAGGGAGCCGTGCCCGGAGGCACCAACAGTCTTTTACTGATAAGAAAGTCCAAGAGAGGGAAGAAATAACGTGAAGGTCCCGGTTTATAACCTTTCCGGAGAGGAAGTCCGGCAGATTGAAGTGAGCGATGCGGTCTTCGCCGTGCCGTTTAACGAAGCCGTAGTCCACCAGGTGATGGTGGGACTGCAGGCCAACGCCCGGCAGGGAACATCTTCAACCAAGACCAGGGCTGATGTTCACGGCAGCTCCCGCAAGCTTCATCGCCAGAAGGGCACGGGCTACGCCCGCACCGGCAGCAAGAAAAACCCCTTGCACCGCGGCGGCGGTATTACCTTCGGGCCCCACCCCAGGGACTTCCGCCAGGATACACCCCGGAAAATGCGCCGCCTGGCCCTTAAATGCGTCCTTTCCGCCAAGGCCGGCGACAGCGAGTTGAAGGTGCTGGAGGGATTTGATTTAACCGAGCCCAGGACCAAAAAAATGGCCGAAATTCTGGCGGCTCTCGGGATAGACTCTTCCGCTCTCATCGTCACCCCGGAACCGGAAGAGAACGTTATAAAATCGGCTCGCAATATACCGGAAATTAAAACAATGCCGGCCAGTGTAATTAATATATTAGATATTCTTTCCCATAAGACGCTGCTGATGACCGAGGCTGCGGTACGGGTAGCGGAGAAATTATGGGGCAACGGATTAATACAAGGGGGAGATAATGCATCTGTACGAGGTGCTGCGCCGTCCGCTGATAACCGAAAAAAGCACCGAACTCCAAGCGCTAAGTAAATACGCCTTCGAGATAGCCGCCGGGGCTAACAAGCCCATGATAAAAGAGGCTGTGGAAAAGGCTTTTAACGTAAAGGTCACCGGAGTTAACGTCGTCACCATGAGGGGCAAGACGCGCCGGGTGGGACGGCAGCAGGTGCAGACAAATCCCTGGAAAAAGGCAATCGTCACCCTCCAGCCGGGGGACAAGATAGAATTTTTTGAAGGTGTATAGAATGAAGGGGGAAGCCTAGTGGCACTAAAGATATATCGTCCTACCTCACCGGGCCGACGGGGCATGAGCGGCTATACCTTCGACGAGATAACCAAGAGCAAGCCGGAGAAATCACTGCTTCTGCCCAAGAAAAAACAGGCCGGTCGGAATTTCCGCGGTAAAATAACCGTGCGTCACCGGGGCGGCGGGGAAAAACGCCGACTGCGCATAATTGACTTTAAGCGGAATAAGATTGATATTCCCGGTCGCGTAGCCGCCATCGAATACGACCCTAATCGCTCGGCGCGTATCGCCCTTATTTACTACGTCGACGGGGAAAAACGCTACATACTGGCCCCGGTAGGGTTGAACGTAGACGACATGATTATGTCCGGCAACAAAGCCGAAATTAAACCGGGAAATACCCTGCCCATGAAAAATATGCCATCGGGCACGGAGATACACAATATAGAAATGGTACCCGGCAAAGGCGGACAGATGGTACGCAGCGCCGGGGCATCGGCACAGCTGATGGCCAAGGAAGGCAAATACGTTTTGCTTCGCCTCCCGTCCGGCGAGCTGCGCCGCGTCCCCAGCGAATGTATGGCGACCATCGGCCAGATAGGGAACGCGGAACATCAGAATATCAGCCTGGGCAAGGCAGGCCGCAAAAGGCATATGGGATGGCGGCCTACGGTGAGGGGCTCCGCTATGAGCCCGCGCGACCATCCTCACGGAGGCGGCGAAGGCCGTTCACCGATTGGCATGCCCGGGCCTAAGACGCCCTGGGGCAAACCGGCCCAGGGGTATAAAACACGCAAGCCGAAGGCTTCCGACCGGATGATTGTCAAACGCAGAATAAAATAGGCGGTTAGAGAGGTACTATGTCAAGGTCAACGAAAAAAGGGCCGGCAGTTGACGAAAAACTGGAAAAGAAAATAGATACCGCGATTCGCTCGGGCAAAAAAACGGTGATAAAAACCTGGGCGCGGTCATCGACTATTCTACCGCAGATGGTGGGATTTACCATCGGCGTCCATGATGGCCGGAGGCACGTACCCATTTATATTAACGAAAATATGGTCGGTCATAAACTGGGTGAGTTCGCCAACACGCGCACCTTCAGAGGGCACGTGGCTAGATCGGAAAAAGTTACCCAGGTAAGAAAGAGATAAAGGGCGGGGAATCGCCTGAAACAGGTGTAAGAAAAAGTGGAAGTTAAAGCCGTAGCTAAAAACACGGGAATACCAGCCGCCAAGGTACGTCCACTGGTGGATATGGTGCGTGGCAAAAAGGTAGACGAAGCGCTGACGCTGCTTCGCTTTACGCCGACGCCCAAAGCCGGGGTCGTCGCTAAAGTGGTACAGTCAGCCGTGGCCAACGCGGAAAATAATTTCCAGATAGACCCCGCCGATTTAAAAGTTGTCAGCATTTATGTCGATGAAGCGCGCAGCCTGCGCCGGTGGCGGCCGCGGTCGAGGGGGCGGGTAAGCCCTATCCGGAAGCATTCCAGCCATATTACAGTAATAGTTGCTGAACAGGAGGGTTAATTGGGTCATAAAGTTCACCCGGTAGGTTTCAGACTTGGGGTCATCAAAGACTGGCAGTCCAAGTGGTATAGCGACACGCACTACGCCGAGTTCGTCCAGGAAGATAACAAGCTCCGGGAAGAAATTAAGTCCAAATACCCGGAAGCCGCCATCTCCCTGATTGAAATCGACCGACAGGCTAAAGATGTAACCATTACCCTGTATACCGCCCGACCCGGCATCGTTATCGGAAGGGGCGGACAGCGGGTCGATGAAATGAGGCAACACCTCGAAAAACTTATCGGGAAAAGAATAAGGTTGAATATCCAGGAGGTACGTCAGCCGGAACTGGACGCTTACCTGGTGGCAAAGTCGATAGCCGAGCAGATTGAACGCCGCGTAGCCTACCGGCGCGCCATGAAGCAGGCTATCTTTCGCACCACGCAGGCGGGAGCCAAAGGCATAAAGGTTAGCTGCGCCGGCCGACTGGGTAACGCCGAGATTGCCCGCCGCCAGACTTCACACCAGGGGCAGGTTCCCCTGCATACGCTGCGGGCAGATATCGATTACGGTTTCACCGAGGCGCATACTAACCTGGGCCGCATCGGCGTCAAGGTATGGATATACAAAGGGCAGATACTGCCCGAACTCAAGGTAGTGGAGGTCGAAGAAAAACCGGAGGAGGCAGTCACCGAAGAGACTCCCGCCGGGGCGGCAGCCGAAGTAACACCGACCGAGAAAGCTGAAGAAAAGCCGGCTAAGGCGGCAGCCGAAGTAACACCGGCCGAGAAAGCTGAAGAAAAGCCGGCTAAGGCGGCAGCCGAAGTAACACCGGCCGAGAAACCGAAAGCAAAGAAAACAACCAGAGCAGCCGCAACCAAAGCAACCGGGAAGAAAGCACCGGCAGAAGAAAAACCGGCCAAGCCCAAGACAAAGAAGACAACTAAGGCAAAAGCCGCCGCACCGGAACCGGATGTAACGCCAGAGAAGGAAGAGGACAAGGATGCAGCAGCCTAAGCGTGTAAAATATCGAAAGGTGCAAAGGGGACGCCGCCGTGGCAAAGCCTATTCGGGCAATGTTATCGGCTTCGGCGATTTCGGTCTCCAGGCACTGGAATCGGCCTGGTTAACCAGCGCCCAGATTGAGGCGGCCCGGCGTGCCATTACGCGTCATATCCGCCGTGGCGGTAAGGTCTGGATACGCATATTCCCGGACAAACCGGTCAGCAAAAAGGCGGCAGAGACCCGCATGGGCAGCGGCAAAGGCGCCCCGGACCACTGGGTAGCCGTGGTTAGAGCCGGCAAAATAATCTTTGAAATGGCGGGAGTCGGTGAAAAGGTAGCCCAGGAGGCGATACGCCTGGCGGCACATAAACTGCCGCTGAAGACCAGGTTTATTTTAAGAGAAAGCGCCACCACGGTTGGTGAATCGGCAAAGTAGGGAGTAGTCGCATTGAAACTAGAGGAATTTAGAGCACTCGGCACCGACGATTTAAAGAAGCAACTGGAGGAAACCCACCAGGAGCTTTTCAACCTGCGTTTTCGCCTGGCCACCAAGCAGCTGGTCAATCACCGCGAAGTACGGAGGGTTAAGAGGAAGATTGCCCGGCTGAAGACCCTGCTCACAGAGAAAGAACTGGGCATAAGGTAGGATATCATGGAAGAAAAGCGCAAGACCAGGTTCGGTAAGGTTGTAAGCGATAAAATGGACAAGACCGTGGTCGTCGCCGTGGATACGCCCAAACATCACCGGCTTTATAAGAAGACCATCAGGAGAGTCGTTAAATATTACGCTCATGACGAAA
>DAOUDZ010000134.1:0-3324 GCA_034430575.1 Dehalococcoidales bacterium
ACCGCGCCATGAAAATGAAGATGGGAGGCAAAACACATAAAGAAAATGTGGAAAGATTCAAGGCCATTCGCGAAGCGGTTGGTAATGACGTCAGCATAATGGTTGAGGGCCACTGGTCATGGACAGTACCGGAGGCCATCAGAATGGCACGGGCACTCGAGCCCTTTAACCCTTACTGGCTGGAAGACCCGGTGGGACTGCATAATGGTGATATCTGCCTGGAGGACACAACTGCGCTTGCCCAGATAGCCGCTGCTGTGGATGTACCGGTCGCCGCCGGCGAGACTTTTTCAACCAAGTACGGTTTCCGCCGTATCATCGAAGACAAGGCAGTAGATATAGTTATCGTTGATGTGTTACGCGCTGGCGGTATAACCGAGTGGATGAAAATCGCCGCTCTGATTGAAGCGTATAACCTACCTGTAGTCAGTCACTGTCTCCATGATATTTCCGTACATATGATTGCGGGTATTCCCAACGGACTTATAGTTGAATATATGCCGTGGTGGGACATAATCTACAAAGAACCGCCCCGGGTAATAGACGGCTATTTCGAGATATCCGACAAACCGGGGATAGGGCTCGAGCTAGACCACGAGGTAATCAAAAAGCATAAAATAACCTAGCAGGGTGCGGGGCCAAAGAGATATAAAGATGTGAAACCGGGGTCCCCTAAAAATCAAAGATTTTTTGGGGTAAAAAACCTTTTTGGGCGGGAGGGTATGGGAAGAAAAACACTTGGTAAAACGGGGGGGGTATTGACAAATTATGCTTATCGCAATAAAGTACATTTAAAAGAAGTTGAGTTATCAGGAAGTAACATGGTCCCTATTGTCCCCATTCTTTTCGGAATTATAATAGGTATTATAATAGGTATCGTATCAGACCCTGTATCAGGTCTGGGAATATGCCTTTTAATCGAACTTGGTATAATGATTTCTTGGATAGAAGAAGCGGGAAAGAGTGAAACTTAGCCTATAGGAAATACTATCCCACTTCCCTATCCTACTTCCCTTTCTAAGCTATAACTACGTTCCGCATGCCCTGATTTATGGCATTGATTATCATAAATGATGGGTAAGCGGGCGGGAATAGATATAAAAAAGCGGGGAAGTGTGGCGATTTTTGCATTTTAGCCTCGCCTGTGCTATATTCAAACTGTAACAACTAAATAAAACCACCGCTAGGGGTGCTCAGGGCTGAGAGGCATTTTGAAGCCAACCCTAGGAACCTGACCTCGGTAATGCGAGCGGAGGGAAGCGGTAGCGATCTTAAACCAAGGGTTTAGAGTTTAGCGCCGAAGCCCTTGGTTTTATTATTTTTGGAGGCAGCTATGACTCAACTGGAAATGGCCAGAAAAGGGACTATCTCCCCCCAGATGAGCCTGGTGGCGGAGAGCGAGGGGGTGGAGGCGGAGTTCGTCCGGCGGGGGGTGGCCGAGGGAACTATAGTTATCCCGGCCAATCCCGGGCACAAAAATCTCGTTCCCGGCGGCATCGGGCGGGGTCTAAAGACCAAGGTCAACGCCAATATCGGCACCTCCTCCGACTTCGGCAGCATAGATACTGAACTGGAGAAGCTGCGGGTGGCCGTTGACTGCGGCGCCGACGCCGTCATGGACCTTTCCACCGGCGGCGACATATCCGCCATCCGGCAGGCGATAATTACAGCCAGCCCGGTAATGATAGGCACCGTGCCCATCTACCAGGCCGGCATCGAAGCCGTAAACAAACGCGGCGCCATCGTCAAGATGACCGTAGACGACCTGTTCTCATCCATAGAAGAGCATGCCCGGGACGGCGTCGATTTCATCACCGTACACTGCGGCACCACCCGCTCAGCCGTCGACCAGCTAAAGAAACAGGGAAGGGTGGCCGACGTGGTATCGCGGGGCGGGGCTTTCCTCATCGGCTGGATGCTGCACAACGAGCGCGAAAATCCGCTTTATGAGTATTTTGACCGCCTTTTAGATATAGCCAGGGAGTTTGACGTAACCTTAAGCCTCGGCGACGGCATGCGTCCCGGCTGCCTGGCCGACGCCACCGACCGACCCCAGATAGCCGAGCTGCTGGCCATAGGCGAGCTGGTAAGCAAAGCGCAACAGGCCGGCGTCCAGGTGATGGTGGAGGGGCCGGGGCACCTGCCCCTGAACCAGATTGAAGCCAACGTCCAGCTGGAGAAGTCTATCTGCAAGGGGGCACCATTCTATGTCCTGGGGCCGCTGGTGACCGATGTTGCCGCCGGCTACGACCATATAACCGGGGCTATCGGCGGGGCCATTGCCGCCGCCGCCGGCACCGATTTCCTGTGCTACGTAACCCCGGCCGAGCACCTCTCCCTGCCCGACCCCGAGGACGTGAGGCAGGGGGTTATCGCCTCCCGCATCGCCGCCCACGCCGGCGACATCGTCAAAGGGGTGAAAGGTGCCGCAGAGTGGGACAAAAAGATGGCGGTGGCTCGAAAGAAGCTGGACTGGGAGGAGCAGGCCAGGCTTTCCCTGGACCCCGAACTGGCCCGCCGGGTTCACGGCAAGCACAGCTCCGTGGGCAAGGCCTGCAGCATGTGCGGGGAATACTGCGCCATGGAGTTAGTTGAAAAATATCTGGGGGTATCGGTAATCAGGTGCTAATGCGATAAAAACGGAGAAACAGATGGAACTTGATGATATAACCATATCCCGAGCCATAACGGAAAGCTTTATGAAAGACTTCCGGGAGGCGATGGATGTTGAGGTAGCCATCGGCGGCGCCGGGCCTTCCGGTATGACCGCAGGTTACTATCTGGCCAAACAGGGAGTAAAAACAGTCATTTTTGAGAGAAGCCTCCGCCCCGGCGGAGGGATGCCCGGCGGGGGGATGATGTTCAATACCATCGTGGTGCAGGAGGAAGCCAGGGAGATACTGGATGAGCTTGGCGTCAGAACCAGAGAGTATGAAAAGGGCTACTATACCGCCGATTCCGTGGAGGCATCATCAGCCATTTGCCTCAAAGCAACTCAGGCGGGAGCCAAGATATTCAATTTGATGAGCATCGAAGATGTAATGATAAGAAAAAACGACCGGATAACCGGCCTGGTATTGAACTGGAGCGCGGTTAATATGGCCGGGCTGCACGTCGACCCCCTCTCCATACGCTCCAAGGCGGTGATAGACGCCACCGGACATGCCAGCGAAATATGCCACATAGCGGTGAACAAGCTCGGCGTCAAGCTAAGGACAGAGGGGGGCGGAATACTGGGTGAAAGGTCTATGTGGGCCGAGATAGCCGAAAGGAAGATAATTGAGAATACCAGAGAGGTCTACCCCGGCCTGATTGTGGCCGGTA
>DAOUDZ010000135.1:0-12424 GCA_034430575.1 Dehalococcoidales bacterium
GGGAGTCCTCTATCGTCAGCGTTTGTGACATGCCACCCCTGACGCCGCCGAAGGTGAACGCGCCGGGACGGACGGTAATCAGGTTCGAGCCCAGGTTTTGTATGTTGGAAAGAATCTGCTCCTCGGCGCCCCGTCCTACGGACATGAGCGTAATTACGGCGCCAACGCCGATGACGATGCCCAGAATGGTTAAAAAGCTGCGTAATTTATGAGTGACTATCCCGTTCCAGGCGGTAGTTATGGGGTCCAGCCATTTCCTCATGCGTTTTCCTCCGTGACTATCTGGCCATCTTTAAGGTGAATAATACGCTGGCAGTGATGGGCGATATCGGCATCGTGGGTTATCATGACCAGGGTGATATTCTGCTCGGTATGCAAAGAGGTAAGCATGGAAATTATCTCTCCGCCGGATGTGCTGTCAAGGTTGCCGGTAGGCTCATCGGCAAGGAGCAGCGGCGGATTTTTTACCAGCGCCCGGGCGATGGCTACCCTTTGTTGCTCGCCCCCCGAAAGCTCGGTGGGACGGTGGTTGATGCGTTCCTCAAGTCCCACTTTCACTAGCGCCTCTCTGGCTTTCTTGCGGTCGCTGCCGCCGACATACCTCATACCGAGTTCCACGTTGGCCAGCGCCGAGAGGCGCGGCAGCAAATTAAAGGTCTGGAAAATGAACCCTATCTGGCGGCCTCTGACCTGCGCCAGTTCGCCGCCGTTTAAGCGGCTGACCTCTCTATCTTCCAGGTAGTATGTGCCCGAGGTAGGCTTGTCCAGGCAGCCCATCAGGTTAAGCATCGTGGACTTACCCGACCCCGAAGGCCCCATAATCGCTACCAGCTCGCCTTCCTTGATATGGAGGTCTACCCCCCTGAGGACGGTCAGCTCTCTTTTACCCATCGGGTACGTTTTGGTAATACTTTCCAGTTTAATCATAGGTATAATTCCTCATCTAGTGCGGCGGCCCGCCGAAGAACATCATGCCTCCCTCTCTTTCCGTTGTGGATAAAATGCCCATATTCATCGGGACGATAATCTGCTCGCCTTCGGTGAGTCCGTCGGTTATCTCGGTATATTGCCAGTCGCTGATACCTGCCTGCACGGCTCGCTTTTCGGTCTCGCCGGTGTCAGTAACAACCTGCACATAGCTCTTAAATCCTTCCTGAATAACGGCGCCGTTCGGTACCAGCAGCACGTCGGTTCTTTCAGCCACGATGATACTTACGGTAACGGTCAGCCCTTCTCTTAGCTGGAAGTCGGTTAACTCCATCGATGGTAGCTGTCCTTGTGCCGGACTCTCTGACATAGCGGGGAATTCCATTCCCTCCGGTGGTTGAAAACCTTCCGGCGGGGTGAATCCCTCCGGAGGCTGGAAGTCTCCGGACTGAAACCGCTCCTGCATTTCCTCGGCTTCTTCCTGGGTCATCCTGCCTTCGTCGACTGCCGTTTGCAGGAATGGCGGCAGTTCTCCTTCGGCGATGTCGGTCATAATTTGCTTTCCCTTTTCTCCCTGTTCCTGCGCCATCGATTCCAGCGATAGTACTTCGACCTTGACGGAATAATTCACCACGCCCGACTGTATGGTAGCGGTCGGGGCGATATGGGCTACCTTGGCGGGGAGGCTTACACCCTGCATGGCGTCTACCTGAACTACGGCGTCACCCCCGAGCTTCACCTGGAGTATATCCATCTCGCTGACGAGGATGTCCGCCTCGAACCTGTTAGGGTCGGCAATCTGGACGGCTAATGTGCCGTTTACCACCTCGTCACCACTCTCCACGTATACACTCGTAATGAAGCCGTCGAAGGGTGCTATAATTTCCGGGCTTTTACTTTGAGCTTCTTCCAGGTCTTCATTTGCATCTGTCAGAGCTTTCTCGGCGTCCTCGAGGTTGCCCTGGCTAAGCGAAAGGCTTAATTCCTTTAAAGACACGTCATCTTTAGCGTCGGTGAGGTCTTCTTCAGCGGAGGCCAGCGATAGCTCGGCTGACTCCACCTGTTTTTTCTTGATAGCGATTTCCCGGCTGTCATACCCGGATAATACATTATCGTAAGCGGTCTGTGCCACAGTAAGTCTTTCCTCCGCCTGTTCCAGAGTTAGGAGGTAGTCATCAGGGTCCATACCGGATGTCAGGAGCCCGGTCGTGACATATGTATACCAAGTCTGGGACTTCCTCAATTCACTCAAGGCTGCCTGATAGTCGATGGCGGGAATGCCCGCTGCTAGATTACTTTCTGCTTGGTCAAGGCTTATCTGGGCATTGAGCACCGCCAGTTCCTTGGCAGCAATGGTATCCTGCGCGTTTTTCAGGTTTTGTTCGGCGGTTTTCAGGTTGATTTGTGCCGTTACCAGCGCGCGTTCCTTGGTGGTTACCAAATCCTCCAGTGCGCTAAGCCGGTCATCCCATTCATCCCTGTCTACCGTGACCATCACTTGGCCTTCTGTAACGGTATCTCCCTCTTCCACCAGCACCTCGCCAATCGTGCCTTTTGTTCCTGTTGTTCCTGATTGTCCATAGAAAAGGTCAACCGTAAGGTCTTCCGTGTGTGATAAAGCGAGGTTGCCGGCGGCGGTGATATCTAGCGATAGGTCGCCGCGTGTCACCGGGGCTATCTGGTTCTCGGGCGTCACTTCGTCCGATGGCGCGCTACAGCCGAACAGTCCGACTGTAACAGCACCCAGAGTAAGAATTGTCAGTAGTACCTTGATGACTTTCATGTGATTCTCCTGTATCTTCCTTCGTAGTATTTGCCGTATTTTTCGGCAAGATATTTCGCATCAATTATGCCGTATAATTATTAAGATAATATTTAATTTTCATGCACTTTTTCAACCGGGAGCGTAATGGTAAAGGTGCTCCCTTTTCCCGGCTGGCTTTCGACAGTGATAGTGCCGCCGTGAGCTTCCACCATGCGTTTGGTGATGGTGAGACCCAGACCGCTGCCGCCCGTAGACCTGGTGCGGGACTTATCCACGCGGTAGAAGCGTTCGAATATCATCGGCAGGTCTTCCGGCGGAATGCCTTCGCCGGTATCAGCCACGCTGATATATACTTTGTCGTCCCTGTGCCGGGCGGCAACACTTATCTGTCCTCCCTTGCCGGTATGGGCCGTCGCGTTATCCAGAAGGTTGTGCAGGGCCTGCCTGATTCGGTGCGAGTCTATGTTTAGTTCCGGCAGTCTGCCCGGCAGGTTGGTCGACATGGTCAGGCCTTTGGCAGTCGCCTTGGCCTGTAAAGCGGTTACGGTTTCTTCAATCAGCCGGGAAATATTTTCCGGCTGTGTAATCAACTTCAGTTCGCCCGCGTCGGCCATGCTCAATTCCTGGAGGTCGTCGATGAGACGTGATAGTGTTAAAGCCTCTTCGTTAAGAGAGCGGAAAGTCTTATTATCCGGCTCGACTACGCCGTCGTTGATTGCTTCAAGGTAGCCCCCGAGGTTGGACAGGGGAGTCCTCAATTCATGGGCGATGTCAGCCACCATGTTTCTCCGTAAACGCTCGGTATGTTCCAGGTTTTCGGCCATGGAATTAAAGGACCGGGCGAGTTCGCCCACCTCGCCTTTGCTCTTAAAGTCGACTCTGCGGGAGAAGTTGCCTTTCCCGAATTCTCTGGCGGCATTGCTAAGGGCTTTGACCGGTGCCAGGATGCGGCGCGACAGGAAGAAAGTGAGCAACAGGGCAATAGCCACCGCTAGGAGACCCGCCCAGATGAAGAAGTGTCCTATCGTGCCGTAGGTGATTTGTAATGCGGCGCGGTTGATGTCCGGTGATTCCCCATGTCTGATGTGGAGTGTGCCGATAATACCCGTTCCCATCATTGGCGACATAGACCGGCCCTGCGTCGTATCCGTATAAAGTGTGCCCAGGAGCGTTTCATCGGAGTCTGCGACCACCGTGCTTTCGTTATCGGTCAGGATAATCCGCCGACCGTAAAGGTTGCCCCACTGTTTTACAATGGGTTGAACGTCCTCCCAGGTCTGGGTGAACTGGAAATAGCGGACAAGTTCCATTTCTATCCTTCTGTCCTGTGCCTGTTCTACGCGCTCACCGATGCGGCCGATTTCACCGCGTGTGGTATGGTAGGCGAAGAGAAACATGGAGCCGATGATAACGATTATTACAAGAGCGAAAGCGGCCAGGAGGCGAAAGCTCAGACTATGTATCACCTTTTGCCTCCATGAGTTTGTAACCGGCTCCGTACACCGTTTTGATATACCTGAGATGACGGGGGTCCGGTTCCAGCTTCCGTCGCAGCTTGAGAATGTGGACGTCTATGGTGCGGTCGAAGCCATCGAAGTCGTATCCGAGAGCCTTTTCAATAATTTGCGCCCGACTGAATACGCGGCCGGGCTCTTTCACCAGGGCTCCCAGCACTTTAAACTCTATCGGCGTGAGGTGAAGTGGTTTTCCTTTAAGGAATGCCTCATGTTTTAAAAAGTTGACGGTAAGCGCGCCGTGCTCTATTTTATCCGGTCCGCGCTCTCCGGGCAGGCGGCGTAGCACCGCCCGTACCCTGGCCGCAAGCTCCCGTGGGCTGAAAGGCTTGGTCACGTAGTCGTCGGCGCCGATATCCAGTCCCTTTAACCTGTCGTCGTCGGTTGTCAGGGCGGTGAGCATGATGATAGGCACGTCGGATTCCTGCCGCAGAATGCGGCAGATATCGAGTCCGCTAATACCCGGCAGCATGAGGTCCAGCACAATCAGGTCCGGCTGGTTTTCACGGGCTAATTTCAGGGCTTCGTTGCCGTCGTAAGCGGTGAGAACGCGGTAGCCGTCGCGGTTCAGGTAGAGCTTGACCAGTTCCACCGTTTTAACGTCATCATCGACTACCAGCACCCTTTTTCCTGACACGTATATTCCCCCGTAGTTTAATGGTTTCATATAATGTTATAACACAAATGTTAAGAAATTGTGAAAAAAAGGAGAGGAGGGGGATATCCCTCTCCTCTCAAATGGTATGCATTATTCTTTTAAGATGTTAGTAAATTACTCTTCGGCAGGGTCCGGCTCGCACCAGCCGTGGAATCCGCCGCCGAATCCTTTAGCGAACCCGTGGAAGTGCCGGAATGCCTTGCCGAAAGACCTTTCGCCGTCTCCGTTATGCGGCCCGAACGGTAACTGAATATCAGGCCTGGATTCCATCCATTCCTTGAACTCTTCGGTCATGAAATCAGGCCGTGACTCCAACCACTTTTCAAACTCGTCGAGCTGTTCCTGGGTTATCGCGCCTTCCTCCAGCAGCCTCTGGTGAAATCGTTCGCGTGCCTGGTTCCCCAGTTCTTCTCTGGCCTCATTAAAGGCATTTTGAAGTTCATCCGGGTCGATAGCGACACCGGTGTTCTTTTCGTAGATTTCAGCGGCCTTGTCCAGGAAATTAAATTCTCCGGCCGGGGGAGGGCTGGTATCTTCATCATCAGCGTTAGCCACAGCGTAACCACCCAGAATACCGCCCAGGGCTACAACCGTTAACAGCACGGTGAAAATGAATTTCTTGCTTCGCCACATGTTGTGTTACCTCCTTTCCTTTGATTTTCTATAAAGAGAATAACAGCTAAATATTAAAATCTGATTAATATTCGTGAGGCGTTGGGCGCGTACTTCAGGGCTTTTCTTCGGTCATGCCGGATTTAGATATAATCCGCTGCGGGTTTGAAGAAGGCCTTGGACGCTGGTGTGTAAAAATATCTGGCAAAAGAGGGTGGCATTAAAGGCGGGACGTTACAGGGCAGGAGATTGACAGAAAATCAGGAATTTCTTGACCGTCTCCTCATTATCAGCAGCACGACGATAATCCCCAGTCCCAGAGCCGCGCCGCCGATGATAATGAACTTATTCATCAGGATATCCCGCCAGCCGGTCGAAGGCTCCTCGGAGATATTGGCCGCTATATCCTCCTCGTCGGTCGTATTATCGGCAGGTAAGACGTCTTCGGGTTCGATGTCGGCTTCCTCAACGTTAACTGCCGCCTCCGGCTGTTGTATTTCCGGGGTATCCGTAGCGGCGGCTTCCGCGGGATTCTCCGGTTCGGGTATGGCCTCTATGGGCTCGCCGGGGAATGGCAGGTTAATATTTTCCTCGTTATTTGTTTCGTCGCTCTCTGTGATGATATCCGTCCCGTCGGCAATTGCCTTGAAAACGTGTTCACCGGATGCAACATACCAGGTGAAACTCCCAGCTGCGGTAGCGCCGCCGGCGATAGAATCCAGGGTGATTCGCTTCTGTAGCGTATCATCGATATAGCAGTTCAGGTATGATAAATCGGTCGGGCCGTCGCCGATGTTCCTGACGGTTATCCCGAAAGTTACCGTGCTGTTTTCCGATGGCTCGGCCGGTGACCATGTAATCCATTCGATGGTAAGGTCGGGGGTGGGGAAATTGACCGTTCTTTCATTATTGGATTCGTCGCTTTCCATCACTTCATCAGCTTTATCAAGGATTGCCATAAAGGTGTGAGAATCCGCCAGGAACGTATAGTTGAACGTCTTGGTGACGGTAGACCCGGGGTCGATATTTTCAATATTATGATTGCCCCGGTATATACCGTCGACGTAGTAGTTTACGTACGAAGCTTCGGTCTTGAGGTTGCCCTGGTTTTTAATGGTTAATGTAAATGTAACCTCATCTCCCGTAGCTGGAATCGTCGGCGACCAGTCTATGCGCTGGATAACTAGGTCGGGGGAGAAGACCTGAAGGGCCGCCGATATTTCATTATTTGCTTCGTTAGTCTCATAGATGCTGTTATTATAATCTGCTATTACTTTAATGGTGTGGTCGCCGGCTGCGGCGGTCCATGCGGCATTATTCGTCATGCTGGTGTCCGCATTTATTTGATTGATATATACGATTTGAGTGAGTATGTCGTCGATATAATAAGCAACATGGGAAATACCCGCCAGTCCGGGGCCCCGGTTCTTGATAGTCGAGGTGATTGTGACCGTATCGCCGATTGACGGAGTCGCTGGTGTGAAGGTAATATCCTGGATAATCAGGTCTGCGTTGGGAGAGCGGGCTGCGAAGGTTACCGTTTTCGTCATAGCGTTGTTTGACTCGTTGCTTTCGATTACGTAGTTGTCCTCGTCGACAATTGCTCTGACCGTAGTTGAACTGTCATGAGTCACCCACGGGATGGTCGCTGTCGCGGTTGAGCCGGCAGGAATGGCTGGTAGGCTGTTCTGGTATTTGTAGGTCTCGTCGAAGTAGGTATCCAGGACGACAGGAGACGCCTGTGCTTTCCCCTGGTTCTTTACAGTTATGGTACACGATGCCTTATGGCTTTTTAACGGCGGCGAGGGTGACCATGAAATACTTTCAATGATAAGGTCGGGGGCAAGAGCAGGCAGGGTAGTCGTCCCGGTATTGTTGGTTTCGTCCATCTCGGCAATTCTATCGTTGGCGTCGGCAATCGCTTTAAATGTGTAAGTATCTACCCCCATGACTTGTGAAAATGTCTTGGTGGCGGTGGCGCCGGGACTTAGCCCGCTGATATAGACTACTTCCTGGCAGGCATCATCGATGTAATAGGCTAATAAAGAACTGGTGGCCGTACCACTCCCCTGGTTCTTAACGGTTACCGTAACTGTTACATTGCTGGTTGCCGAGCGATTTTCAGGCGAGTAACTTATTGCGTAGATGACCAGGTCAGGTTTGGCGGTTGCGTACGTTACCGCCTTGGTATTATTGTTTTCATCGCTTTCCTTGACTTGGTTGAGAAAGTCGGCGATTATCTGGAAGCTATGTGAGCCTGTCGTAGCGGTCCAGGGCCAATTCATGGTGCAGTTATCACCGGATTCCAGCACCGGAATCGCTCGATAGCCTCTGGAATTGCCATCGATAATTAGGCCTACATTGGAGCCGCCGGCCCTCTTGTTCCCCTGATTTTTTACTCTAATGGCGAAGGTTGTCTCGTCGCCCATGGATGGATTTCCCGGCGACAAGGTTATATCATCGATGATGAGGTCCGGGGCGAGGACGGAAAAGGCGTATGTATTTTCATTGTTGTCCTCATTGCTTTCTGCGATTTCGTCATCGTGGTCAACGACTGCCCTGAAAATATGTTCGCCCGCTTCTGCCTTCCAGGTGAAATAATTAACCGTGCTGGTATTCGGGCTCATCCCGCTGTTGGGGGCGTAATGCGATATCTCGTTATCGATGTAGTAAACGAGACAAGAAGGCCCGGACCAGCCTTCGCCCAGGTTTCTGATGGTTACGGTAAAGGTAACCGTGCTGCCGATTGATGGCAATTCAGGCCAC
The DNA here is from genome assembly GCA_034430575.1 of Dehalococcoidales bacterium. Lineage (GTDB taxonomy): Bacteria > Chloroflexota > Dehalococcoidia > Dehalococcoidales > RBG-16-60-22 > JAFGPF01. Next base: position 8,243 of record DAOUDZ010000135.1, read on the forward strand.
CAGAAAATAGATTCGATAATAAGGTCGGGGGCTCCCGGAGATTGGGCGGATGCTTCGTAATTATCACCCGGCACCGGTACCGGAGTGAATAAGCCTGCTAAAAGAGACAATAGCACCAGTAAACCGAGCGTTGCCCGGCGTTTGTAGTCACTCATAAATCCAACCTTCAGGTGTCGGCTGATTATAGAATACCTTGATGGGTAAACGGGCGATTGGGCTTTAGCTTGGATTTCAGAATGGTGCTATCACCCATTTTACGGAGCCTTGAAAGTTAAATTTATAAAAAAATCCCTCTCCCGGCGAGGGAGAGGGACGCGGGTATTTTAATGGTAACAATTGAGACGGCTTAGATTTTTCTGTCTGAATCCGCCCAGTATTTTTCGCGCAATTCGCGCTTCATTATCTTCCCGGCGGCGTTCTTGGGCAGGGCATCGATGATTTCTACGGATTTGGGAGATTTATATCCCGCCAGGTTCTTCTTACAGAGGGCGATGAGTTCTTCCGCAGTGGCGCTGGCACCCTCCTTCAGGCTGACGATGGCGTGTACTTTTTCCACCCAGTACGGGTCCGGGATGCCGATTACCGCCACTTCATGAATGCCGGGGTACCGGTACAGTACTTCCTCTATCTCCCTGGGGAAAACATTCTCGCCGCCGGTGATAATCATGTCTTTTTTACGGTCGACGATGTAAACGTAGCCGTTTTCGTCGTAGCAGCCGATATCGCCGGTATGCAGCCACCCATCGACGAGGGTTTTACTGGTATCCTCGGGCTTCTTCCAGTACTCAATCATGTTGTGTTTGCTGCGGACGATGATTTCGCCCATTTCGCCGGGGGCGATATCTTTATCTTTATCGTCGACGATTCTGACCTGCACGCCGATATCCGGCTGGCCGGTGGAGGTAAGTATCTTTTCTGCTGGCGTACCCAGTGTCTGGTGGTCTTCTTTGGAGAGATGGCAGATGGCGGGGCCGCTCTCGCTCTGTCCGTAGCCCTGCCCGAAGACGTTCCCGAAGGTCGCCAGGCCTCTTTTCAGCACCTCCAGGGGCATGGGGGAACCGCCGTACCAGATAAACTTTAGATTGCTGAAATCGTACTTCTGAATATCGGGTACGGAGAGCATGGCTACGAGGTGGGTAGGTACGATGGATACATGGGTGGCCTTTTCATTCTGGATTAGCTGCAGGGTGACCTCCGGGTCGAAAGTTTTTGTAATGATATTACAAGCGCCGAGGTAGATGAGGGAGCGAACCATGGTATCCCCGGCGATGTGGAACATGGGTGATACCTGGATATGCCTGTCGTCGGGCTGGATGCTCTGATTGATGATGTAGATACGGCAATCGTCCCAGGCCTCGCGGTGGGAATACACGGCGCCGCGCGGTACGCCAGTGGTGCCGCTGGTATAAATAATAAAGAATTTATCGTCTTCCTCTATCGTAACATCGGGTTCTTCCGTGGAATTGGAATCGAGAATGTCCTGCATGCAGGACATATCGGGGGCGGTCTTTTCAAGGGATATGAAATTTACAACCCCGGGTGTCCTGGGGCGGAGGGATTCGGCGGCGGCAAACTGCTCCGGGCCGACGAAAAGGGTTTTGACTTCCGAGTAGTTTATCAGGTATTCGAGTTCTTCCACGCCGAGTCTGGGATTGAAACGCGATAGTACGTAGCCGCCTTTCATCGCTGCCCCGTAAACGATGGCGTAATCGAGGCAGTTCCAGGACAGTATGCCGACGGCATCGCCCTTTTTCACGCCGAGTTTCAGCAGGGCGTGAATCAGGCTGTTTATTTTAGCATTGAATTCGGCATAGGTTAACCTCTGGTCCCCGTAGACAAAAGCCTCCTTGTTCGGGCGAAGGAGGGAGTGTCTGTGGATGATATGAGCGAAGGTGCCTGTTTTGTAACGTGCTAGTTCTTTCAGTATCAGACCTGCTGGCATTCTTTTCCTCCATATTTATATGTTGTTTTTAACTCTGGTTTAGCCGGCAACGATTGTTGCCATCTTTATTTACTGCATGAGGTGGGGAACCGGGGTGGCAGTAAGAGTGCTGTGCCGATATTTTCCTTCCGTAACAGATGTGGTGGGCCACTCTGGGTTCGAACCAGAGACCTCAGTCTTATCAGGACTGCGCTCTAACCAGCTGAGCTAGTGGCCCACGAACCAGGACAATATTATTTTAATTGATGGTTATCTAATAATCAAGCGTCAGCTTTTATCCGCGGTCCGGAAGCGCCCGTAGACCGGGCCTGCCAAGCCGATTGCTTCCGCCGCGGCGCGGTGCTTTTACGTGGCCCCGGTTTAATTGGCAGGTTCAATACTTACAAGCTCTATTTCAAAAGTAAGCGTTTTGCCGGCCAGTTGATGATTGCGGTCGCAGATAATGCTTTCTTCGGTGATATTGGTAACGACGGCCATTATCGAGTCGCCCTGGTTGGATTGCAGGGGCAGTTTATCGCCTATTTTTACCTGGAAGTATTCGGGTATCGTATTTCGGTCTATTTTTATCACCAGGTCTTCATCATATTCGCCGTAGGCGTCTTCCGGCGGGATTTTCACCGTTTTTACCTCCCCGACCTTCATGCCCCTGACGGCTTTATCAAAACCGGGTATCATTTGCCCCGCCCCGATGACGAATTCCAGCGGCGCTTTTCCTTCGGAGCTATCGAACACGGAGCCGTCATCGAGGGTGCCGGTGTAGTGAACGGCGACTTTATCGGCGTTTTTGGCTCCTTCTCCTCCCCCGCAGCCCAACGCCAGCGGCACTATGAGTATTATGATAAACAGCAGGGCTAAATGATGGGTTTTCATGTTTTGATTATAACATGACAGGGGACGGGGGGTGAAAGTTTGCCACCTGGTTTGTCCGAAGGGGAGGGGGCTTTTTACGATTCGTTATTCGTTTTTTTTATTTTTTTGTGGTTTTTCCGTAGCTAATCAGCTTCAATTATTCGTTTTTCGTTATATTTTAAGTTGCTCCGGGTGTGTGGAGCAGGAGTAATGGTCTTCATCTTTGTTTATTTTAAGCGAAATAGGGGTTATCGGCAAGGGGTTTTTGTCACGCGGGGGTAGGGGTGAGCAGGGGAGGGGCTAAAGGGGGTGGATGTAAATCCCTCTCAATCTCCCTTTACGAAAGGGAGACGACCCATTGTGCACTTTCTGTCTCCCCCTTTGAAAAAGGGGGAATAAGGGGGATTTTAGAAAGGGGGATTAAGGGGGTGAGGGTAGATAGAAATAATGGTGCGCAGTTGAATTAATGGAGTAAAATGTTATCAATTCAACAATATGTAGGGGGTAGAGAAGTGGATAACGAGGTACTAAAAGCTGAGAGATTAATAACTAAATATTGCAATACAGCGGGTAGGTACATAGAAACAGGTGATATAGCGGAGTATATTTATTATTTTGCTAATAATATGGAAGGTAACATTGATGGTTTTAGCGGTAGAGTACACCAGCCCCTAAAAGCGGCTTTATTACTAATAGTCCACGAACAATTTAGTTCAGAATTGCCATCAGATAGGAATGATTATGACCAGATATTAGCTGGTGGTACAGCATTATCAGCGATGTATCTTATGGCTAGGTTGGAAAACCTGTTTCGTATAAAAAGTCAGTACCTAAATGAAGACGGTACTTTGAAAAATGGGATACCCATGCAACTAAGGCAAATACTAAAAAGGGAATATAAAAAGGAATATAATAAGGACATTAACATAGGGAACAAATGGCGGTGTAGCAGAATAAATCAAGCATTTAATATCTTTCTATACCGTAATAGGACTTTGTTAGGTAAACGATTAAAAATAATGGATAAGAAGTTACGAATAGCTGATAGGTTAGATTACATACGTAATCCCGCGATGCATGGAGAATTAGACGACCCTGGTGTTGAGGCAAGATTTTTAGGTTTGTTAGTAGCAATGTTTTACTATGGTTTAGTCTCCCCAAACAAAAAAACCTTAACCCCTGGATAGCGGAAGGAAAGAGCTTCACCGGCCTGTTTATCAGCCGGCGACCGACCTAGGAGAATAGGCTCACACCAATTATATCTCCCTAGAAAGGAGGTGATCCAGCCGCAGCTTCCGCTACGGCTACCTTGTTACGACTTCGTCCCAATCACCGACCTCACCCTAGACAACTGCCTCCCCGCAAGCGGGGTTAGCTCATCGGCTTCAGGT
>DAOUDZ010000136.1:0-5832 GCA_034430575.1 Dehalococcoidales bacterium
CGTTGTAACCCTTTTCACCCAGAAAATCTTTGGCTGTATTGGTTACATCCAGGTTGATGTCCTTCTCAAGCAACTGCTTGGTAACGTTCACCAGCATTAAATCGACTATCTGGCGTATCTGTTCCTTGGTCAGGGAGCGGAACACGACCTGGTCGTCGACGCGGTTGAGGAATTCGGGTTTGAATCTCTCCTTCAATTTATCCAGCAGATTCTCCTTCATCCTCTCGTAAGACTTCTCCTTGGTTTTCGCCTCGTCGGTATGCGAGGTAAAGCCGATGGCGGAGCCCTTCTTTATAAGCTCCGCGCCAATGTTGCTGGTCATGATGATGATACTGTTGCGGAAGTCTACCCGCCGGCCCTTGGCGTCGGTCAGGTGTCCGTCATCGAATATCTGGAGCAGAATATTAAACACGTCCTCGTGGGCTTTTTCAATCTCGTCCAGCAGTATGCAGCAGTACGGCTTACGCCTGACGGCTTCCGTAAGCTGGCCGCCCTCTTCGTAGCCGACGTACCCCGGCGGTGCCCCCACCAGGCGGGATACGGCGAATTTCTCCATGAACTCGGACATATCGATTCGCACCAGCGTTTCCTCGCTGCCGAACATGAACTCGGCCAGCGTTCTGGCCAGCTCGGTCTTGCCCACGCCTGTCGGCCCGAGGAAGATAAAATTGCCTATCGGGTGCCTGGGGTCTTTAAGCCCCGCCCGCGCCCTTCGTATCGCCTTGGAAATGGCGATGATAGCTTCGTCCTGGCCGATGATGCGCTTGTGCAGCTCCTCTTCCATGTTGAGCAGACGGCTCGTCTCATCGTCGGCGAGTTGTACCACCGGCACGCCTATCCACATGCTCACCACCTCGGCGATGTCTTCCTTCTTGACCACCACCTCTTCCTGCTCCTGCTCGTCATGCCACTCCGCTTCCAGCTGCTTTATCTTCTCTTCTATTTGCACTTCCTGCTCGCGCAGCTGTGCTGCTAAATCGTATTCTTGAGTCGCCAGGGCGGCATCCTTGTCCTTGCGGATGTTATCGCCCTGTTCCTTGGCCTGCTTGAGGGTAACGGGCATGGTTCTATGCCGGATGCGCACCCTCGAAGAAGCCTCGTCTATCAGGTCGATGGCTTTATCCGGCAGGAAGCGGTCGGGTATGTAACGCGAAGCCAGGTTAGCGGCGGAGCTAAGCGCTTCATCGCTTATATTCAGGCGGTGATGTTCTTCATAACGTTCCTTGATGCCGCGCAGTATCTCCAGCGTATCGTCGATAGATGGTTCCTCCACCAGCACCGGCTGGAAGCGGCGCTCTAGGGCGGCATCTCTCTCCACGTACTTGCGAAAGTCGTCGAGAGTCGTAGCCCCGATGCACTGTAACTCGCCCCGCGCCAGTGAAGGCTTGAGGATATTGGCGGCGTCAACGGCCCCCTCGGCGGCGCCGGCGCCTACCATGGTATGGAACTCGTCGATGAATATCACGCAGTTGGCCGCGGTCTTTATTTCATCTATAATTTTCTTCAGCCGCTCCTCGAACTCGCCCCGGTATTTCGTCCCGGCTACCAGCGACCCCATATCCAGCGCTATCAGGCGCTTATCCTCCAGAGTCTCGGGCACGTCGCCGGAAACGATGCGGTGGGCCAGCCCCTCGACGATGGCTGTCTTGCCCACACCCGGTTCGCCGATGAGAGCGGGGTTATTCTTGGTGCGCCGACTCAATATCTGGATGAGCCGCTCGATTTCCTTATGCCGTCCGATAACGGGGTCGAGTTTATCAGCGCGGGCGGCTGCGGTAAGGTCGATGCCCAACTGGTCGAGGGCCGGAGTCCGGCTGGTGCTGCGGGTGAGCCTGGCCTTGGGCGTTCCCTGGGTTAAGATGTGCTGTGTTTCGCCGCGAGCCCGTTCCAGGGTAATGCCGAAGCTGTCCAGCACGCTGGAAGCCACTCCTTCTCCTTCGCGCAGCAGGCCCAGCAGCAGGTGCTCCGTGCCGATATAGTTATGGCCCATCTGGCGAGCCTCGTCTATAGCGAGTTCGATGACCTTCTTGGCTCGGGGAGTCAGGCCTGTCTCGCCGCTGCCCGGTTTTTCACCGCGGCCGATGATGAACTCAACCGCCGAGCGTATCTTCCCCAGGCCGATGCCCAGATTGGTAAGCGCCCTGGCGGCTACACCCTCCTCCTCGCGCACCAGACCGAGTAAAATATGCTCGGTCCCGATATAGCTATGGTTGAGGTTGCGTGCCTCTTCCTGGGCTATCGTGAGGACGCGGCGGGCTCTTTCTGAAAATTTCTCAAACCTGCTGGCCATATCTATTTTCCATCACCACTCTATTTATATTCTGTAGAGAACCCCTCTATTTTTAATATTATAATAAAGCAGATTGTAAAGCAAGCAGGAGTGAAAAGGTAAGAATTATTATATAGCTATAGACTTAGAGGGAGTTCTATTAGATTTAAGCCTCCTGGCAGTGGCATATTTTCCACAAAGGGTCGCCCCCTCAGTATCGTCTGCGCTGGGACGTTTCACTTCCGTGTTCGGGATGGGAACGGGTGGTGCCGCCCCGCTCTAACCACCAAGAGGCAAATCTCACGCCTGTCATTGTGTAATTGTTAAAGGCCTTTGCTATAACTCAATCTCATTCTAACACAATACCCGCCTTAAGAAAAGAGGTAAATCTTAAATTTTCATATATAGAATGTAAAATTTTTGTATATTTGTTGGTGAAATGCACGGGACGGCGAGTGTAAAAAGCTCTTGACAACATCGGAGACAAGTGCTAGGTTATTGGAGGGTTTCCCAGCGAAGCAGTTATGTTCCTGTGTGAATTTGTATCGTATTACATCCTCTCAAGAGGAGCCGGGGACGCCGGTAGCAGCCTCGCCGAACCCTGCCGACCTGAATGTGAAGTTAGCTTCTGGCTTTAACCGGAATGCAGATATTAGTCCTGCGAAAAAAGTACGAGGTGATAACATGAGTATAGAGCTGGTTCACATAGGGTTCGGCAATATCCTGGCAATGAGCCGGGCCATCGCGATAGCCTCACCAAATTCCGCCCCCACCAAGCGCATTATCCACGACGGCAAAAACAACGGGAAAGTAGTTGACATGACCAGCGGGAGGAGAACCAAGGCCGTTATCTTTACCGATAGCGGTCATATTATTCTGGCGGCTCTCGCTCCGGAAACTATTGCCAGCCGGCTTCAGACAGGCCGGTCCGGTATTTTATCGAAACAAGAGCAGAGTGAAAGTCCCGATGAGCCATGAAAATAATACCCCGTTCAACCCACCGTCAAAACCTCTGCTCATAGTCCTCTCCGGTCTCTCCGGGGTCGGCAAGGACGCCGTTCTTTCCAGGCTCAAGCAGTCGAAACACCCCCTTGAATTCATCACAACGGTCACCACCCGTCCGCCCCGTCCCGGCGAGAAAAACGGCCTGCACTACCACTTCGTTTCAGAAGAACGATTCCAGGAAATGATTGATCGCCGTGAACTGCTGGAATGGGCCACCGTCTACGGCAACCGTTACGGCCCGCCCCGGGAGCCGGTCGGCAAAGCCTTAAAAAGCGGGAAAGACGTTATCATCAAGGTGGATGTCCAGGGGGCGGCCACCATCAAGAAGATTGTCCCGCAGGCCGTGTTCATCTTCCTGGCCACTTCTTCCCTGGAAGAGGTGGGGGAACGACTTCAGAAGCGCCGCACGGAAACGCCCGCCGACCTTGAGCTGCGTCTGAAGACCGCCAGAGAAGAGATGGAGCAGTTGCCCATGTTCGACTACATAGTCTTTAACCGCCCGGGCAAGCTGGGAAGCGCCGTAGCCGATATTGAGGCTATCATCACCGCCGAAAAATGCCGCGTAACGCCCCGGGAAATCTCTCTTTAAGCGCTCACAACAACACGTGCAACAGCCACGAAAAGAAATAGCCCAGCACCCCGCAGACAGGAAACGTCAATATCCACGCCGCCACGATGTTACCCGCTATCCCCCACCGCACCGCCGAAAAACGTGTCGTCGATCCCACTCCCATCACTGCTGAACTCACGCAGTGGGTGGTGCTTACCGGTATGCCCAGGTGAGAAGCCATCTCGATAACCCCCGCCGCCGATGCTTGGGCGGTAAAACCGTGAATCGGGCGCAGCGTAGTTACCCGCATTCCCACTGTCTTGATAACGCGCCATCCCCCTAAAGCCATGCCGGAGCTGATTGATATCGCCGCGAGGACGATTACCCACCACAGATCCGGGTCTGTTATTGAAAGACGTTCCCAGAGGGTGATATCTCCGTGGTAGACCACCAGCGCCATGGTGATAACGCCTACGGGCATCTGGCCGTCATTCTTGCCGTGCGCGTACGCCACGAAAGCCGACGCCGGTATTTGCAGTTTGCTGAATATTTTCTGTATCTTCTCCGGGGACACCCGCCGTAACACCCAGTAAAAGGCGACCATCAATGCGAAGCCGCCGACGAATCCAAGAAACGGGGCCGATACCACCGCCGTCATCACTCGCGTCATAACACCCCATATTACCGCCTCGCTGCCCACCGCCGCCGCCCCCGAAGCGGCCAGCGCCACTACGAAACCGTGCGTTAAGCTGACGGGCAGGCCGCGATAGGTGGCAAAAGCCGTCCAGGTGATAACCGAGGCCAGCGCGGCAATTACGGTCAGGTAGGTTACCGCCTCCGGTATCAGAATCCCCTTGCCGATCGTTCGGGCAACGGCCAGTCCCGTGGCCGCCCCGGCAAAATTAAAAACGGCGGCCAGGGCGACCGCTTGCCTCGGAGACAGGGCGCGTGTCCCAATGGCTGTGGCGATGGCATTGGCGGCATCGTTAAGGCCATTGGTAAAACCGAACCCTATGGCCAGAATAATAATCGCTATGAGAAAGAAGATATTGGTATCAGGCATGCTTGAGGGCTACCCCTTCGAGTACGTCGGCCACATCCTCGCACCTGTCCGTGGCGCTCTCCATGTGCGCGTATATCTCGCGCCATTTTATCACCCAGGCGATATCCTCCGTATTATCGAAAAGCTCCGCAATAGCGGCGCGGTATACCCGGTCGGCCATGTTCTCCAGCCGGTTTATCTCCACGCACCCCTCCATAATATTCTTGAGTTCCGACCGCTTTCGCAGGCCGTGAACGGCCTTCTCCACTTCGTTGGCTCCCTGGACGATGATATCCGCCAGTTGCTTCGCTCTTTCCGTCGGGCTTTTTATCTTATAAATGAACATGGCGTCGGCCGCGGCGTGAATAAAGTCGATGATATCATCCATGGTATGCGCCAGCAGGGCGATATCTTCCCGGTCGAAGGGCGTCACGAAAGTGCGGTGCAGCAGCGAAATTATCTGGTGGGTGTAGGTGTCGCCCTGGTGCTCCATCTCGGTTATCTCCGCGACACGGCTATCGACGAACTGCCAGTCATCAACCATCTCTTTGAGTGCCTCGGCTGCTTTCACTATGTTTTGCGCGCTCTCTTCAAAAAGCTCGAAGAATTTGTGCTCCTTGGGGATGAAAGGCAACCTGACCATAGCTGTTTCTCCTTTATCGGGAAAGATGGCGTATTAACTGCCGGAGACCTTGAAATGCGTAATGCGATAAGACGCTATGCCGTAGCTTTTCTGAAATAGATGGGAATAAAGTGTATCTTGGAAACGAAGATGTGTATGTAGCTTGTGTAACTCCGGTAACCCGCCCAAACATACCGGGCAAAATCATACTCCTTCGTCAAGACCAGTACTTTAATATAGCTTTACCAGTACGAGTTTATTAGAGATTCGCAATAATTGTCAAGCACTCCCCGGACATCAGGGGACAATCGTTTAGCTTTCGGTATCCTGCTCGGTTTCCGGCG
>DAOUDZ010000137.1:0-8401 GCA_034430575.1 Dehalococcoidales bacterium
CTTCTCTGTCTTCGTCTGCATATTATCCTTCCAGCGGGACATTGGGGAAAACATTCAGACTTAAACCGGAAACCTCCCCCAGCTTCATTCTAGCGTATCCGGCGGCGGCAATCATAGCGGCGTTATCGGTGCAAAGGGATAAATCCGGAAAGAACACATCAATTTTCTTCTGCTTACAGGTCTCCGCAAACACGTGGCGGAGTCGGCTATTGGCGGAGACACCCCCGGTAACACTGACCGCCGTTACGCCACGTTCCCCGGCGGCGCGCATCGTCTTGCTGACCAGCACATCGACGACCGCCTCCTGGAAGCTGGCGGCGATATCGGCCAGGGGCAGGGCTTCGTTGCGGGCGACCCTGTCCTTGAACATATTGATAACCGAAGTTTTCAGTCCGCTGAAACTGAAATCGAGCGTCTTGGCCCTTGTCATCGGCCGGGGGAAATCATAAGCTTTACGGTTGCCCTGACGCGAGAGCTTATCGACGACCGGCCCACCGGGAAAGTCCAGCCCGAGGAATTTAGCTATTTTATCGAATGCCTCACCGGCGGCATCGTCCAGCGTGGTGCCCAGCAACTCGTACCGGCAGTCTTCCGGCACGTAAAGCAGCATAGTATGACCGCCGGAAACCGTCAGGCACACATGGGGCAGCGGCAAATCCGGATGGCTAAGTCGATTGGCGAAGATATGCCCCTCTATGTGATGAACGCCAATGAGCGGCACCTGCTTCGAGTAGCTGATAGACTTAGCCGCGGCCACGCCGACCAGCAGGCAGCCGATAAGCCCCTGCTTCGAGGTAACAGCCACGGCCTCGATATCATCCAGCGTCTTTCCGGCTGTATCGAGGGCTTCTTTAATAACATAGCCGATAAGCTCGGTATGCCGGCGGGCGGCAATCTCCGGCACCACCCCACCGTATTTCTTTAACAGGTCGAGCTGCGTGGCGATGATACTGGATAATATCATCTTGCCGTCGACCACCAACGCCGCCGAAGTCTCATCGCACGAAGTCTCGATACCCAGAACCAGCATATTTTACATCCCTTTACGCATGATTGCTCTTATATTTGTTAACGAAGGCTTTCGCCGTGGATTCTTTCAAGTACAACGGCGTCAGGGAGAGAACGTCATCTTTCTCGCCGCGTTCGAGTCGCCGCGACGCCAGGCATGCCACCGACGCCCCGCCCGGTAAAGCCTCCACCGCTTTAATATTCATTCCCGTTTCCTGCTTGATTAGTCCGGCATACGCTTGAGAGCCGTTACCCGCTAGCACGGCAGGCCCGGTTAACAGCGCTGTTAATCCTTTAACATCTCCGACATAGTATTCACTGATTCTGCCAACGGCACCGTTTTCCGGGCGGTAGAGGGCGGCATAGACAGCGTCCCCGGTACCGGCGCCGATAACGGCGCAAATCAGGGGGGATTCGTTACGGGCGGCATATGCCAAGGCCTCCAGCGTCGGTACGCCGGCGACGGGCTTTCCCGCGCTGAAGGCGAGTATTTTACCCACCGTCACCCCCACTCTGATTCCCGTCCAGGAACCCGGACCCAGTCCCACCCCTATTCCCTCAACGTCTTTAAGGGTCAGTCCGGCGCTCTGCAGGGTAGACTCGATATTGGCGACAATCTGTTCAAGGGAATCCGTTTTTGCTTCATAAGTGAAGTCCGCCAGGACTTTATCGCCTTCGACTACGCCGACGGCGTTGGTGTAATGAGATGTATCCAAACCCAGCACTATCATGACCGCAGCTCCTCAAACAGACCGGCGAACCTGCCTCCGAAAGTAGAAAATACTATCCGCCGTTTACGGGGCGACAGGATTTCGAACTCCACCTTCAGGAGGTCGTCGGGGAGGAGCGAAGGTATTTTCTCCGCCCACTCGATAATCATGACGCCGGACTCCGCGCGCGACAGGTAGTCAGTAATGCCGAGTTCAACAACGTCCGATTCCGTGCCAAGTCGGTACAGGTCCATATGAAAAACAGGCAGCCTGCCGCGGTATTCGTTCACCAGTACGAAGGTCGGGCTGTTGACCTGCCGCAGGGGCACACCCAGTCCGGCGCAGATACCGCGCGTCAGCAGCGTCTTTCCGCACCCGAGCTCACCGGTCAGGGCAACGATGCTACCCGGGGCGAGTCGCTCACCCGTCCGTTTCCCGAGAGCCGAGGTGGATGCGGGGCTATTGCTGAAAAATTCGTACCTATCCATCAGGAATGATTACCGCTTGAAGACAGCGAAAGGAAAATTTTTTGCTCTTTACAGTCGTTCCTCACGCCTGAAGAACCAACTTTTCCACTTGACGATAGTATAACATAATGGTAAATTGTGTTCTATAAACATGGTTAAAGAAAATCAAAACCCGCCCCCGGATGACAGCCACCGGATAGCCACCACCGACGATATCGAGGTCTCTACCTATCTTGAGATTGCCAAGGAAATCGGCGGCGAACAACCGGCGGTCAGCGAGGAAGCTGTTTCCGGCGCCGAGCGAGAGGCCATCATCGTTCTGGACTTCGGCTCGCAGTACAACATGCTGATTGCCCGCCGCGTGCGCGAGTGCCAGGTCTACTGCGAGCTACTGCCCCATGACACGCCCTGGGAGAAAATTGCCCCGCTTAATCCCAGGGGATTCATCCTCTCCGGCGGCCCGGCCAGCGTCTACGCTAAAGACGCCCCCCTCGCCCCGGCCTACGTGTACGAAAGCGGCCTGCCGGTACTGGGTATCTGCTACGGTATGCAGGTTATCACCAAGCAGCTGGGAGGGCAGGTAAAACCGGGCGCCAAGCGCGAATACGGCCACGCCGTCATGCATATCAGCCAGGTGGATTCGTCACTGTTCGCCAGGCTGCCCGAGTCGACCACCGTCTGGATGAGCCACGGCGATAGAATCGAGGAAATGCCGCCTGGCTTTTCCGCCCTTGCCCAAACGGAAAACTCGCCTTATGCCGTTATCGGCAACGGAAAAGGCGTCTACGGTCTCCAGTTCCACCCGGAGGTAGCCCACACCCCGGAAGGGAAGACCATCCTGCGTAATTTCGTCCAGAAGGTGTGCGGCTGCAAGGGCAACTGGACGATGGGGAACTTCGTCAGCGACAGTATGGCCAGGATTAAGGAACAGGTGGGCGGCGGCAAGGTTATCAACGCCCTTTCGGGAGGGGTCGATTCTTCAGTAGTGGCCACCCTTATCCACCAGGCTATCGGCGACCAGCTTACCTGTATTTTCGTTAATAACGGCCTGCTCCGGCGGGAGGAAGCGGATAGAACGCTCCAAGTATTTGAGGATAACCTGGGTATGAACATCATACATATCGACGCTACCGATAGATTTCTTGACCGACTTAAAGGCGTCATCGACCCCGAGGAGAAACGCAAGATAATCGGGGAGGAATTCATCAGGGTGTTCGAGGAGGAAGCCCGCAAAATCGGCAAGGTGGACTTTCTCGCCCAGGGCACGCTCTACCCGGACGTTATCGAAAGCGTATCATCGGTGAGCACGGCCTCGGCCAAGATAAAATCGCACCACAACGTCGGCGGCCTGCCGGCCAAAATGACATTAAAATTGCTGGAACCCCTGCGTTTTCTCTTCAAGGACGAAGTCCGGCTGGTAGGCGCCGAACTGGGCCTGCCGGAAGAGATGGTCTGGCGACAGCCCTTCCCCGGTCCCGGGCTGGCGATAAGATGCATCGGGGAAGTCACGAAAGAAAGACTGGAAATCCTGCGCAGCGCGGACTTTATCCTGATGAACGAGATTAAAAAAGCCAAACTTTACCGCCAGCTCTGGCAGAGCTTCTGCGTCCTCACCGATGTACGGTCGGTGGGCGTCATGGGCGATTACCGCACCTACGGCTACCTGGCCGCCATCCGCGCCGTCACCAGCGACGACGCCATGACCGCCGACTGGGCCCGCCTGCCGTACGACCTGCTGGCGCGCATCTCCAACCGCATCGTCAACGAGGTGGACGGCATCAACCGCGTCGTCTACGACATAACCTCCAAGCCACCATCTACTATTGAGTGGGAGTAAAGAACAAATGTCCAGTGATATCAATGAGTCTGTAGAATGTAGTGAATGTGGCTTTGTTTTTCAGGGAAATGAAGTAGGTAAACATCCAAGGGAGCATGAACCGTGCCCCAATTGCGGTTCTCTTAGGCGACATGTACGTGTATCTGTCAAGGAAACTTGGGGGTTGAGTGAATACACCGGGATAAAAGCCAAAAAACAAGGCTCGGAACATAAGAATAAGAGAGCAGATTATGAATTTGGAGAGGGTAAGAAAAAAGGTGGGGATGGCAAGCTTGTATATAAAAGGATGGTCAGAGACAGAGAACATCCCAATTCACCTGGCTCGTATATTGAATATGTTAGAGATAAAGATGGCAACATCATAGTGAATAAGAGCGAAAAATTATCAGAACACACGAGTAGCTCTAAAAACAAATAATCTATTGGGAGTCCTAAAGCAGTTAATAAAATCTCCCTTAATCCCCCTTTTTCAAAGGGGGAAACTTAAAAGGGGGAGACATTATAGCTTCTCCCTTTGGTAAAGGGAGACCGAGAGGGATTTTGGCGGGGGAAATTATCGGGCCAAGCGGCGGATGACACGAGGGCGGCCGGGTGGGAAAAGATAACAAACGAGGGGAATAAGTAGTCAAGTGAATAGAAAGTTAATCCAGTCGGTATTCTGGATACTGGTCGGGGTGTTTGTCATAATAGCCTGTACGATGTTCATACCAACACTCAACGGATTACTGATACGTTTTATTATTCTCCCCGCCGGAGTTGTCCTCGCCGGCCTTGGCGTGACCTTGATAGTGCTAACCTTCAAAACGAAAGTAGCGGGCAGGCCGAAGGCTTTTATGATTCTAACCGGGGCTTCCGCGGTGGGAATACCCGTTTTCGTCATCCTGCACAATCTTGTTTACGCCCTGTTAATCCTATGGTTTGGGGAAGATTTCTGGGGGGCAAGCGGAGACGAGCCGGTCTTCTTTATCATAGCAATCATTGTATGCCCAATAGGCTTCCTGGTAGGGGCAGTGGGCAGTGTAGTACTCGCCATCAAAAACAAACGAGCCAAGTATTCCAGTTAGAACATTTGCATGGAGGTGAATTCTGAAGATACTGGTTGTTGGGGGTGAGGTAGATAAAGAGATTTAACTCTGTGGTTAAGATATGTATTATTCTCATAGTAGTCCTGCTCTCCCTCGCCGCCTGTAAATCGGCGGATTTTCTATATACGAAAGACGGTAAAATAGAATGCGGCGGCGACGGCGAAGCGATTATCCTCGTCAACAACCCCCAGGCCACCGACCCCACCTTCGCCGAACTGGTCGCCTTCATTAAAGCCGACCCCACAGATACCAGAGACTATATTAAAGACGGCCCCAATGCCTACGTATGCTCTGATTTCGCCGAAGAAGTACATAACAACGCCGAGGCCGCCGGCATCCGGGCCGGGTGGGCAAGCGTACGATTCACCGGCATGGCGGTGGGGCACGCTATCAACGCCTTTGAAACGTCAGACAAAGGGCTGATTTACATCGACTGCACCAACGGCCGCAACCCGGAAAACGATAGCGATGATGCGCCAAGCTGGGACACCGTGGCCTACATTGAAACGGGCCAGAGGTATGGTATACTGCATATCGACCGGGTGGAGGCGGCGCCGTACGATTACTACACGTTTCAGTATGATTTCTATATAGACTGCGAGAAGGCGTGGCAGGACTATAGTAATTTGCTGGAGGCCTATAATAAGGATGTCGCCAGCTACAACAACGAAGTAAGCGGCAAGGTATATACTATCGGCTCTGCGGAAGAAAAAAGGATTTCTTCCTGGAAAGAACAACTAAATCAACAGGAACAGTGGCTTAACCAGCTGGAAAAAGAGCTGGGCAAACACTGGTACGAATCGGAATTTTCATCGCATACTGTTGAGGACGTGTACATTCACTGGTAATGATGTGCTAAAATATATCGCATAAGTAAAATTTTATTATGGAGGCGCCACACTGAAGATATTAGTAGTCGGGAGCGGGGCCAGGGAACATACCCTCGTCTGGAAACTGGCTCAAAGCCCAAAAGTCGACGAAATATACGCAGCCCCCGGCAACGCGGGGACAGCCCGGATAGCCCGGAACCTGGATTTCAAAGCCGAAGAGATAGAGGCGCTGCTGAAAACCGCTAAAGACCTCAAGATAGACCTCACCGTCATCGGTCCGGAAGCGCCCCTGGCGGCCGGCATCGCCGATAAATTCATCTCCAACGGCATGGCCATCTTCGGGGCCGGCCAGAAGGCCACCGAAATAGAATCCAGCAAGGTATTCGCCAAGGACCTTATGCAGAGACACGGCATCCCCTGCGCTAAAAGCGTCAGCTTTTCCGATTACGAAAAAGCCAAATCGTACGTCCAGGAACAGGAACCGCCTATCGTTATCAAGGCCGATGGGCTGGCCGCCGGCAAGGGCGTCATCATCGCCGAATCCGTTCCCAAAGCGCAGGAAGCCCTCACCAATATAATGCAGGCCAAGACCTTCGGCGCGGCCGGCAAAAGGGTCGTTATAGAAGAACACCTTTTCGGCAGGGAAATGAGCTTTTTCTGCTTTACCGACGGTCATAAGGTCGTCCCGACAGTCGCCGCCTGCGACTACAAACGTATATACGACGGCAACCAGGGGCCGAATACCGGCGGCATGGGCAGCTACAGTCCGCCGCCCTTCTACAACGACGCGCTGGGACATATCATCATCAAGACCATCATGGAGCCGACTATCCTGGCGCTTGCAGACGAAGGACGGCCGTATAAAGGCGTCCTCTATGGGGGCCTGATGATTACCAATAAAGTGCCGAAAGTGATAGAATTTAATGCCCGCTTCGGCGACCCGGAGGCGCAGGTGGTTCTGCCCCGGCTCAAGACCGACCTGGCGGAAATTATGATGGCAACGGTTAATAATGAACTGGATAAAATTAATATCGAATGGAGCGACGATGCCTGTGTCGGCGTGGTCATGGCCTCCGGCGGCTACCCCGGTAAATACCAGACCGGCTTTGAAATCAACGGCCTGGACGATGTGGATAAAGATATACTGGTATTTCACGCCGGAACCAGGGTCAGCCCGGAGGGGCAGATAATGACCAGCGGCGGGCGCATTCTGACGGTGGTAGCCACCGGCAAAGACCTGGCGGAAGCCAGGGAAAAGGTGTATAAGAACATAACGCGCATCCAGTTTGAGGGTAGGCATTACCGTAAAGACATTGCCGATATTAAATAATATGGGGAGTTTTAGAGGGGGAAAGCCCCTCTTACCTAAAGTCATTGCGAGGAGCGTAGCGACGAAGTAATCCCAAAGCAACAATTCAGCGATACAAAGAATGAAGCAGGAATTACCCGAAGGCACAGATAGGGATTGCCACGCTTCGCTCGCAATGACAGAAATGAAAGAGCGAGGTAGATAATATGCCGCTTGTTGGCGTGGTGATGGGCTCAAAATCGGATGCCGAAACTCTGCAGTCGGCGCTTGAAATACTGGAACAACTCGGCATCGACCACGAAGTCAATATCATATCCGCCCACCGCACCCCGGAAAAGGCCAAGCAGTACGCGCAGTCCGCGCGGGAGCGGGGAATCGAGGTAATCATCGGGGCGGCGGGGCTGGCAGCGCATCTGCCCGGCGTCCTGGCCAGCTGGACGACCCTGCCGGTAATCGGCGTGCCCATGTCCAGCGGCGAGCTAAACGGCATAGACGCCCTCTACTCCATAGTACAGATGCCCGCCGGCATACCGGTTGCCTGTATGGCTATCGGTAGTTCGGGGGCGAAGAATGCCGCCTACCTGGCGGCGGAAATCCTGGGGCTGAAACATGATAAAATCAGACAGGCGTACGATAAATACCGGAACGAACTACAGGGAATTTCGTAAATACGTTACGATATTAATTGATTAAATTGTAACAGTGTTTACTGAAGGAACTGGCAAACAAAGGAGAGCGATATGATTGAGCGGTATTCGCGACCCGAAATGAAAAAGGTATGGTCGGACGAGAACAAGTATGAGAAGTGGCTTGAAGTTGAAATAGCCGTCTGCGATGCCTGGGCCGAGCTCGGCGTTATTCCCCGTAAAGCCATCCCCAAGATAAAGCTGGCCAAGTGCAACCTGAAACGCATGGCGGAAATCCTCAAGGAGACCCACCACGACGTGACCGCCTTTCTCGGCTCCGTGGCCGAAAGCCTCGGGGAAGAGTCGCGTTTTATCCACCTCGGCCTGACCTCCTCCGATGTTATCGATACGGCCACCAGCCTTCAGCTGGTAGAAGCCACCGATATCCTGATTGAGGACGTTAAAGAGCTTACGGCTGTCCTGGCGCAGAGAGCGATAGAACATAAATATACCGTGATGATAGGTCGCA
>DAOUDZ010000138.1:0-9006 GCA_034430575.1 Dehalococcoidales bacterium
TTACCGTCTCCTGCCCCGGATACAGTCCAGGCTAATATTAAACCGACTCTCACGGCAGCGTCAAGCTGAAAAATACCGGGGTCTCCACTTGATAAATTTCACGCTTGATAGTATAGTTTAACAGATGCCTCCAGTAACTATGGAAGATTTAAGATTAGCCGTCAAGCCCGGGGCTTTTCAGCTACTGAAGAAAATCAGCCGATTCCTTGCCGAAGAAAGTAGCGCTGCATACCTCGTCGGCGGTTTCGTGCGCGATTTACTGCTGGGACGCGGTACGGTCGATATCGATATCGCCGTTGATGCCGACGCCCTTTCGGTCGCCCGTAAAGTCGCCGCCGCTTTGAACGGTAAATATATCCCCCTCGACGCGGAAAACGGAGTGGGCCGGGTAGTCCTTCCCGATAGCAAATGGCAGGTCGATTTTACCACGCTCAAAGGCGACATCGGGCAGGACCTGGCCTCTCGGGATTTCACCATAGACGCTATGGCCATAGAACTGGACAAGAGTTTTAAAGCCTCTATCAATACTAAAAGTATCATCGACCCCTTTAACGGTCGGGACGACTTGAGCCGGGGCGTGGTGAAGGCTGTCAGCGGGACCGTATTCGAAGCTGATGCCGCCCGATTGCTCCGGGCGGTGCGCCTCGCCGCGGAACTGGACTTTACCATCGACGGTGAGACCGAACGGCTGATACAGCGGAACAGCCGGCTCATCACAAACGTGGCCGGCGAACGGGTCAGGGAAGAACTGCTCCGATTACTGGTAATGCCCGGCGCCGCTAAGCGGCTTACCCACCTGGACGACCTGGGACTGCTTACCGCCATGGTGCCGGAATTAAACCCGGCTAAGGGCGTCGACCAGCCAAAGGTGCATGTCTGGGACGTTTTCGACCACTCTATCCAGACCGTGGCGGCCGTCGAGTTCGTGCTCCGTGAAAGAGCCTGGGAATATGCCGGCGAGAATATCCTGGCATCCGTGCCGTGGTCTACCGAATTAAGCCGGCACTTCGACCGGTCGGTGAGCAGCGGGAGCACGAGAAGGTCGCTGATAAAACTGGCGGCGCTGCTTCACGACGTCGCCAAGCCCCAAACCAAAACCATCGACGAAAACGGCCGGGCGCGTTTCCTGGGACACCAGCAGGAAGGCGCCGCAACCACCGCCGCCATCATGGAAAGGTTGAGGTTCAGCAACAGCGAGATTAAGCTGGTGGAACTGCTCGTTAAATACCACCTCCGGCCGACGCAGATGAGCAACGAAGGTATCCCTACCCGCCGGGCTATTTACCGCTACTTCCGCGATACCGGCGAGGCGGGCATAGACCTGCTTTTCCTGTGCCTGGCCGACCACCTGGCCACCCGGGGTGCTTCTCTTGATTTATCCCAGTGGCAAGAGCACGCTCAAATGACCGGGTACGTGCTGGAAAAACGCTTTGAAGAGGAAAGTGTATCCGCTCCGCCGAAACTGATTGACGGGCATGACGTAATGAAAACATTCGGTATAGGTCCCGGCCCCCGACTCGGCGAGCTGTTGGAAGCCCTGCGGGAAGCGCAGGCCGCCGGTGAAGTTGCCGACCGGAAGCAGGCCTTAGATTATATTAAGCGTTTATTGAAGCAGACCCGAACACCCGGAAATAAACATATTCAGGGAGAACAATGACCAGAAAAAATACCATAATATCTGCCCTGATACTTATTATCTTCGTTCTTTCCCTGTTGGCTCTACTGCCTGTTGATTCAGAGCGGCTCGGCAGGAAGGGTTTGCACCTCGGACTCGACCTCGTCGGGGGTGTGCACCTGGTTTATGAAGCTGACGTATCTGAAAACGCCACGGAGCAGGTCAGAAACATGGACCGGGCGATAACCACTATTCAAAAACGCATCGATAAATACGGCGTCGCCGAGCCTATAATTCAGCAGCTGGGAGAAGACCGGATATTGATACAGCTCCCGGGGTTCACCGATATCGATGCCGCCAAGAGCCTGGTTGAGCAGACCGGCTTCCTTGACTTTAGAGAAGTGGAACTAAATGATACGGGAGAACCAGTTACCCTCGGCGATTACCTGGCACAGGAACCGCTCCAGTTTATCGACCGTGGGGAAAGCGATAGACGCGTGTTCGTTGCCGTCTACTATGATACGGAGGGAAACCAGGAAAATAAGACTGTCGCCTTCCTTGAGGACGTTAACGGCACAATCGGCCTCGCGGATGCGGCGGGAAGTCCCGTCGGCAATGCAGAACTTCAGGAATACACCGATAGCCTGTCATGGATTGCCGCCAGAGGCAACGAAGGAACCCACCTTACCGGAGAATTCTTAACGGATGCCGCGGCTCAAATCGACCAATCGGACGTTGTCCCTCAATACGTGGTCAGCATCGAATGGAATAGTCAGGGCTCTTTCATCTTCGACCAGATAGCCAGCCAGCTATATAACGCCGGCGAATACGGCTCGCCACAGCGCGCCATTGGCATCTTCCTGGACGATTCACTGCTCTCCGCGCCGCAAATCAGGCAGCAAAGCTACCAGGGCAGCGGACAGATTGAGGGTAGTTTTACTCCCAATGAGGCAGAAGAACTGGCCAACCTGTGTAAATCGGGCGCTCTGCCCATGCCGTTAAAGCAGCCGCCGCTTTACCAGGAAAAAGTCTCGGCCACACTGGGGGCTAACTTCATCAATATGAGCTGGCTGGCCGGACTAATCGGCATAGTACTGGTTATGATTTTTATGATTGCTTATTACAGGCTGCCCGGCGTTCTGGCAAGTCTGGCCCTTATATTTTATGGGGCGCTTGTCCTGGCGTTATTCAAGCTGATACCGGTTACGCTCACGCTGGCGGGCCTGGGCGGCTTCATCCTCTCCATTGGCATGGCTGTTGATGCCAACGTACTCATTTTCGAGAGGATGAAGGAAGAGATGAGAACGGGGCGGACCCTTGGCGCGGCGATTGAAGCCGGCTTCAATCGTGCCTGGTCAGCCATCAGGGACAGCAACGTAACCACGATAATCGTATGTATTATCCTTTTCTGGCTCGGCAGCAGTATTATCGCCAGCGCGCCGGTTATGGGCTTCGCCCTGACCCTGGGCATCGGTGTGATAGTAAGTATGTTTACCGCTATTCTGGTCACGCGCACGCTGCTGCGCCTGGCTCTCCACAGTCCGCTGGGCAGGAAGACGGCGCTGTTCAGTATAGACAGGGGCAAGAAATAATGTTTGATATCATCGGCAAGAGATTCTGGTTCTTTCTTATATCGGGGATAATAATTCTCGTCGGAATTATATCACTGCTGAGCGCCGGCCTGCCCTTCGGTATTGAATTCAGCAGCGGCTCAATGCTGACGGTAAAATTCGAAGAGCCGGTAGAATACGACCAGTTCAAAGAGGAACTGGTCAGCCTGGGCTATACAGATGCCATTATACAGAGCGCCGGTGAAGGACAGTTCTTAATCCGAACGCAGGTATTGACCGATGCCGAAAAAACACAGGTAGAAAGTACTCTAACCAATCGGTTCGGCCAGCTATCCGAGGCGCAGTTTACATCGGTCTCTCCTCAGGTAGCTTCTGAGACGTTCAGCAATGCTATCATCGCCGTGGTTATTGCGGCTATCGGTATACTCCTTTACGTTACGTGGGCCTTCCGCCGCATGCCCAGGCCCTTCCATTACGGAACATGTGCAATCGTAGCCCTGGTGCACGACGCCCTGATTGCCATGGGGGTATTCTCTATCCTCGGCGCTATACTGGGCTGGGAAATCAACCTCATGTTTATCACCGGTCTCCTGGCGGTTATCGGTTATAGTGTCAATAACACCGTGGTTATCTTCGACAGAATCCGGGAAAACCTTACTAAGGGAATCGGCCATAACTTCGAAGCCGTGGTGAATAACAGTCTGGTAGAGACCCTTAGTCGTTCTGTAAATACGAGCCTGACCACGTTGGTCGTCGTCCTGGCATTACTCCTCTTCGTAGGGGCAACTATCCAGAATTTCGTCGTCGTTCTTATCATCGGCATAATCGCCGGCACCTTCAGTTCTCTATGTATTGCGCCGTCACTCCTAGTAGTATGGGACAAGAAAGAGTGGGGCAGATTCATCCCGGGGCGCAGGTTCTCCGATAAAAAAGCCTGATAGCGGAGAAAGTCTATGTTTTCCGGTAGAAGCGGCGCGGCCAAACTCTCCATAATTGTCGTCGTCGGCCTGGTAGTGCTCAAGGTAGTCGTGGGCATTATCACCGGCAGCTTGAGCGTTCTGGCGCAGGCGGTCGACAGTTTCCTCGACCTGTTTGCGGTCAGTATTACCCTCTTGGCGCTCCATATCGCCGACCGGCCCGCCGACACAGAACACCCCTTCGGCCACGGCAAGGCGGAGAACATCGCCGCCATCATACAGGCAGTCCTGATATTCATCGCCGGCGGTTCCATCATCTACTCGGCAGTACGCCGCTTTCAGACCCACGCCGCCCTGGAGATGACCGAGGCCGGTATCGGCGTGATGGCGGTATCTATAATCGCCAGCATCTTACTCTCCCGCCACCTGCTCAAGGTAGCCAGGAAAGAAGATTCGATGGCGCTGGAGGCCAACGCTCATAACATCGCCGCGGATGTATATTCCGCCGCGGCGGTATTCATCGGCCTTATCGTGGTGCGTTTTACCGGAATCGGCATCATCGACGTTATCCTGGCCGGACTGGTGGCTTTGTTTATCCTGAAGGTGGCTTTCGACATATTAAGGAAATCTTTCAGAGGACTGGTGGACATGAAGCTGCCGGAGGACGAGGAACAGAGTATCCGGGCGGTCATCACGGAGCACCTGGGCGGGGAGGTGGTCGGCTTTCATAAGCTGCGCACCCGCAAGGCCGGCAGCCAGCGGTACATCGACCTGCACCTGGTCATGCCCAAGCATGTCAGCATCGAGGAAGCCCATAATATGTGCGACCACCTTGAGAAGGACATAGAGGGAAAGCTTGCCCACACGGATGTCACCATACACGTGGAACCCTGTGACGATAATTGCGACGCCTGCGACCTTACCTGCGAGGAACGAAAAAAGTAAAAAGTCTTTTTGCCTGCAATTCACACGTAGGCGATAATCCCCTTCACGATGAACTGCCCGCCGAAGTACAGCAGCGCCAGGCTCAAGACGATGAAGACCCACTCCTGCAGTTTTTCTCCCCAGAACGAGTGCGTCCTGTAGACCGTGAAGGACACCAGCGACAGCCAGACGAGGTCGCAGAGCCAGTGCACGACGATGAAAAAGGGCAGCCCCCACACCCCCACCGCTTCGAGAAAATTCATCAGCAGCAGGCTGCCCACCGTTACCCACCACACCAGAAAGAACGGATTGAGTCCGCTCGTCAGTATACCGGCGGTAAAGGCGTTATAGGTTGTGTCCTTGCCTTCCCTGGCCAGTTCTTTACGGGCGCGGAAAAGCCCCATACCCATCCAGACAATCATGCCGCCGCCGAGTACGCTTAGCACCAGCTGCACTATTTCGTTCTGGAAGAACTGCGCCAGTCCGAAGTAGATGAGGAGTATCAGGGGGACCTCGATGACGGCATGCCCCAGTGACACCCATACGCCGGCCCACTGCGATTTCAGGCTCTTGGCCAGGGTTACGGTGAACATTGGCCCCGGCATCATTACGCCCGACAGTGAGGTTACGACAACCGTTCCTAAAGCTGCAATCACGGTTACTCCCTTAAAACAATGATTCTTTACCTATTATAACATTTACGAATAAAATAGTGTCATTCTCGGGCTTGACCCGGGGAATCCAGACCCCG
Organism: Dehalococcoidales bacterium; assembly: GCA_034430575.1. Taxonomy (GTDB): domain Bacteria; phylum Chloroflexota; class Dehalococcoidia; order Dehalococcoidales; family RBG-16-60-22; genus JAFGPF01. The sequence goes on from DAOUDZ010000138.1 coordinate 5,779, forward strand.
TATCACCCCGGCTGGATTCCCGCCTTCGCGGGAATGACAGAGTAAGCTTACGGAATAATTCCTTTACCCGCTTCTTGAGTTCACTTTCCTGTTGCACTATACTTAGGCCGAAGGAGAACAAAGCATTGTCACTTGACCTGACCAAGATAGCGGCACAGGTCGGCGCCATGATTTCCGGACTTAAAGACACCCGCGCGGAGCGCGAAAAGCGCCTCAAGTTCGCCCTGGAAACCATCGGCAGCCCGGCTATCGACCTGGACGCTTTACAGAGGAAATGCGCCGCCGCCAAAACGACCTGGCTGGTGGCCGAACTGGTCGATGGACTCGCCCGGCGCTACCCGGAGCCCCCCACCCCCGCCGACTTCACCGTCATGGCCAGCGATGGCTCCCATATCGACGTCGACCGTCATCATTCAACGCGGTGCTACCTGATTAATATCGGCTCGGTGGCTATCACCTATGGCAGCCAGCCGGACGCCGTGCTTTCAAGCTCCCCCCGCCTCTACTCCGACGATAATGACCTGGTGATTACGCCGCCGGGAGGCGGGCGCGAGCAGCCAGTTGAGGGAACCATACTTGGCATTAAGCGCAGCGTCGAGGAATGCCGGCACCTGACCGACCTCGCCGCCGGACTGCCTGCCGGTAGCACCAGCCTGGCGCTGCTCGACGGCACGCTTATCCTCTGGGGTCTGGAGGCCTACCCGGAGTTCGTCACCGATATCCTGCTGAATAACGGCATGCTGAAATGCCTCGATGCCATGAGAAAGCTCAACGAGAAAAGAAAAATTGCCCTCGCCAGTTACATCAGCTTTCCACGCAGCACGGACGTCGTCAATGTATTGAGGATAGCCATCTGCCCGTATGATAGTCCCGACTGCGACCGTGATTGCCCGCCGGGGAAAGAGCGTGACTGCGAGGCGGTGGCCGGCGTGCGCGACCGCGACCTTTTTATGAATTTACTGGAGAGCGGTGAAAGGTCGGCGCTGTTTATCAGCCCGTCCAAGATAGTCAAAGAGCATTACGGAGAGCACCGCGTCTATTTCTTTTACCTGCGGGTCGACGACGAGATAGCCAGAATCGAAATTCCGCAGTGGGTGGCGGAAAGCGAACCCTTGCTCAACCTGACCCACAGCCTGACACTCGACCAGTGCCGTCGCGGGCACGGCTATCCGGTCGTCCTTTCCGAATCCCACGAGCAGGCGGTGGTCACCGGTGCGGATAGAGAAAGTTTCTGGGAACTGGTAGAATCGTCACTGGTAGAAGAGCACCTGCCCGGTACCGGCTCCGCCAAGAGTTTCAGCAAGAGGACGCGGTGGGTATAGCGATATCAAAGAAAGCGTTTAACAATAGTCTGGTGTCATTCCCGCCCCGTATCAAGTACGGGGTAAACTCCAGCGGGAATCCAGTACTTCCACACTGTCATTCCCGTGAAAACGGGAATCCAGAGGGGAAAAGGGGTGGCTGGATTCCCGGGTCAAGTCCGAGAATGACATTATTGAACAATCGTTGAAAGGAATGTAATGACCGAACTTACCGGTGATTTAGTGAAAAATTTAGTGAAAGATTTCGGCGCGGATTTGGTCGGTATAGCACCGGTTGACCGGTTCGACGGCGCGCCGCCGGGGCACGGTCCGCTCGACCTGATGCCGCAGGCAAAGTCGGTTATCGTGGCCGGAGTCAGGATTCCCGACCCCGTCGTGGACTATGACGAGTACCACCTCAAGATGACCGAGATGACGCCGGAGATGGGTATCCACGCGAACATCGAAAATTTTTATATGCTGATGGGGCACTACACGCAGGACATGATGCTTAACATTATCGCCACGCGCCTGGCCAACCGGCTGGAAACGGGCTGGGGAATGCGTACGTTGCCCACCCCCAACACCCAGCATACCGGCCTGGGACACCCGGTCATGGAAGCGCAGCTGGGCTTTTTCTCCCAGCGCCACGCGGCCGTACGCGCCGGGTTGGGCGAGTTCGGCTTTAGCGGCCTGGTAGTTACGCCGCAGTACGGCCCCAGGGTGAGGTATGTTTCCGTTATCACCGAGGCGAAGCTCGAACCCGACCCGCTTTTGACGGAAAAGGTATGCATGAGGGGCAAATGCGGCGGCGATGCCGGCCCCAGGTGCCAGCAGAAATGCGCCAATGGAGCCTTGAAGCTGCGCCCGGACGTCGACCTGGAAGCAATATTCATCGATAGCCCGGTCACCTTCGAGCGGTTTAAATGTATAAATATATCAACCACCCAGGGCATTTTCGGCTGCACCTTCGTCGGCACGTGCCTGCGCGACTGCCCGGTGGGGCAGAAGGTGACGAAGAAAAATAGTAATTGAGGAAGAGGTGGGTGTAACATGATTGATAAACCTCAACACCCCTTAATATATACATTAAGGAAAAGGAGGCTAAATCATGGTTAGGCAGAAAATGGATAAAGAGGTCAGGAAAGTACTATTAGGTGCACGAAAGAAAATCGATGCACTTGCTAAAGCAGATGGGAATGAAACTGAAACACGTAAAAATGTAAACTTTATCTTTGGTACAGTTATGGGATATGACATTTTCAGCCATATTACATCGGAATACGCAATTTCTGGTGCTGGAGATACTTTGCATTGTGACATTGCTGTACAACTCAACAATAAAGAGGCATCAACACCTGACTTTCTCGTTGAATTAAAACGGGTAAACATGGACCTTAAACCAAAGCATCTTAGGCAGGCTGCATCCTATGCCATCGATATTGGTTGTGAATGGGTTTTGTTAACCAACGGTAAGGAATGGAAGCTTTACCATATCTCTTTCGGGAAGCCACCCCAGACAAAACTCGTTGAATCTTGGCATCTTATTGAAGATGACATCGCAATATTGGCACAAAAATTCGCCATCATAGGATATAAAAATATCAGAAGGAATGGCCTAGCTCGTTTATGGGAAAGAACTAATGTCCTTACTCCTCAAAACCTGCTTAAGATTATCCTGTCAGAACAGTCACTAACATCAATTCGCCGAGATATAAGGAAAGCAACCGGAGTTACAGTTTTACCAGAGGAAATCGTGAGGGCCGTTCGGCGTATGTTAAATGAATCGGCACTCGGAGAAATGGAGAATATAAGAATATCACTACCCGTGAAAAAACAGAAAAAAGTCGCTTCTACTAAAAGAAGTAAAATAGAAGAAGATAATAAACAGGAGGCACCTAATGGGCAGTAAAGGCAGAAAGAACGT
>DAOUDZ010000139.1:0-5215 GCA_034430575.1 Dehalococcoidales bacterium
AGGGCTTACATGGAACTGGGGCAGTACACGCTGGCCCGGGAGGCATACAATCGCACGGCGCAGCTGGACCCCTATAACGCTATCGCCGCCAGGAATTTGCGGCGCCTTAGCGACCTGGGGGAATCGGATAACGGCGGGGTGGAGACGGACACGGTCGACCCCCACCACTTTATCGAAGAAATAGGCAAGGCCGGGGTGGTTATCCTTTACGAACTGTCACCCAAAGAAACGCGTGCCAGAATGGTGGCGGGCGATAAGGTAAACCTGAAGGCGGAAGGCCCCGTTCTTTCGGTGGAAAACAGCCGCGGTATCTATATGGGTAAGGTGGAGCCCAAGTATGCCCAGCGGCTCATCCGGCTGATGCTGGGGGGCAACCAGTACACGGCATCGGTAGTAAGGTCCACCATGGACGTGATGACTATAATTATCAGGGAAACGTACCAGGACCCGAGCCAGGTCGGGAAGCTGTCCTTCCCCCCGAAGGGAATGGACGAGTTCCGTCCCTATGTCGGCGACAAGCTGTTGAAAGTGGGAGAGGATGAGGATGAGGACGAGTCCGGTTATACGATAATCGGCGGTGACGAGATAGAGGTACTGCCCGAGGAGTCCGAGGGCGTTGACGATGACGAGGATAGCGATGACGAATAGGAGGTCGAGCTGATATGGTATCGGGCGCAGTGAAGCCGGTAAATATAGAAGATGAAATGAGGAGTTCCTACATAGATTACGCGATGAGCGTCATCGTTTCCCGCGCCCTGCCGGACGTGCGTGACGGTTTGAAACCGGTGCACCGGCGCATCCTGTATGCCATGAACGACATGGGGCTGCGGCCCAACGGGCCCCATCGCAAGAGTGTCCGTATCGTCGGTGAGGTGCTGGGTAAGTACCATCCGCATGGGGATGCCTCGGTCTATGACGCCATGGTGCGTATGGCGCAGGACTTTTCGATGCGCTATCCCATGGTTGACGGTCAGGGCAATTTCGGCAGTGTCGATGCCGACCCTCCCGCCGCCATGCGCTATACCGAGGCGCGCCTGGCGAAGATAGCGGAAGAGATGCTGGTCGATATCGAGAAAGACACCGTGGACTTCATCCCGAACTTTGATGACAGCCAGCAGGAGCCGACGGTGCTGCCCACCGTATTACCTAATCTTTTACTGAACGGCAGCGCCGGCATCGCGGTGGGCATGGCCACCAATATCCCCCCTCATAACCTGGGCGAGGTGTGCGGCGCCATTGACTACCTCATCGATAACCCCAAGGCTACCATCGAGGAGCTCACCAGATTCGTACAGGGTCCGGACTTCCCGACTGCCGGCATCATCCAGGGGCGGGAGGGCATAATGAACGCCTATACCACCGGGCACGGCAAGCTGGTAGTCCGCGCCAAAGCCCATATCAGCGGCCCCACGGCCGGAGGCCGGAGCCAGATAATCGTCAGCGAGCTTCCCTACCAGACGAACAAGGCTGCCCTCGTGGAGAATATAGCCGAGCTTGTCAGGAATAAGAAAGTCGAGGGTATCGCCGACCTGCGCGATGAGTCCGACCGACAGGGAATGCGTGTCGTCATCGAGTTGAAAAAAGAAGCCCAGCCGCAGAAGGTATTGAATAATCTCTATAAGCATACCTCCATGCAGTCCTCCTTCTTTGTTAATATGCTGGCGCTGGTAGACGGGCAGCCGAAGGTAATCAGCTTGAGGGAGGCGCTGCAGTACTTCGTAGATTTCCGCCGCGAGGTAATTAAGAGGCGTTCCCGCTATGAACTTAAACAGGCCAAGGCGAGGGCCCACATACTGGAAGGCTTGAGAATAGCGCTGGATAAAATCGACGCGATAATCAGTACCATCCGGAAGTCCGAGACGGCCGAGGCAGCCCGTAAAAACTTGATGGAAGGCTTCGGCCTGACCCAGCTTCAGGCACAGGCAATCCTTGATATGCAGCTGCGCCGCCTGGCCAATCTGGAAAGGCAGAAGATACTCGACGAGTACGCCGAGGTTGTCAAGACTATAGCCTACCTGGAAGACCTGCTGGCCAATCCCAGGCGAATCCTCGTCCTGATAAAGGAGGATGTGGCCGAGATTAAGTCGAAATACGGGGACGAGCGCCGCACCGCCATCGTCGACCAGGGAGTACTCGAGTTCACCGAGGAAGACCTCATCCCCCATGAAAGAGTGGTGGTGACGTTGAGCAGTCGCGGCTTCGTTAAGAGAATTCCCTCGAAGACCTACCCGGCGCAGCATCGTGGTGGCGTTGGTAGAATAGGCCAGGTAACCAGGGACACCGATGCCGTCATGCTGCTGGTCGTGGCCGATACCCACGACGACCTCTTTTTCTTCACCGACCGCGGCAAAGTCTTTTACCTGAAGTGCCACGAGGTCCCCGCCGCCTCCCGTACGTCCAAGGGGCTGGCTATCATTAATTTGCTGTCCATTACCGAGAGTGAGAGAGTCACATCTATGGCGGCGACCACGGGCCTGATGCCGGACGCTTACCTGGTGATGGCTACCAAACTCGGCGAGATAAAGAAAACATCGCTGGACAGGTTCGCCGCCGTGCGAAGCAGCGGGCTTATTTCCATGGACCTGGAGTCGGGGGATGAGCTGATATCAACCTGTATAGCCAGGGATGAGGACGACGTAGTCATGGTGACGCGTAAGGGACAATCAATATGCTTCAGCGTTTCAAGCTTGAGGGCCGCTTCCAGAACCAGCGGCGGCGTGCGTGCTATCCGCCTTGCCAAGGGGGACGAAGTGGTCAGCATGGACAGGGTAGACCAGGAAGCCTTTCTGCTGGTAGTTTCCGGGGGTGGCTATGGAAAAATTACCCCGCTGGACAGGTATCCGCGGCAGCACCGCGCCGGGATGGGCGTGAGAACATTCAAGATAGTCGATAAAACGGGTGACGTGACGGCGGCTAGGGTGGTAACGCCCAAGCAACAGGTCATGTTGATATCGGCCGAGGGCATGGTAACGCTGACGCCGATAAAGGAAAAAGACCCCAAACACGGTATCAGCACGCAGGGTAGGAGCACGCAGGGCGTCAGGTTGATGACCCTGGATGAGGGCGACCGTCTGGTAGCAATTACCGCCGTAGAGCAATAAATGCGCAAATGCGCAGGTACGCATCAGCGCTTGTCGGCGCAGTTCTCCAGTCCTTCAAGGCCGCAGGCGTTGCAGGGGTTATTCCGGCAGTCCGGCGTATCCAGACCCTCTCGGGCGCGTTTGAACTCCCGCTTCAAAAAATCATCGGTTATGCCCGTGTCGATATGATACCAGGGTAATATTTCGTCCAGCGGGCGCTCGCGGCGGGCGTAAAAACCCGGGTCAAGGCCGGCATCGGTGAAGGCGCGGAGCCAGCTATTGAAATTGAAGCTCTCGGTCCAGGCATCGAATTTACAGCCGAGCTCCCAGGCGCGGTGAATTACTCTGCCTATGCGACGGTCTCCCCGCGAAAGGGTTGCTTCCAGCAGGCTGGTTTTAGGGTCGTGCCAGGAAAGGCGGATACCCTTACGCTGCAGGCCCCGCTGGAGAATCTCGTGTCTGGCGATTAAGTCCGCTTCGTTAATCTGGGCAGACCACTGGAAAGGCGTATGCGGCTTGGGGACGAAGGTGGCGACGCTTACCCGTATCATCGGCTTCTTACCGCTGGCTTTTTTACCCTCGGCGCGGACCTTTTCCACCAGAGCAACAATGTTTTCAACATCTTCGGCAGTCTCGGTGGGGAGGCCGACCATGAAGTAGAGCTTGAGGCCGGTCCAGCCGCGCTCGAAGGCAGTGGCGGCCGTCGCCAGCAGGCTTTCTTCCGTGAGATTCTTGTTGATGGCTTTTCTTAACCTTTCGCTGCCGGCTTCCGGGGCGAAGGTGAGACCGGTGCGGCTGCGGGTGGGGAGGGAGGCGACGAGTTTGATGGAGAAATCGTCCAGACGCAGGCTGGGCAGCGACAGTGTAAGGTTCGGGTAGAGTCGGGACAACCTGGATACCAGCTCGTCGATGCCGGAATAGTCGGTAGTATTCAGCGAGACCAGGGAGACCTCATCATAACCGCAGTTGCCGATAAGCTCCCCGGTTGCCTGAAGCACTTCCTCGTGGGGGCGTTCGCGCACGGGACGGTAAATCATGCCGGCTTGGCAGAAACGGCAGCCGCGACTGCACCCGCGCTGTATTTCGATGGCGGCGCGGTCGTGGATGACCTCGATAAAAGGCACGACGGGGTAGGTGGGAGGCGGGGGTAGCTTGGTAATGATACGGCGCTGAATCCTCGGTTTCGCTTCGGGGACGGTTGGCGTAATACTTTTAGTGAGTCCATCGGGACTATATTCTACTTTATAGAGGGCGGGGATATAGATACCGGGAATAGGGGCCAGTTGTTTGAGTAAGCCTTTTTTATCTTTGCCTGTTCCTTCACGGTAAGCGCCGAGAAACTCAAGCAAGACCTCCTCGCCGTCGCCGATAATGAAAACGTCGATAAAGTCGGACATCGGCTCCGGGTTCAGGCAGCAGCTGCCGCCGGCGATTATCAGCGGATGGGAGTCGTCCCTGTACGCGGCTAGTACCGGTATTCGTGAGAGGTCCAGCATGTTCAGCACGTTGGTGTAGCCGAGTTCATAGCCCAGGGAAAAGCCGATAATGTCGAAGTCATTGAGGGGGCGCCTGCTTTCCAGGCTGAAAAGGGGGATATTACTTTCGCGCATACGCGCTTCCATGTCCCCCCAGGGGGCGTAAACTCTCTCGGCGAGGACATCAGGCTGGCGGTTGAGCAGGTCGTAGAGAATGGGCACCGCCATGTTGGACATGCCGATTTCATAGGTATCCGGGTAGGCCAGCGCTATTTTAACGGGGGTTTTCTCCCAATCTTTTATAACACTGTTCCATTCGCCGCCGGTATAGCGGGCGGGCCGGTTGACCTGATGAAGTATTTCGTTATCGAGCAAAATTAAGCCTCCAGACTTAGATTATAAATGTTAAGTGCGTGCAGGCGCAAATGAGGAGCTTAGAATAAGTAATTGCGGTAATGCGCAGTTGCGCAATTGATACGCCCACTTTATATTATTTTACTGATGTTGTATATTAAGGTGTTATTCTCAAATATCATGTATGAGGAGGAGAAATGAATGTCATCTGGGTAATTTCCGATACGTTGAGACGGGACCACGTGGGAGCTTACGGTAACAAGGAAATCATTACGCCATCGCTGGATGCATTCGCGGCTAAAGCCG
>DAOUDZ010000140.1:0-48438 GCA_034430575.1 Dehalococcoidales bacterium
GCATGACGATACCCATCAGCAGCGCCGGACTGGCCAGGATGTTGTCCAGCGACATCGATTGAATGGACTGGGCAATCGCTCCCAGCTGCGTCTGTCCGGTAAAGCCGAAAACGAGCGCCATGCCGTAGAGCAGCACCGCCGAGGCTATGGCCCCCAGCAGCAGGTATTTCAGCGAGGCTTCGGTCGATTTGCGGTCCTTCAGGAAGCCTACCAGTACGTAGAGCGAAATGCTGGTCAGCTCCAGGGCGATGTAGAGTGAAATAAGGTCGGCGGTAGCCGCCATCAGCATCATGCCCAGCGTAGAAAGTAGAATCAGGGCGTAGTACTCGCCCTGGAAGCGGGAGAACTTTTCAACGTAATCGGCGGAGGCCAGGATAACCAGGAAGGCGATTCCGGCGAAGAGCATTTTAAAGAACAGGGCGAAGTTGTCCACGGCCAGCATATCGTTGAAGAGCGGACTGTAGTTGCCGCCCCACATCGCCACCGTGACCCCACCGGCGATGACCAGTCCCGCCAGGCTCACCGAGCGCAGCAGGTTCTTCTGCCGTACGCCCAGGTCAAGCAGGATTACCAGTATGGCAAAAACCGCCAGAGTAATCTCCGGTATGAACAGAGCTAGATTCAAATCCTACTCTCCTTTATTTATTCTAGCCGCCGAAAAGGGCCGCTATGGGTGAAATTCCGAGTTTAAGGACATCCGTCAATATGGCCGGGTAGATACCCACCAGCATAATTGCCGCCACCAGGACGAACATATAGAACTTTTCCATACAGTCGGCGTCCTTGACGCCGTTGAATTCTTCCTTAACCGGGCCGTAGAACGCCTGCTGCAGCATCCAGAGTATGTAGCCGGCCGTCAGGACGACGCCGATGATGGCGATAATCGTGTACACCTGCGTGTAGGGTACGGCGGTGCTGTTGAAGCTGCCCAGGAAGATAAGGAACTCGGCGGCGAAGCCGCTGGTGGTAGGCAGTCCCAGAGAAGCCAGCCCCGCGATGGAAAAGACGGCGGTGATAATCGGCACCTGCCGCGCCAGTCCGCCCAGCTTACGCAGGTCGCGTACTTCAATATTATGTATCACCAGTCCGGCCATGGCAAAGAGGAGTCCGGTGATGATGCCGTGGCTGAACATCTGCAGAGCGGCGCCGGTCAGGCTTACCTGACCCAGGGCAAAGATACCGAGCAGCACGTAGCCCATATGGCTGATGCTGCTGTACGCAATCATCCGCTTGATATCGGTCTGCATCAGGGTTACCGCCGCGCCGTAGATGATGCCGATTAACGCCAGTATTATCAATATCTGGGCGTAGTCCTGGGCGGGACCGGGGAACATAGTGACGCAGAGTCGCATCATCCCGTAGCCGCCCATCTTGATTAACACGCCGGCCAGCATAACGCTGACGGCGGTAGGGGCGTCGGTATGGGCATCCGGCAGCCAGGTATGGAACGGGAACATCGGCAGCTTCACGGCGAAGCCGATAAACAGTAGCCAGAAGATGGCCGCCGCGGGCATGAGCGACTGCGCCATGCCGAGTCCCTGGTTGGCGATATCCACCATACTCAAGCTGTGGGTGGTGAAGTACAGGCTAAGAATACCCGCCAGCATGAAAGCGCTGCCGAATAAAGTATAGATGACGTACTTGATGGCGGAATAATCGCGGCGTCCGGAGCCCCAGATGGATATCAGGAAATACATCGGGATAACCTCGATTTCCCACATGATGAAGAACAAAAGCAGGTCGAGGGAGACGAAAACGCCGATGATGCTGGTTTCCAGCAGCAATAGCCAGGCGAAGAACTCGCGCGGCCTGTCGTGTACTTTCCACGAGATAAACACCGCCAGGAACCCGAGCAGGGTCGTCAGCAGTACCATGGGCATGCTCAATCCGTCCACGCCCAGGTGGTAGTGGGCATTGAGTGGGGCTATCCAGAGGTATTTTTCTTCGAACTGCATCACTCCCGCCGCGCCCGATGAGCGGTCGAAAGCGGCAAAGAGGCATATCGCCATGACCAGCGGAATACCGGTAAAGACGGCGGCCACGCGCTTGATGAGCGCTTCATCGCCCTTCCGGGATATGAGGGCAATGATAATCGCCCCCACCGCCGGCAGGAAGAGTATGGTCGTCAGGTAATTAAAGTCCAATTATACTAACTCCTCGCCTTTATCCGAATATATACATGCAAATTCCTATAATCGCCACCCCGATGCCGATGAAGAGGCCGTAGAGCTGTAATTGCCCCGTCTGGGCGCGCCGGATAGCCTGACCGCCGCTTATAACGACGTCGGACACTCCGTTGACCGCTCCATCAACGCCTTTGCTGTCGAATTGTGTAAAACCGGTGAACACCCATTTCATCATCACCAGCTTTACGATAATATTTTCATAAAGCTCGTCGAAGAAATACTTGCGGAAGACCAGGGTGTAGAACGGGCCGAAGAACTTGCCCAGTCTTTCTGCGGTAATCCACTTCTTGATATAAATAGCATACGCCGTAAAAATCCCGAAGAGTCCCACTATCAGCGCCGTTACGGGCAGCGTGTGGGTGAAGGGTGCAAACAGCCCGGCAATGACACTTTCCGCGGCGTGTCCGCCGTGATGCCCCAGGAAGTCGTTGAAGCCGCCGGTAAGGTTCCACCAGCCGGCGGCTATGGCCAGGATGGCCAGGAACACCAGCGGCCCCACCATTACCCACGGCGACTCATGGGTGTGGCTGTGGTCAACGCCGTCATCGGTAGCGCCGCCGCGGTACTCGCCGTGGAAGGTCATAAAGATGGCGCGGAACATGTAGAAGGCCGTCAGGAACACGGTTATCATGGCCAGCGCGAACAGGACCGGCTGGGCCTCCAAGGCGCTGACCAGTATCTCGTCTTTGCTCCAGAATCCGGCCAGGGGCCAGATGCCTGCCAGGCTCAAAGAGCCGATGAGGAACGTGGCGTACGTCCAGGGCATCGTCTTGCGCAGGCCGCCCATCAGCCGCATGTCGAATGTTCCGGACGAGTGACTGATGCTGCCCGCCCCAAGAAAGAGCAGGGACTTGAAAAAGGCATGCGTGAAGAGATGGAAAATGCCGACTGCCACGCCTGCCTTGGCGATTTCCACGCTGGCGTGGCCTTCTCCTGCCAGGGCCATGCCGACCGCTCCCAGCCCCAGCATCATATAGCCCAGTTGGCTGATGGTGGAATAAGCCAGCACACGCTTGATATCATTGGCGGCCAGACCCATCGTGGCGGCGAATATAGCCGTAAAGCCGCCGATAACAGCGACGAGAGTAATGGCCTGAGTCGAGTAAACGAAGAGCGGGAAGGTGCGCGCCACCAGGAAGACACCGGCGGAGACCATGGTGGCGGAATGGATGAGGGCGCTGACCGGTGTCGGGCCTTCCATGGCGTCCGGCAGCCATACGTGGAGCGGGAACTGGGCCGACTTTCCCACAGCCCCGGAAAAGATACCGATAGCTGCCCACATGAGTACCGTGCCGCCGAGAACGCCGGTTACCGCCAGGTTATGCAGGTTATGAATATCGAAGGTGCCGGTGTTGAAGAATAGAATCAGTATTCCCGCCAGGAAACCGAAGTCGCCGATTCTGGTAACGATGAAGGCCTTCTTGGCGGCGTCCGCGGCGGACTTCTTATGATACCAGAAACCGATGAGGAGATAGGAGCACAGCCCGACCATCTCCCAGAAAACGAAGGTAAAGAGCAGGTTGTCCGAGAGCACCAGCCCCAGCATGGAGAAGGTGAACAGGGACATGAAGGTATAATAACGGTAGTAGCCCGCTTCGTCATGCGCCATGTAGCCCAGCGAATATATCTGCACCATGAGGCTGACGATGGAGACGGTAACGGCCATGACAATCGAAAGCTGGTCGGCTATCAGGCCGAGGTGAATGGTGACGCCGTTCTCGATAACCACCCAGCTGACATCGGGCACGGGCAACTCGTGGGGTTCCGCCGACATCAGCGAAATCAGCGCCCAGATGGAAAATATTGCCGAGACGGCAATAGAGGTGATGGTGATATAGCCGTAAGCTGCTGACTTTGGCCTGACGAATGGCCGGATAATCAGTCCGTTGATAATAAACGAGAACAACGGCAGCAGCATTATAAGCCAGATTAACTGATAAGGTATCATAGCTTCCTTAGCACATCCTTAATAACATGCTCTTTGTCCTGGGGCACCAGCACGGAGTACTCGGTCAACTCCTGACCTGCCGGCAGCCCGGAGACGGGCATAATGCGGGTGGGGATACCTTCCCCCTCGAAGCATTCCTTCCACATCTCGGCTACGACCAGCGTTTTCGTTTTTTTAATTTCTACCCACATTCCCTCTATAACTCCCCGTAATCTACATTGCTAAAACAGCATCGCCGAGGTAGAACGGCCAGACAACGATGCCCAGTATAATTTTCCACCATACCAGGTTGGCAAAGCCGATGGTGAACAGCCAGCCAATGAACCATATAGAGCCGAAGAAACCGCCTGCTTTCATCTTATTTCCCTCCCTATATTCCTTGTTTAAAGACTCCGTTAAATATCTTTCAAACTACCATTTCATCAGATTAATGTTATTAGCGTCAATGTCGGTCAGGCCACGGTAGATTGCCAGTATTATCGCCAGGCCGACGGCTACCTCGGCGGCGGCCACCACCATCACGAAGATGGCGAAGACCTGCCCTGTCAGCAGCAGCGGCACGATATAGCTGGAGAATGCTACCAGGCTGATATTAACCGCGTTGAGCATCAGCTCGATACACATCAGGATAATCACGGCATTGCGCTTGGTCAGCGCCCCGTAAAGGCCGATGCTAAAGAGCACCGCCGATAACACCAGATAATGCTCAAGACCGATTGTCATTATTTCTCCCTCGCGATAACGATGGCGCCCAAGATAGCTGCCAGTATCAGCATCGCCGCGATTTCCACCGGCAGGATGAACCCGCTCTCGCTGAAGAGCTTCGCGGCCAGCGGGGCTGTCGTGGGTGACAGCGGCGACTCGGCGGCTATCTGCCATGAGGTCTTGGTAACGGTGTAAATCATGATTCCCAGTAGTACCGCCGCCACGATAAAAGCGGGCACTTTCATCTTATTGGACGGGCTGCCCTGCTGGACTTCTCTCGTCATCATGATAGCCAGTATAATCAGCACCGATATGGCGCCGACGTACACCAGTATCTGCACCGCCGCCAGGAAGTCGGCGCTCAAGGTAATGTAGAGTCCTGCCACCGTGATGAAGCAGAGGACGAGGGACAGGGCGGCGCGGAAAACGTTGCGCAGGAATATCACGCCCAGGGCCGCGATTACGGCGACCACCGCCATTATCCAGAATGCAGCGGCTAGTCCCATTATTTCCTCTTCTCCACGATTTTATCGATGAGCAGGGTCTGCTCGGGTAATTTTTCCGCAATTTCAGGGTGATAATAACCGCTGGCGGGCCTCTCCGGCGATTCCAGTAATTCGTCATCGGCCTGGACAAGGTCGCCGCGGCGGTATTTCGCCCTCTCGAAGGAATAGCCCATGAAGAGGGCATCGTAGGGGCAGGCCTCGACGCACAGTCCGCACTGAATGCAGTAGCCGGTGTCCACCCGGTATGTCTCCACCTCGTACTTATTGTCCTCGAGGTTGGTAGAAGTAACGATTTCGATAGCGCCCTGGGGGCAGGTCTTGGCGCAGGTGCCGCAGCCGGTGCACTTCTCCCGACTCCAGATAAGCTCGTTGCCGCGTGTCCGGCGCGAGATGTTAAGTCGCTGTTCCGGGAACTGGCTGACCGTCGGGTGACGCAGCAGGTGCTGGATGGTCACCATCATACCTTTGATTAACCCTATACCGTAACGTTCAAACTTCAAGTCGGCCCCATCCTAACTTAAAGAATTTAGACCATAAAACAACCAGTATCACCATGATGGCGATATTGACGATGATTAATACCCAGGGCAGCCCGTCCGGCCAGACGAGTACCTGGATAGCGGTAATAAACACATTGATTAAAGCCAGCGGGAAGAGGAACTTCCAGGCCAGGGCCATAAGCTGGTCGATGCGCACGCGCGGGAAGGTCGCCCGTGTCCAGACCATCAAAAAGAAGACAATAAATACCTTAACTATGAACCACAGCCAAGGCGGCAGCAACGGGCCTCTCCAGCCACCGAGGAAGAGCGTGGTGATAATGGCGGAGATGGCGATGGCCTCGGCGTACTCTACCAGATAGAACATGGCGAATTTCATACCGGAATATTCGGTGTGGAAACCGGCGACAAGCTCCTGGTCGGCCTCCATAAGGTCGAAGGGGCTGCGGTTAATCTCGGCGCAGCCGGCGGCGAAGAAGATGAGAAAGCCCAGGGGCTGGAACAGGATGAAGGGGATGTCCTGGGACAGAACAATCTGGTTCATGGAGAGCGAGCCGGCGACCAGCACCACGCCGACTACCGCTAGTACCAGCGGCATTTCGTAGCTGACCACGGCGGCGACATTACGCATGGCGCCAAGCAGGGAATACTTGTTGCTGGAGCCCCACCCCGCCATGAAGACGCCTACCGTGGCGACGGAGCTGATAGCTACCACGTACAGTATGCCGATATTCAGGTCGGCCAGGAGCGCCCCGTTCTGGAACGGCACCACGGCGAAAATCATCAATACCGGCGCAAAAGCTACTACCGGAGCCAGCCAGTGGACCAGCTTATCGGCTTTGTCCGGCACGATATTCTCTTTTAATAAAACCTTGACGGCATCGGCTACCGGCTGAAGCAGGCCGAAGGGTCCGGTGCGATTGGGGCCGAGGCGCGACTGCATGCGGCCCAGGGCCCGGCGCTCCACATAAATAACGCCCATTACCATGATTAGAGTAAAAGCGATAAGCGCAACGGTGAAGAACAGCCAGTGCCACCAGTAACCGCCGGGCCAGTCCGGCGGGACTGCCTGCATCGGCAGGTTGCGAATTAATAAATCGGGAGTCGCCACTATCTGTCAACCTCGCCCATGGTAATATCGATACTGCCGAAGATGGCAATAAGGTCGGCCACCTTCCATCCCTTGACCATCTCGCGTAACGCGGTCAGGTTTATCAGGCTGGTAGGCCGTATGTGGCACCGGTAGGGGGCAATGGAGTTGTCCGATACCAGGTAATAGCCGAGCTCGCCCTTGGGGGCCTCCAGGTGGGCGTAAGCCTCGCCCTTGGGGGGGCGAACCAGGTGGGGCACGTCGGCCCTGACGGGTCCGGCGGGTATATCATTCATGGCCTGCTTGATAATACGCAGGCTCTGGCGCATCTCCTCTATCCTCACACGGTAGCGGTCATAGCAGTCGCCGTTCTCGCCCTGCGGGATATCGAACTCAAAGCGGTCGTAGACGGAATAAGGGTCGTTCTTGCGCAGGTCCCAATTAACGCCGCTGCCGCGGGCTACCGGGCCGCTGATGCCGCAGTTGATGGCTGTTTCCCTCGGCAGGATGCCGACGCCCCTGGTGCGCGCCAGCAGTATCTCGTTCTGCATAAGCAGCATGTCGTATTCATCGATCCAGCGGGACATCTGTACGACGAGTTTTTTCAGCGCCGGCAGAAATTCTTCGGGGATATCCTGGCTGACGCCGCCGATTCTCATGTAGTTATAAGTTAGACGCTGGCCGCAGACCATGTCAAAGAGGTCGACGATTTTTTCCCTCTCGCGGAAGGCGTACATGAAGGGGGTATAGTAAGCGCCGCAGTCGTTCAGGAACGAGCCCACGGCGATACAGTGGTTGGCCAGGCGCTGTAGCTCGGCCATGATAACGCGTAAATAATCGCCGCGTTCCGGCACTTTAATACCCGCCAGCTTCTCCACCGCCAGACAGTAACCCAGGTTGTTGCTCATCGGCGAGATATAGTCCAACCGGTCGGTCAGCGGGATAATGCCGGAGTAGGTCCTTTCCTCGGTGAGCTTCTCGATGCCGCGGTGCAGGTAGCCAACAACCGGCTCGATATCCAGTATGACCTCGCCGTCTAGGGTGGCTCGCATGCGGTATACGCCGTGAGTGCTCGGGTGTACCGGCCCGAAATTGAGCACGAACGGTTCGGTCTTGAGTGTCATCATCTCGGTCGTGGTCATTGGAGATAGTCCTTTCGCAGCGGGTGTCCCTGGAACCCTTCCCAGAGGAAGAGGCGTTTCAAATTAGGATGCCCTTCAAATTTAACCCCCATGAGGTCGTAAATCTCTCGTTCCTGGAAATCGGCTCCCTGCCACAGGTCGATTACCGAAGGTACGGACGGATTCTCGCGGTCATAGCACCTTGTTTTAATAACGAACGAGTGGTTATGCCTGGTGGAGGTAAACTGGTAAACGATTTCAAAATAGCTATAGTAGTCCACGGCGGTAACGTAATTAAAATAGTCAAATGCGAGACTTTCGGTATTTTTGAGATATTCGGCAACTGCCCGTAAAGAATCGCTGTTTACGACTATACATTCCGGGCCGGTTTCCTCGATGCTGCCCGGGAATTTCTCTTCCATCTGGCCGGATATGTCTTTACCGGAGAGGGCTACCGTCATTCTTTTTTACCTTTCAAGAGCTGTTGCGGCAGGTCTAATATCTGGTGCTCTCTGGCGATTTTCTTCTGAAGCGTCTGCACGCCGTAGATGAGGGCTTCGGGGCGGGGAGGGCAGCCGGGCACGTAAACATCGACCGGTATTATCCTGTTGTATCCCGGCACCACGTTGTAAGAGGAACGGAAAATGCCGCCGCTGATAGCGCAGGCGCCCATGGCGATGACCCATTTCGGCTCCGGCATCTGGTTATAGATGCGCCGGACAACCGGCGCCATCTTCCAGGTGAGGGTGCCGGCTGTAATCATGAGGTCGGCCTGGCGTGGCGAAGCCCGCAGGATTTCCATGCCGAAGCGGGACATATCGAAGCGGGGGCCTTCGGCGGCAATAAACTCAAAGGCACAGCAGGCAGGGAAGCATATCGCCGTCCACAGGGAGGAACGCCGCGCCCAGTTCAATATGGCGTCTACCGAGGACAGCATGATGTTCTTCTTTACTTCCTCTTCCAGCCAGCCGTCGGGGTCGGGAATGGTCTCTCTGGCGCCCGCTTTCACCTCTTCAATCAGCTGACCCTCCTGACGGTCAAGCTCCGAAGATGTGTAGATATACTCTTTATCGCTGCTTATTTCCATTCGAGGACCTTCTTCTTCCAGGCATAGATGTAGCCGATGAGCACTATGAAAACGAGTATCAGCACGACAAAGAAACTGGAAAGTCCCAGCTGCCGGAGCTGCGATGCCCACGGATAGAGGAAAACAACCAGGACATCGAGCGCTAAAAAGACGAGGGCGTAGAAATAATAGTGGAAGTTAAACTGCACCCAGGTCTTCCCGATGGTCTCCATGCCGCATTCGAAGATGGAGTTCTTGATAGGATTGGGATTGTTGGGGACGATTTTAAGATATCTAAGGGCAATGGGAAGAACTACCATTACCAGGGTAAAAAGTACGACGATTATGGAAAACAGTCCGATTAATCCGTAATTTGCTAGCAACTGGTCCCCTGACTATCTATATCGCTGATTTTATGTTTACGTGCTCGCAGTACTATATATTATGATACAGGGATTCTGGCACTGCGGTAGTATACCATATATTTTTTGGAAAAAGCAATACTATAAAAGGCATGTTTTATATGATTGGTGATACCCGCGGACCCCTCTGATTACTTGAGTTTGTACTTCTTGGCCAGGGTGGACAGGCCGGGCATAGAACACTCCAGCGTACGGTCGTCGACGCAGTACACCAGCCGGAAGTAGCCGGGTGTGCCGAAAGCCACCCCGGGCACGGTGAGCACATGGTGCTCCCGCTGTAATTCGTGCACGAAGGCGACATCATCTTTTATGGGGCATTTGGGGAAGATGTAGAAAGCGCCCTGTGGCTTATTAACTTCATATCCCATTTCTACCAGGTTATTGTAGATAAAATCCCGCTGGTGCTGGTACTCGGAGACGTCTATGGTTATATCCTGCAGTCGACGCACCACGTTCTGCATGAACGCCGGGGCGTTTATAAAACCCAGCACGCGGGTGCAGAAGACCATGCCCGTTATCATCTCGTCATGGTGAGAGCTATCCGGGTGCAGGGCAACGTATCCGATACGCTCACCGGGTATGGACAGGTCCTTGGAGTGAGAAGTGGCGATAATGCTGTGCCGGTGAAAGTTCAGCGGTGAGGGGTACTCCAGCCCATCGTAGATAATCTTCTTATAGGGCTCGTCACTGACGATGAATATCTCCGTTCCGAACTCGGCTTCTTTTTTACGGAGTATCTCTGCCATCCGGCGTAGAAGGTCTTCACTGTAAACGACGCCGGTGGGATTGTTCGGCGAGTCGATGAGCACGGCTTTAGTTCGGGGGCCGATGGCTTTCTCGAACTCGTCAAGTCGGGGCATGAAGTGCTCATCGGTGGGCACGGTCTTGACCACGCCGTCGTGATTTTCCACGTAATTAAAGTAATCGACGAACCACGGTAGAAAAAGTATCACCTCGTCTCCGGGGTCGAGAATAGTTTTAAACGCCACGTTGATAGCTCCCGCTGCCCCGACGGCCATGATGACGTCCTTCTCGGTTAGCTTGATACCCGTTTCCCGCGTCAGCTGCGCGGCAACGGCGGCTCTGGTCTCCGGGTAGCCGGCATTCTCCATGTAGCCGTGCATGCCCGGGAATGGATTCTCCGCCAGGCGTTTAATCTCGCGTTTGAACTCGGGGGGAGGTTCCATAATGGGGTTGCCCAGCGAAAGGTCGTAGACATTCTCTATGCCGAACTGCTTCTTCATGGCGATGCCCTCTTCGAACATCCGCCGAATCCACGACCCTAGTTCCATGCCCTTTTTGACTCTAGCCGATACGGACACCTTCTATTTCCTTTCTGCCTATTTCAAAGGCAGTTAAATTGATTTCACGGATATTATCCGGCAGACGTTGCGAGATGCTCTCCTTCCAGGTTTCTGCCTCGAGCGGGGCGAATACCGAAAAGCACCCCAGCATAAATATATTGAGCGTCCTGACATTGCCCAGTTCCCTGGCCCGCCCGGTGCCGTCCACGAAGTAGACCCGGTCGGTCTGCCGTTTCAACACCGCAGCGATTTCGTCATCGGTGGGGTATTTCTCCTGTCCCAGGCTGACCGACTGCGGCGGCTGTTCGTATTTGTTGACGATAGCTATTCCGCCGCGCCGCAGGTAATGGCTCCACCGGGCCGCCTCCAGCTTCTCGAAGGCAAGGAGAATGTCGACGCTGCCGTCTTTGATTAACGGCGACCAGACCTTCGGCGCCAGGCGCACGTGGCTAAGCACGCTGCCGCCGCGCTGGGCCATCCCCAGCGTATCCGTCTTTTTAACATCGAAGCCGGCCGCCAGAGCGGTCTCGCTGATGATGTCGCTGGCCAGGACAACCCCCTGACCGCCTACCCCGGTGACTATTAAGTCTATTTTCTCCATCTTACTACCGTTACTCATGCAGAAATTGCTTTCTGCGGGCATAATTGTTCGCAAATAGTGCAGATATCTCCAGCACAGAGGGTCGGCTCGATGAACACCTGTCCGTCGGCGCTCTGGATGGCCGGGCAGCCGAGGCCAAGACAATAATTGCACTGAACGCACTTTTCCACGTCGACCTTTCTTGGATTGGCACGCTTCCTGACGCGCATGGCGCAGGAGCCGCGGACGATGATAACGGAGATCTCCTGTCTGTCCAGCGAGTCCTTGAGGCCGTTCCGCAGCGCTTTAAGGTCGAAGGCATTCACAACCTTGACATCTTTAACGCCGATGCCCCTGGCCAGGCTCTCGATATCCACGGCGCAGGTCTCCCTGCCCTGCGCGGAAATGCCCGTGCCGGGGTGCTCCTGGTGGCCTGTCATCGCCGTGGTGCGGTTGTCCAGTATTAATATGGTAATATGGCCGTCATTATATACGGCGTCCACCAGGCCGGTAATGCCGGAATGCATAAAGGTGGAGTCTCCGATGATAGCCACCACCTTGCTTTTAACGCCGGCCTTTTCCATGCCCAGAGCCTGCCCGATACCGGCGCCCATGCAGGCGGTGGTGTCCAGGACATTGAGCGGCGGCAGAGCTCCCAGCGTATAGCAGCCGATATCGCCGGTGATAATCAATTTCGGCTCCTGCGGTGTGTTGTTTTTCTTTTCCAGCAGTTTGGAGCGCTGTCCGAGGCTGTTCAGGACGAAGTAAATGCCGGCATGGGGACATCCGGGGCAGAGCAGGGGAGGCCGTTTGGGCAGTCCCGGGGCCGGGTCTAATATCTTCTCGGAATCCGGCAGGAGGCCGGCGCCGACACTGCTTTCGGTAACGATTTGCGTGTTCAGTTCTCCCACGAGGGGTATAAATTCCTTGCCGGTGACCTCGATGCCCATCGCCTTGATATTATCCTGGAGAAACGAGTCGAGTTCCTCAATGACGATGAGCTTCTTCACGCCGCCGGCGAATTCTTTAATCATTTTTTCCGGCAAGGG
Source organism: Dehalococcoidales bacterium (assembly GCA_034430575.1). Classification (GTDB taxonomy): domain Bacteria; phylum Chloroflexota; class Dehalococcoidia; order Dehalococcoidales; family RBG-16-60-22; genus JAFGPF01. Next base: position 12,475 of record DAOUDZ010000140.1, read on the forward strand.
CCAGCTCATCCCGAGCTTGAGGAAAGAAGCCTCCGGAAAGGCCTCGCGCGCGTACTGATAAGCGACGCCGCAGGCCACGATACCGAGGTCGCGCTCTCCCCACATAATTTGATTCAGGGGGAACGCTTCACTGTACCCGGCCAGCTTGAGCATGCGTTTCTCCATCAGGGCGTGCCGGGGGAGGGCATTGACCGGCAGCATGACGTATTTTTTCATGTTGAAGTAAAAGGTCGGTTGCGGGTTCTTTACGGCGCGGTCTCTTTTAACATCCACCACCGACTTTGAATGTGAGATACGGGTGGTAGTACGCAGCAGCACGGGCGTATCGAACTCCTCGCTGATATCGAAGGCATAGCCCATGAGGTCGTAAGCGTCCTGGCTGTCGGTTGGTTCCAGCATGGGCAGCTTGGCCAGCCTGGCATAGTGGCGGTTGTCCTGCTCGTTCTGGGAGCTGTGTATCTGCGGGTCGTCGGCGCTGACCACCACCAGTCCGCCGATAATACCGGTGTATGAGGCGGCTATAAAGGGGTCGCTGGCAACATTCAGTCCCACGTGCTTCATGGAAACCATGGCGCGGGCTCCGGTGTAGGATGCCCCCATAGCCACTTCCATGGCCACCTTTTCGTTGGTGGACCATTCGGCGTAGATATCCTTAAAGCGGGCCAGGTTCTCCAGTATCTCGGTGCTGGGCGTGCCGGGGTAAGCGGAGGCTACCTGCACGCCGGAGTGGTACGCTCCCAGCGCCAGCGCTTCGTTACCGGATAGTAATTGCATAGTCTTTTCCATCTTCATTAACGCAAACCGGCAATATTATACCATAATAGAATAGATAAGAGCAACATTTTTATTATTAATTACGCAATATATTATACACCCGACTGGTCAATTTTACCATACTTTTTAAAGGCAGGACAATAACCGGTGCCTGTTGACAGCTATTTACCATTGTGCTACACTTGTAATTGAAAAAGATTTTCATTTGGCAGGCTGATAATGGTTTATACCGAGAAGAAGATTGAAAGTGCGTTGAGGCAGAGTGGGTATAAAATTACCCCGCAGCGGCGCACCGTCATCAAGGCCATTATTCACAGTCATGAGCATTTGACGCCGGCGGCGATACATGAAAGGGTACACCGGGAGAATCCGGGAATAGGGCTGGTTACCGTCTATCGCACTCTTGAAATCCTTGCCGAACTCAAGCTCGTATGTGAAATGCACGCGGCGGGGGACTGTCGCAGCTACCTGATACGGCGGCCCGTGGAGCACCACCATCACCTGATTTGCTCCGACTGCGGCACGGTGATTGATTTTATTGATTGCGACCTTGGAGAGCTGGAGAAAAGACTATCGAAAGAGAACAACTTTAAGATAAGCGGTCACATCCTGGAGTTCGTGGGGCAATGCCGCAAGTGCCGTAGTAAGACTGTAGCGGGGTAGGATATAAATGCTCAAACGTATCGGCATGGAACTGTTGCACCATATCCCCTTCACGGCGGTGGGGGCGGTGGCCGGTATTATCGTCATGGTCATCATTTATTTTTCCAATGCCCCCAGGGAAATATCGAACGCGCTTTTTTACACGCTCCATCCGCTCCACGTAATCCTTAGCGCCCTGGTAACCGCGTCCATGTACCGGCTGCATAATAAAAACCGTAAACTCTGGGCGACAGTACTCATCGGTTACACGGGCTCTATAGGTATTGCCACGTTGAGCGATATCGTTATACCGTACCTGGGGGGGGATGTTCTGAACGTTCCCATGGAATTTCACCTGCCTTTCCTGGAGACCGCGAAAATGCCCTTCATCGGCATTCAAAAGTGGATAATCGTCAATGCTGCGGCGGTTATCGGCATTGCTATTGCCGTCTGGAGGCCCAATACAAGATTCCCTCACATGGGGCACGTGCTGCTAAGTACCTGGGCATCTCTATTCAGCTTCATCGCGTTCGGGATTGCCGACTGGATTCCTCTGCTCCCCTTTATTTTCCTGTTTCTCTTCCTTTCCGTGTGGCTCCCCTGCTGTGTCAGCGATATTGTTTTTCCTCTTTTATGGGTACCGGGATAAGCCGCGCCCAGGCACAACCACCATTGAGTTATGGCGGAAAGTCCCCTATACTTCGTGTAAGGGTTATGAATCGTTGTCTAAAGTTATTGTGGCCGGCTATGGTTTTGGCGGTAATTCCGACTTTATTGAAGATACTAAAGGTAAATTCGATAGAACCGTTATTCTGGCGATGGGGTGCGAGAGTTACTGCTACGATGATATGCCGTCGATTTTTATAGATAAGGGCGCTTCGGCATATCTGGGCTGGAGCCATGTGGTCAGCCTGAAATACGTGGACGAGGTTACGCTGGACCTCCTCGGTAATTTGTGTACCGGGAATATGACCCTGGCTCAAAGTATTGACAGGACAATGGCCGACTGCGGCAACGACCCGTATTTCGATTCCTTCCTGAAATACTACCCGGCCGAGAGCGGGGATAAGAACATAAGCGAGCTTATCCGGTAGCGGGCGGGAATAGTCTATTATTCTTATTCTAAAGTACACTGGTATCCCCTGAAATCATTATGATACTATATTGATAATATGAACGAGCAGTGGTATAACCAGGGCCCGGAAGAGACCCTGCAACGGTTCGATTCCCGGCGGGCCGGGCTGACCGCCGACGAAATTGAGGCGCGGCTGCTGCGGTACGGCCCCAACCGGCTAAAGAGCAGAAAGAAGACGCCGCCGTGGCTGGTTTTCCTGGGGCAGTTCCTAAGTCCCCTTATCTACGTGCTGCTGGTCGCCGTGGCAATCTCCTTTATCGTCGGGCATTTCATGGATGCCTGGGTGATACTCGGCATCCTCGTGCTCAATGCCGTCATCGGATTCGCGCAGGAAACGCGGGCGGAGAAGGCCATGGAAGCTCTTATCCGGATGGCGGCGCCGCAGGCGAGCGTGCGCCGTGCCGGCAGCATCAGGAATATCACCGCCCGCGAAATCGTGCCGGGCGATATTATTATCCTTGAGACAGGCGATAAAGTGCCGGCCGACGCCAGGCTCATCGAGGTCTCCAACCTGAAAGTCAACGAAGCCACCCTTACCGGTGAGTCCGTGCCGGTGGATAAACACACAATGTCGCTATCCGGAGAGCTTACGGTATCCGAGCGAAAGAACATGGTTTTCATGGGGACGGTCGTTACCTACGGCCGGGCCACCGCTGTGGTCGTGAAGACCGGCATGGCCACCGAGATAGGCAGGATAGCCACCGGCATCCAGGAGGTTAAACCGGAGAAGACTCCTCTGCAGAAGAGTATCAGCAAGTTGAGCCGGTATATAATCGGCCTTTTCCTCGTCATCTGCGTGTTGCTGGTAATCGTCGGTCTTATCAGGGGGATGGAGTGGATGGAAGTATTCCTGCTGGCGGTCGCCGCGGCGGTATCGGCGATACCGGAAGGACTGCCGGCGGTGGTCACCGTGGTTCTGGCCATGGGTATGAGGTTTATGGCCCATCGCAACGCCGTTATTCGCCGGCTGGTGGCGGTGGAGACGCTGGGTTCGGCTACGGTAATCTGCTCCGATAAGACCGGGACGCTGACTTTAAACCAGATGATGGTAAGGAGGATATTCGCCGGCGGTCGCTGGGTAGAGGTTACCGGCGAAGGTTACGCGCCCGAAGGCGAGTACTACCGCGATGGCCGGAGGGTGGATATGTGGAACGAACCGGCCCTGGAGCTGCATCTCCGGATAGGCGCCCTCTGTAACGACGCCTCGCTGACCATGGAAGACGAGCAGTCCTACAGTATCTTCGGCGACCCTACCGAAGGCGCCCTGGTGGTGGCCGCCGCCAAGGCCGGGATGAACCGCGAGAAGCTGGACAGGACCTTTCCCCGCCTTGATGAAATCCCTTTCCAGAGCGAGAAGTTTTACATGGCTACCCTGCATCCGCGTGACGGGGGGCGTATAGCCTACGTGAAGGGAGCCGCCGAAAAGCTCCTGTCCATGAGCAAGTACTGCTACCGGGGGAGTGAAATCGTGCCTCTCATAGAAGCCGATATTGAGTCGATTCTTCAGGCCGGCGATGCCATGGCGGGGGAAGCGATGAGGGTCATCGCCACGGCCTGCGTTAATTTGCCCGGTGACCTGGAGGACCTGGAGGAAGAGCATCTAAGGGGCAATCTGGTGTTCGTCGGCCTTTCGGGGATGGCCGACCCGCCGCGTGAGGAAGCTAAAGAGGCGATTCGACTCTGCAAGCAGGCTGGTATCAAGGTTATCATGATTACCGGCGATAACAGGATTACAGCGGAGTCTATCGCCCGCCAGCTCGAACTGCCGGAGGGGAAAGCGATATCCGGGAACGAGCTCCGCGAGATGAGCGACGAGGTACTATCGGCGCAAGTGGAAAGTGTCTCGGTTTTCGCCAGAATCGAGCCTGTACAAAAATTAAGAATTGTCAATGCACTTAAAGGCAGGGGACATGTCGTGGCCATGACCGGCGACGGCGTAAACGATGCCCCGGCCCTTAAAACGGCCAATATCGGCATCGCCATGGGCATTACCGGCACGGATGTCGCCAAGGAAGCCTGCGACATGACGCTGGCGGATGATAACTTCGCCACGGTGGTGGCGGCGGTTGACGAGGGAAGGGCGATATTCAATCGGTTGAGAAACGTTATCTTTTTACTATTGAGTACGAATATCGGCGAGTTGCTGGCCCTGGTGCTTTCTATTTTATTCATCGGCAAGGCGCCGCTGCTGGCGGTTCAGATTATCTGGGTCAACCTGGTTACGGATACGGCATCGGCTATCCCGCTGGGTCTGGAGCCGAAGTCTGGCGACGAGCTCAAGCAGCCGCCCCGCCACCCCGGAGTGGGCATTCTCTTTCCTGGCCAGGTAATGCGTGTTATTTTTATGGCAGTATACATGGGCGCCGGCATTACCCTGATTTTCAACTGGGCTCAAGCGAGGATGAGTATCGAGGAAGCGCGCACGGTCGCTTTCTGCGCCATGGTTACCTTCGAGTGGTTCCGCGCCTTCAACGCCCGCTCGGACGAACACACCGTCTTCAAGCTGGGCATCCTGCGCAATCGCTGGCTGGTAGGGGCCATCTCGTTGGCCATAGTGCTTCAACTGGCCGTCGTGTATGTCCCGTTTCTCCAGAAGGCTTTCCGGACGGTGCCTCTGGGGATAGACAGGTGGGGTATCGCCGTTCTGGCCGGCGGCAGCCTGTTTATTGTCGAGGAGACCCGCAAAGCCCTGTTCCCCAGACTGTTCAGCCTCGGCAAGTGGCGGCCGGTGAAGTACCGCCGACTTCAAAAGCTGATGATAAGCCTGCGGAGCGGGCGTAAAAAGAGGCAATAAGATACAGCTTCACCAGCCATGAATAATGGAATAAATAACAGGAGCTGCTCTGGAGAATCGATATAGTATTTTACGTTTCCCGGTTAAGGTTGACCAGGAACTCGGCATTGTTCTTAGTCTTGCGCATGCGGTCCAGAATCTTCTCGGTCGCCTCGGCGAAATTATTGGAGTCGGAGGCAATCATCGCTACCATACGCCGCAGGAGCCATACCTGCTTCAGGGTTTCCTCACCGAGTAAAAGCTCTTCGCGCCGGGTGCCGCTGCGCTGGATATCCATGGCCGGGAAAATACGCCGTTCCGAAAGCCTGCGGTCGAGGTGAAGCTCCATGTTGCCGGTGCCTTTAAACTCTTCGTAAATAAGGTCGTCCATGCGACTGCCCGTATCGATGAGACAGGTGGCGATGATGGTCAGGCTGCCGCCTTCGGCGGTATTGCGGGCGGCGCCGAAGAAGCGCTTGGCGGGGTGCAGGGCGGCGGGGTCGATGCCGCCGGACAGGGTACGGCCGCTGGAAGGCATGGCCAGGTTATAGGCGCGGCACAGGCGGGTAACGCCGTCCAGGAGAATAACCACATCCTTGCCGCTTTCCACCAATCGTTTAGCTCTTTCCAGCGCCAGTTCCGCCACGCGTGTCTGGTTATCCACCACCTCGTCGAACGTAGCGGCGATTACCTCGCCGTTGACCGAGCGCCTTATATCGGTAACCTCTTCCGGGCGCTCACCGATGAGACATACCATCAGGTGGATATCGTCATAACTAGCGGTGATGGCGCTGGCTATCGATTTTAATAAGAGCGTCTTGCCGGCCTTGGGCGGTGATACTATCATGCCGCGCTGCCCGCATCCGATGGGGGCGATTAAGTTGATAAGACGGGTGGAAAGGTCGGAAGGAGAGTACTCAAGGTTGATGAGTCGGTCGGGGAAAGTGGGCGTGAGCGACCCGAAAGGCTGGCGGTTTTTAACAACCTCGGGGTCGAGGTTGTTGATGGCCACCACCTGGAGCAGACTGAAATATTTCTCGTTACTCTTCGGGGGCCTGCCCTGTCCGGTAACAAGGTCGCCGTTACGCAGGCCGAAGCGTCTAATCTGCGAAGGCGAGATATAGACATCCGTCTGGCTGGGCAGCATCGTCTCCTGCCGGAGGAAGCCGTAGCCGTCGCTCATTATTTCCAGGATACCGCTACAGAAGATATTACCCTGCTCCTCCGTATGTGTTTCCAGCAGGCGCATGATGATTTCATTCTTCTTAAGGGTGGCCGGGGTGGAGATGCCTTTTTGCTTGGCCATTTCCACCAGTTCTTCCCTGTTTTTACTTTCAAGTTCCGTAATGTTCATGATTCCACCTCACTATTGTCCCGTTTCCCTGACAGGAAGGGGGTATTGTCACCTTTCTTTTTTATTTATTAGCTACTTTTTCCCAGTCGGCCAGGAAGCGCTTAATACCGACATCGGTCATCGGGTGTTGTATCATCTGCATCAGCACTTTATAAGGAACCGTGGCAATATCGGCGCCTATCATAGCAGCTTGGGTGCAGTGCTGCGGGTGCCGGATACTGGCGGCGATTACCCGGGCATCCAGTTCGGGGTAGTTATCGAGTATGGCGCGGACTTCTTCGACCACCTGCATACCGTCATGACCGGCATCGTCCAGCCTGCCGACAAATATGCTGACATAGGTTGCCCCGGCCAGCGCTCCGAGGAGCGCCTGGTTCGCCGAGAAACAGAGGGTCATATTTACCTTGATGTTATCCTTGCTCAAAGCCGAAGTTGCCCGGAGGCCGTCGGCCGTAATCGGTATCTTGATATTTACGTTGGGCGCCCACGCCGCTTTGGCATGGGCCTCTTCTATCATGGCATCTGCGTTTTCCGATAGCACTTCCACGGAAACGGGGCCATCGACGATAGAGCAGATTTTTTTGGTCACGGTTTCATAGTCGGATGTTGCCTCTTTGGATAGCAGTGACGGATTGGTGGTAACTCCGCTGATAATACCCAGCCGGGCGGCTTGCCTGATTTCTTCGACGTTGGCGGTATCCAGAAAGATATCCATTCGGTTCTCCTCCTCAATTAGGCTGAAAGCGGCAGCGGGGGTTGAGCTCCTTCACGCAGTATTTCTTTAGCCACCCCGACAAAATCGCGAAATAGTGGGTGGGGGCGCCCGGGGCGGGAGAGAAATTCGGGGTGGAACTGGCAGCTTACCATCCAGGGGTGTTCGGCCAGTTCACAGACTTCAACCAGTTTATCATCCGGTGACATTCCGCTGTAAACCATGCCGGCCTTGTGCAGCGGCTCACGGAATTCGTTATTAAATTCAAAGCGGTGCCGGTGCCGTTCCTGCACCAGGGGTAGACCGTAAGCCCGGGCGGCAAGGGTATCCTTAATGAGCTTGCACGGGTAATTACCCAGACGCATCGTGGCTCCCTTGTCTTTTATGTTCTTCTGTTCGGGCAGGATGTCGATAACAGGGTAAGGAGTGGACGGGTTGAATTCGGTGGAGTCAGGTTCATCGGAGTTGAAAACATAACGGGCGAATTCGATAACCATAATATGCAGTCCCAGGCATAATCCCAGGTAGGGAATTTTATATTCCCGGGCGTATTTAGCCGCCTTTATTTTACCTTCGATACCCCTGTCCCCGAAGCCGCCGGGGACGATAATACCCTGGGCGCCGCGCAGCAGATTTTCGGTGCCGTCACGGTCGAGTTCCTCGGCGTGAACCCAGAATAGATTGAGCTCTCTATCGTTATGAAGGGCGGCGTGGTACAGTGCCTCGCGCACCGAGAAATAGGCATCATTGAGCTCGACGTATTTGCCGACCAGGGCTATATTTACCGGCTCATGAGGCATCCTGATGCGTTCCACGAGCCCCCGCCACTGACGCAGGTCGGTGCGGTGCGCCTTGATGCCGAGCTTTTCGACAATCAACCTGCTCAAACCTGATTCTTCGAGTATGAGGGGTATTTCGTATATCGTATCCACGGTGGGTAACGGAATGACGGCTTGCTTCTCCACGTCGCAGAACAGCGATATTTTATCTCGTATGCTTTCGGATATGGGGTGGTCGCTGCGGCAGATAATAACATCCGGCTGGATACCGATGCGCCTTAGCTCGTTGACGCTGTGCTGGGTGGGCTTGGTCTTCAATTCGCCGGTGGAGTTGAGATAGGGGAGAAAAGTGACGTGTATGTAGAGCACGTTGTTCCTGCCGACGTCGTTCCTCATCTGACGGATAGCCTCCAGGAACGGCTGCCCTTCGATATCGCCGACGGTGCCGCCCACTTCGATGAGAATCACATCAGCGCCGGATTTATCGGCCAGTTTCTTGAACCTTCCTTTAATTTCGTTGGTCAGATGGGGCACAATCTGGATAGTCCCGCCCAAAAAGTCGCCGTGTCTTTCCTTGGCGATGAGGTCGCTGTAAATCTGCCCGGAGGTGACGTTGGAGTCCGCCGTGACCTCGGCGTCGATAAAGCGTTCGTAGTTGCCCAGGTCAAGGTCCGTCTCTGCCCCGTCCTTGGTAACGAATACCTCGCCGTGCTGGTAGGGCGACATCGTGCCCGGGTCAACGTTCAGGTAGGGGTCCAGTTTCTGGACGGCTACAGTGACCTTGCGACTCTTCAGGGTGGTGCCGATTGAGGCGACGGTGATGCCTTTCCCTACGGAACTTACAACGCCACCGGTTACAAAGATATACTTCGGCATATACGAGTACCTAACTCTAGAAAATCTGGAAAAACTCCAGTCTTATTTCAGGAAGTCCGCCAGAGAACTTAAACAGGAATTGTACACAGTGCCTCACGAATAAGCATTTGCACTATTTTCAATAGAAACAGGGAAAGACTATCAGATAAGTGGGGGTTTCTTTTTATTATATGGAGGCGTTTCTGCTTTGTCAAGGGGTTCGTGCCGGTTTGGCAAAATAACCACGCGGGGTAAAATTGACACTATCATACCGCCATTGTAGACTATGTACGGAGCCAGATTTCCCCTTCAGGAGAGAGTGTAGATGAGTTTCTTGGAACGGATCGACCCGGAGATGTCCCGCATACTGGATTTAGATAAAAAGCGACAAAAGGAGACGGTAAACCTCATTGCCTCCGAGAACTATACCAGCCCGGCGGTGCTGGAGGCCCAGGGCTCGTTCTTGACCTATAAGTACGCCGAGGGATATCCGGGCCGGCGATACTACGGCGGCTGCGAGAACATGGATGCCATCGAGGAACTGGCTGTTAAGCGCGCTAAAGAGTTGTTCCGCGCCGAGCACGCCAATATCCAGCCGCACAGCGGCTCGGCGGCCAATATGGCCGCCTACTTCGCCCTGCTGGAGTACGGCGACACCGCTATGGCGATGGACCTGGCGCATGGCGGGCATTTGACGCACGGCTCTCCGATTACCTTTTCCGGCAAATCGTATAACTTCGTTCACTACAAGGTAAATAAGGAGACGGAACGCATCGATTACCCGGAGGTAGAGAAGCTGGCTAAAAAACATAAGCCGAAGTTGATTGTTGCCGGGGCTACGGCTTATCCCAGGATTATCGACTTCGAGCGTTTCCGCTATATCGCCGATTCGGTAGGCGCCAGGCTCATGGTGGACATGGCTCATATAGCCGGAATGGTAGCCGCCGGACTGCACCCCACCCCCGTCCCTTATGCCGACTTGGTAACATCGACCACGCATAAGACACTGCGGGGCACCAGCGGCGGTCTGATACTGTGCCGGCAGGAACTGGCACGCACCGTGGATAACGCTGTCTTCCCCGAAATGCAGGGTAAACCCCTGATGCATGCCGTTGCCGCCAAGGCGGTGGCGCTTTATGAAGCCATGCAGCCCGAATTTGTCGATTACCAGCGGTCTATCCTGGAAAATGCCCTTACCCTGGCCGCGGAGATACAAAAGGCGGGACTCCGCCTGGTATCGGGCGGCACCGATAACCACCTGATGCTGGTAGACCTGACGGAAACAGGGGTCACCGGCAAACAGGCCGAGGAATCCCTGGAAGTCGCCGGTATCATTGTAAATAAAAACGCTATTCCCTTTGACTCCCGCCCGCCGCGGGTGACCAGCGGCATCAGGCTGGGTACGCCGGCCGTGACAACACGCGGCTTCGGAGGGGAAGAGATGAAGCTGATAGCCGGGCTCATTGTCAGAGTGATTTCCCATGCCGACAGCGTGAAAGTCCAGGATGAGGTAAGACAGGAAATAGCGCGCATTTGCCGGCGCTTCCCCATACCCGGGGTTATTGACTGACCTGAAGCGGATTCCACCGGTATACTATTTCAGTCATAAAGCAGTCATGGATAAGGTGAAAAGATATGAAAAACGATAATATAAATATCCTGGCAGCTATCGGGAACACCCCGCTGGTGCAGTTGGTGAATGTGAATGGCAATCCGGGAGTGAAAATATTCGTCAAGCTTGAGGGCAGCAATCCCGGGGGTTCTGTAAAAGACCGGCCGGCTTATTATATGATTACCATGGCGGAAAAGTCCGGACAGCTTACCCCGGACAAGACTATTATCGAGCCGACATCCGGGAATACGGGTATTGCCCTGGCCATGATAGGCGCCGCCAAGGGGTACAAGGTGAAGCTGTTTATGCCGGAATGCGTCAGCGTTGAGAGGCAAATGATACTCCAGGCCTACGGCGCCGAGGTCGTGCTTACACCGGATAAAGAAGGCGTTGACGGGGCGATACGGCAGGCCCATCAGGCTTTAAAAGCGGAACCGAAAAAGTATTTCATGCCCAACCAGTTCGATAACGAAAATAATCTACTGGCCCATTATGAGACCACCGGGCCGGAAATATATAACCAGACCGGAGGCAAGGTTGACGTCTTCATAGCCACCATGGGAACAACGGGAACCCTCATAGGTGCCGGCAGGTATCTGAAAGAGAAGATTCCCGGTATCAAAATCGTCGGGGCGGAACCCACTCTGGGACATGCCATACAGGGACTGAAAAACATGAAGGAAAATGTCGTCCCCGGAATCTACGACCCCGCTGCTTTTGATGATAAGGTGACTGTTGAAGATGGCGATGCTTTCGAGATGGCGCGGCTGCTGGCCATCAGAGAGGGGCTTTTTGTAGGCATGTCCAGCGGAGCCGCCGTGGTGGGGGCCATGGAAATTGCCGGGAAGATGAAAAAGGGTAACATCGTGACTATCCTGCCGGACCGCGGCGACCGCTACTTGAGCACCACGCTTTTCCGTTCCATATGTGCTGAGTGTCCGCCGTAGACGGTAGGGTCAATGCCGATTATTGAAGCTTATTTAGATATTGAAACGACCGGTCTAACGCCTTTCGACTGTGAAATCACCGTAATCGGTATACATCTCTGCCGTGGCGACGAGACAGAGTTAGTGCAGCTGGTCGGCAGAGATGTTACCGCCGATAGCCTACTGCAGACACTCAAAGGCGTCGATGTTATCTATTCCTATAACGGCAGCCGGTTCGATTTACCGTTTATTCATTCGCAGTTAGGCATCAATCTGGTGGAGCTCTTCACGCACCACGACCTGATGTACGATTGCTGGCGGAATAATCTCTACGGCGGGCTTAAAGCCGTGGAACGGCAGCTTGGTATCAGGCGTATACTGTCGGAAATGAATGGTTACGAAGCCGTCAGACTGTGGTGGAAATACGTCGATTCCTTTGACCTGGACGCACTGAACACGCTTCTGGAGTATAATAAAGAAGACGTCGTCAATCTCAAGACATTGAAAGAGATACTGCTCTAGCTTCCTGTTCCCCCGCCCCTCGTCGGTTATCTATTCCCACCCAAACCGCCCCGTATCATCAGTTGCTTATCCCATAGTCTTTACCACTGTGGGGCGTTGGAGAAGGGCGCGGCCCCTTTTAAAATCAATTGGGGTGTCTAAGAGGGGCGAAGCCCCTCTTTCTATTTCCCCCTTCCCTTCATAAATACCCAAGGGAAGGGGGACACAGGGGGATAGGTTCACCATAAAAACAGGGGGTAAGGTTTAATATTCTATAAGGTCAATAAGGATGAGGATGCTGTTTATTAGTGCTATAATAATGATGAAACCGGGTAAAATATCGGGAGGAGATTTTTATCATGGATGAACTGAAGGTATTATGCGGCAGGGCTCATCCGGTTCTCGCTCAAGCGATTGCCGATTATCTGGGAATTGGTCTGGGCAAGTGCGAAGTAAAGCAGTTCAGTAACGAAAATACTTTTATTCGTATTATGGAGAACGTCCGTCAGCGAGATACTTTCGTTGTTCAACCTATCTCCTCTCCGGTTAATAACAATTTAGTTGAACTCCTCATTATGCTCGATGCCCTCAAGCGGGCCTCGGCCGGACGGATTACGGCCGTAATTCCGTACTATGGCTACGGGCGCACCGATAAAAAAGACCAGCCCCGGGTGCCTATCACCGCCAAACTGGTGGCCGACCTTCTTACCGTGGCCGGCGCCGGACGGGTTTTGACCGTAGACCTGCACGCGGCGCAGATTCAGGGTTTCTTTAATATACCTGTTGATGAGCTTACGGCTTTAAAAATTCTGGGCAATTATTTCAGAGAGAAAGCCTTTAAAGACGTGGTGGTGGTTGCCAGCGATATCGGGGCCACCAAGCGGGGGCGCGACCTTGGGGCGATGCTGAACGTTCCCCTGGCTATCATGGAGAAAAGACGCCTCGGTAACGAGGATAAAACGGAAACGTTAAACGTAATTGGTGATGTAAAGGGTAAAGTAGCCATCACCATCGACGATGAAATAGATACCGCCGGCTCGCTGGTGGGGGTCGCCTCCACCCTGATTGACCGTGGCGCTCTGGAAGTGCATGCCTGCTGCACGCACCCCATATTGTCCGGCCCGGCTATAGATAGAATAGCCGCCTGCCCGGTGAAAGAGGTGGTCGTTACCGATACCGTGCCGCTTCCGGAGAGTAAGAGAATCGATAAAATTACCGTTTTGCCGATAGCGCCGCTGCTGGGCGAGGCTATCAAACGCATCCATACCGGGCAGTCCGTGGGGGCTATGTTTGAGTGAAGAAGAAAAACTGGTTGAGGTGTATAAAGCCAGTAATGATATGGAGGCGCAGGTTATCAGGAGCTTACTGGAAAGTTATGACATACCGTGCTTCTTAAAGTCGAACGCGGCTCCCTCGGTGCACCTGTTCACGGTGGATGGCATGGCTGAAGTAAGAATACTGGTCTTGGAATCCATGGCGGACCGGGCGAGAGAGCTGATAGTGAGCGATAGAAATGGTTAAATTTTTAAGCGGACTGTTTGATTCCAACGAGAAAGAGCTGAAACGGCTTAAGCCGTACGTTGGCCGTGTCAATGCGCTGGAGCCAGAGTTTAAGAAGCTTAGCGATGCCGAGCTTCGCGCCAAGACGGACGAGTTCAGCTCCAGGGCCAGGGATGGCGCTAATCTCGAAGACCTGCTGCCGGAGGCTTTCGCCGCCGTCCGCGAGGCCGCCGTCCGCACCATCGGCCAGCGCCACTACGACGTGCAGCTGCTGGGCGGCGTTACCCTGCACCAGGGGAAAATCGCCGAGATGAGGACCGGCGAAGGCAAGACTCTGGTGGCTACTCTGCCCCTCTACCTCAACTCGCTTACCGGTAAGGGAGCCCACCTGGTCACGGTAAACGACTACCTGGCGCGGCGCGACCCTTACTGGATGGCGCCTGTTTATAATGCCCTGGGGGTAAGTGTCGCCAGTATTTACCCGATGCAGAACTCGGACGAGTATACCCCCGCCCGTATTTACGACCCGGATTTCGATTCCGGTGACAGCCGCTGGAAGCATTTCCGGCCTATCTCTCGCAGGGAGGCCTATCAGGCTGATATTACCTATGGCACCAGCAGCGAGTTTGGCTTCGATTACTTGAGGGACAACATGGTGACGGATTTAGCCCGGTGCGTCCAGCGTCCTCTGAACTACTCCATCGTCGACGAGGTGGATAACCTCCTCATCGATGAGGCCCGCACGCCGCTTATTATCAGCGCTCCGGCGGAGGAATCGGGTGAGACTTATTCGGTCTTTGCCCGGCTCGTGCCGCGGCTGCTTCCGGAAGAGGACTTCACCATCGAAGAGAAGTCCCGCACGGTCAACCTCACTGATAACGGCATCAGCAAAATGGAGCGGATGCTCAAACGGGAGGGGCTGCTGAAGTCGCCCAACCTTTATGACACGGAAAATCAGGCCATGACCCGGTATCTGGACAATGCCCTGAAAGCTCAAGCGGTCTACAGGCGGGACCGCGACTACGTCGTTAAGGATGGAGAAGTCATTATTGTCGACACGTTTACCGGCCGTTTGATGTACGGGCGGCGCTATTCCGAAGGACTGCACCAGGCTATCGAGGCTAAGGAGCATGTGAAAGTCCAGCGCGAATCGATGACCTATGCCACCATCACCATACAGAACTATTTCCGTATGTACGAAAAACTGGCGGGCATGACCGGCACGGCGCTTACCGAGGCCGAGGAGTTTTATAAGATATACAAGCTTGAGGTAACGGAGATTCCCACCAACAAGCCCATGATACGCGAGGACCTTCCCGACCAGATTTACAAGACGGAGGAAGGCAAGTTCCGGGCGGTGGTGCGTGAGATTAAACAGCTTAATGAGAAGAAAACTCCGGTACTGGTGGGCACCGTTTCCATTGAGAAATCGGAATATTTGAGCGACCTGCTCAAGAGGCAGGGCATCACCTGCAGGGTGCTCAACGCCAAGGAACACACCAGAGAGGGAGAAATTATTGCCGGAGCCGGGGAGCCGGGGGCGGTTACCGTGGCCACCAACATGGCCGGGCGCGGTGTCGATATTATCCTGGGGGGCAACCCCGAAGGGGACGGTGATAAAGAATGGCAGGCGGAGCACGACAGGATTATTAAGCTGGGAGGACTGCATATCGTCGGCACGGAGCGCCACGAAGCCAGGCGAATCGATAACCAGCTTCGCGGCAGGGCCGGGCGTCAGGGCGACCCCGGCAATTCGCGCTTCTTCGTATCGCTGGAGGACGACATCATGCGTCGCTTCGGCGGCGACCGTATCAAAACGCTTATGACCTGGGCGGGTATGGATGAAGATACGCCCATTGAAAATAAGTTTATTACCAAAGCCATTACCGACGTGCAGAAGCGTGTCGAGGGCTATCACTTCGACATTCGCAAGCACCTCGTCGAATATGACGATGTCGTCAACAAGCACCGCGAGCTTATCTATCAGGAACGCAATAAAATCCTCGGCGGTGCCGACCTAAAGGCGAATATCCTGGATATGGTCAATAAAGAGATAGAGAGCATCGTCAGCGCACATATAACCGGCCATTACGATGAGGGCCGGGATATCGCCGGCCTGCTGGGAGATATCAATAAGGTTCTGCCAGTGCCGCCCGAGCTTAACGAAAAAAACCTCACCGAGATGTCATCTAAAGAGATTATCAAAAAGTTTGCCGAACTGGCGGAGAAACTCTACGAGGAGCGGGAGGAAAATACAGGCGCCGATAAAACGAGGCTGCTGGAGAGGCTGGTGATGCTCCAGATACTCGACCGGCTCTGGGTGGAGCATCTGACGGCTATGGAGCATATGCGACTCCAGGCGGGGTGGCAGACCATGCGCCAGGTGAAATCAACCGATGCGTACAAGATTCAAGGTCACCAGATGTTCGACGACCTGAAAAAGTATATCCAACAGGATGTGGCTCATGCCATATTCCACGTGAGAATTGAACAGCGGGAAGCCAAACAACCGGAGTCGCCGATGGCCAGGGTGGCCGACGGCGCTCAAAGCAGCGTCAAGAAGAAAGCGGCCGTGGCCGGGAAGAAAGTAGGCCGCAACGACCCCTGCCCCTGCGGTAGCGGCAAGAAATACAAGCACTGCTGCGGAAGGTAAAATAACTTGACTGAAGAGGAACTGGATAAGCTGGCGCAGGAAATATCCGGGGAGATTGGGCAGATTTCAGATAACCCGGAAAAGCCGTTAAACCGGAAGGAGAGGAAGCATAAGCTGGTGCTCCGGGCCCGGCGCCAGGCGCTCGATAGGGTAAAGGCAGCCAAGGGAAAAGGCGATTTTAACCAGGAAATTAGAGCCAACCTGGACTATGCCCTGCTGACCGAATACGCGGAGAAAAACGTGTTTTTATATAATTTAATGAAAGCCAGGCTAATCTGGTGGAGGGCGTTTTAAGGGGGAACAGGGAAGGAGGGAAGCCAGAGCTATGCAAAACGCAGAAATAGCCGCCGTATTTGATGATATCGCGGAAATGCTCAAGCTCAAGAAGGATAACATCTTCAAGATACGGGCTTACCAGAAGGTCGCCCGTGCCATCGAAGAGCTAACCGTGCCGGTTCAGCAGCTGGTCTCCGAAAATAGAATTAATGAAATCCCCGGGGCGGGCGAAGCGATGACAAAAAAGATTACCGAGCTGGTGACCACCGGCAGGCTCGAATATTACGAAAGACTCAAGGCGGAATTCCCGGAGCGGGCCGATACGGCCCGGGCATAAGGTGGGATTATGGCGGACACGAGTAATCCCCTGGTTCCCCCCGAAGCTGCCTCGGCCGGAGATGCCGAAGCCATCGACTTTTTAAAGCAGGCCCTCGCCGAAGGCCGCCACTGGTATCTTGCCCTGCTCGGCGCCGTCGGACTCTGGACCAGCTCCGAAGAATTCCATAACGACCGCACCTACCGCTACCTCATCGATGGGGAGGCCTTCGACTGGCTGCTGCTGGCGGAACGACTCTGCGAAACGGTAGACGGTCTCCTGCCCGAAGATGAAAAGAACGCCCTGCTCTTTCGCGGCCTGCCGCCTCTGCAACTCCCTGCCGGGGAAGTTAAAAATCTCATCGGCGAACGTAAGTACGGCCATTATCTCAACTACTTCTACGGCGTAACCGTCGAAGAAGCCCTGCTCCTGGCGGTGCAGGAGGAGATAGATAAAGAAAGGCGGGTGCGCGGCTTTCAGAATAGCGGAGAGTCCGCGGACGAGACCTTTCAGCGGATTTATAATACCAGCCGGGAAGAAATGTTAAAACTCTTCCGGCAGGAAAACCGCTACCCCGGGTTAAAATCTATGACGCTAACCGAACAAAAGGAATTTACTTACTGGCTGTTTAAGTATCGACTCAAACGATGTGA
This sequence comes from Dehalococcoidales bacterium, assembly GCA_034430575.1. Lineage (GTDB taxonomy): Bacteria > Chloroflexota > Dehalococcoidia > Dehalococcoidales > RBG-16-60-22 > JAFGPF01. Next base: position 29,936 of record DAOUDZ010000140.1, read on the forward strand.
AAAGGCCAAAATAGCCAGTGATACGAATAAAGCGTTGAGATATCTCAAGCAGCAGCGGCAGAAAAAGGGCATTTTCCAGATGCCTGCCGCCGACCTGTCACGAGACAATTCGGACTGACCGTGATGTCATTGCGAGGAGCATAGCGACGAAGCAATCTATTCATCGCTGGTTGGGATTGCTTCGTCTTTCGCAGGAAGGACTCGCGATGACGCTTTGGCAGCTATTCGTTAATTGTACCCTCCGGCGCTCGTACCATGAGCACGGGCACGCAGGCACCGCGCAATATCTTATCGGTAATACTGCCGAAGGCAAGGCGGCGCAGCCCCGACCTCCCGTGGGTTGACATCGCTATCAAGTCCGCATTGATTTCGCGGGCGACTTTAAGTATCTCTTCGGAGGCATTACCGGTAGTAACCATCGTCTTGATAGTGACTCGCGGTTTATTAATAGACTCGCTGGTCCTGGTGAGATAGTTCAGGACCCTCTGTTTAATAAGCTTCAGTTCTTCCTCCGAGTAGGAAACCGGGGCGCTCGCCTCACCGACCACCACCCAGTGTCGCAGTATCGTTATTACCCCTAGGAGGGTAATATCCACCTTCATGCCGGGTGGGCACTTCTCGACGAGCCGATTGATAACCGGCAAAGCAGCTTCACCCACATTGGAACCATCCAGCGGAACAAGCACTCTCTCAAACATTACCTCACCTCCTGCAATCTGGAGCTTTGTAGTTTCAGTTTCTCCAGTTTGTCTTTCAAAGTATAAAGTTTTTGTCTTTCCTTTTCAATAACCATTTCCGGTGCCCTGGTCAGAAAGGCATCGTCTTTCAGTCTGGTTTCAAGACGGGAAACTTCGGCCTGTGTCTGGTTCATCTCCTTCTCGAGTTTTTGCTTCTCCGCCTCAAGGTCGAACATGCTGGCCATGGGTATGACGACCGTCGCCTGCGCCAGCGGCAATACCAGGGTGTTATCCCCCGCTTTATCTCCGGGCTCGCCTTCCTGGAAGGTGACGGGATTGGCTCTCGCCAGCGACTTAATGGGTTCGACATAGCGGGAAACCGCCGCGAGCCGTGACGAACCTGTGTGTATTTTTACCTCAATCCAGCGGCTGCTCTCCACTTTATATTGAGCTCGGACATTGCGGATGGCTCGTATTATTTCGGTGACAACTTCGAGTTCGGATTCGGCCGCCGGGTCGAGCATTTTGTCAACGGACTCCGGGTAGGCGGCTATCATAATGGACTCTGTATCCAGCCACTTCGCCCGTTTTTTCAGGTTCTGCCACAATTCCTCGGTAATAAAAGGCATGTAGGGATGCAGGAGGCGCAGCGATTTTTCAAGGACGTGTACCAGTACCGGCAGGGGTGAAATGTCGTTTGCCTGCAATCTTATCTTGGCCAGCTCGATATACCAGTCACAATACTCGCCCCACATGAAATCGTGTATCTGCCTTTGCGCCTCTCCGAACTGGAAGTCTTCCATGAGGCCGTTAACGGAAGCAATAGTGCGGTTAAGCCGGGATAGAATCCAGCGGTCCTCCACCGGCAGGGCATCCCTGTCGATATCGCCGCTGACATCTTCCGTCTCGATGCTTCTGACGACGAATCGCGTGGCGTTCCACAGCTTGTTGGCGAAGTTTCGGCCGGCTTCCATCTTCTCCGTGGACAGCCGCGAGTCGTTGCCGGGAGAAGTGCCGGTGGTCAGGGCAAAACGCAGGGCATCCGTGCCGTATTGCTCTATCGAAACGAGCGGGTCGACTATATTGCCCTTGGTCTTGCTCATTTTAACGCCCCTGTCATCTCGTATCAGGCCGTGAAGATAGACCGTATGGAATGGGATTTCACCGGTGTTCTCTATACCCAGCATTATCATCCGGGCCACCCAGAAAAACAGGATTTCATAACCGGGGTTCATCACTGAAGTGGGGTAAAAATAACGCAGGTCCTCGGTATCGTCCGGCCATCCCAGCGTCGAGTGTGGCCAGAGCCCGGAGCTGAACCAGGTATCCAGCGTGTCCGGGTCCTGCTCGATTTTCTTTGAGCCGCATTTGGCACAAGCCTGCGGCACGTCCACCGCCACCGTTAGTCCTTCGCAGTCGCGGCAGTACCATATCGGTATGCGATGGCCCCACCAGAGCTGTCGGCTGATGCACCAGTCGCGGATGTTCTCCATCCAGTTGAGGTAGACCTTGGTAAAGCGCTCCGGCAGGATGGTGATGCGTCCGTCTTTTACCGCCTTGATGGCCGGTTTGGCCAGGGGCTCGATTTTGACAAACCATTGCCGGCTGGCGATAGGTTCGACGACCGTCTGGCAGCGCTGGCAATGCCCCACGGCATGGCTGTAGTCCTCAATCTTGGCGAGTTGCCCCGTTTTTTCTAGGTCGGCCACTATTGCCTTGCGGCATTGGTAACGGTCCATCCCTTTGTATGGCCCGGCATTCTCGTTCATGGTAACATCGGCGTTGAGGATATTTATCAGGGGCAGACCCTGCCGTTGCGCTACTTCAAAGTCGACCGGGTCGTGGGCCGGGGTAATTTTTACGGCCCCGGTGCCGAACTCGGTGCTGACAGCTTCATCGGCGACGATAGGTATCTCGCGGTTGACGGCGGGCAGCAGAACTTTCTTGCCCGCCATATCTTTAAAGCGTTTGTCTTTGGGATTGATCGCTACCGCTGTATCGCCCAGTATCGTTTCGGGGCGTGTGGTGGCCACCGTAATAAACTTGCTTTTCTCGCCTACCACCGGGTATTTAACATACCACAAATGGCCTTTTAAGTCCTGGTGTTCGACTTCCAGGTCAGAAAGCGCCGTGCCGCAGCGCGGACACCAGTTGATGATGCGTTCGCCGCGATATATCAGCCCCTTGTCATACAAGCGTTTGAAAGTAATACGCACCGCCCGGCTGGCAACTTCGTCCATGGTAAAGCGTAAACGAGTCCAATCACAGGAGATGCCCAGCTTCATATGCTGCTGGGTGATGGTATTACGGCATTCTGCTACCCATTGATACATTCTCTCCAAGAATTTCTCGCGGCCCATCTGGTGGCGGTCCAGACCCTCTTTAGCTATCTCTCTTTCAACGACCACCTGGGCGGCGATGCTGGCATGGTCGACACCCGGTAGCCAGAGTGTCGGCTCTCCCTTCATGCGATGCCAGCGTATCATGGCATCCTGCAACGCGCTTTCCAGGGCGTGGCCGAGGTGAAGCTCGCCGGTGACATTGGGCGGTGGCATGATGATAACGAAGGGCTTTTTCTTGCGGTCTATCCCGGGTGTAAAATAGCCCTGGCTCATCCAGAAATCGTACCATTTCTTCTCGACCTTACCTGGCTCGTACGCTTTAGACATTTCTTTAGCATCAGGGGCTTGTGTCATGAAAACCTCTTTCTAGGGCCAGTGCCGAACGGGAGTCTGTAACTCCATTACATTATTAGTTATTATAGCTGAAAGGCAGCCCGGTGAAAAACTACCCGGGGCCAGACTTAAAACGGCATTATGATATTTCTGCCTCCCTGGTTTTAAACTTTACCCAGAAAGCGTAGGCGAGACACAGGATGCCGGCCATGCTTACGATATCACGGAATACGCCGTAGCCGGTGTTTATGGTGCTGATATAGTCCGAGGTGTAACCCTGGTGTAAAAGCCAGGGCGTGATAAAAATTGTTGGGATGATGAGTAAATTGCATAACAGTTTTACACTGCCGCCGGCTATCAGGAAACGTTCCGCCCGGCCCCCTCCGCGCCGCAGCATAACAGCGCCGAAGACGATAACCGCAATCCACAGCACCATGGCCGGCGTGGAAGCGAGCAGGACAAAGAAATACTCCAGGAAACCCATCATGCCGCCTCCCGCTTTTTCCTGAATTTTACCAGGAAAGCCCAGATAAGGCAGACCAGCCCCGCCAGGCTTATCAAGGCAATGAGAATGTTGGCGGCAATCCATAAAGGACTCTGTGCAATCTCCAGGTAGCTGATATCCTGTTCTAAAGCAAGATTACTTAACCAGTTATTCAGCAGCAGCCTGGACAGCGGGGCAACGAACATGAGACAGCAGCCGGCCAGGAATAATTTTTCGAGTTTCATGCCGCCCCGCCTCACCATGATTACCGCCAGGACTATGCCGATTGCCCAGGCCACGAGTTCCGGGATATGTCTCAACATGGAGATTTCTATTGCTTGAACGGATGTGTCCATATTATCTCTTAATGTTTTTTAGCCTCCTCCGCCCCTCGTTGGTTATCTTTTCCCACCCGGCTGCCCTCGTATTATATACGGCTTAAGCCTTTAATAACCCCACCACCCTGTCCAGCACCCTCTCGGCCACTTCCCGCTTACTCATCAGGGGCAGTTCTTCTATATCATCATTCTTATCGATGAGGGTCACTTTATTGGTGTCCACGTCGAAGCCGCTGCCGGCTTTAGTAACATCGTTCGCCACGAAAAGGTCGCACTTCTTGTCCCGCAGCTTCTTTATTGTGTTCTCAATGAGGTCTTCCGTCTCGGCGGAAAAGCCTACCTTTAAAATGCCGCCCCTGACTTCGGACAGGATATCCGGCGCTTTGACCAGTTCCAGCGTCAGCCTTTCGGCGCCCTTTTTTATCTTCTGGGCGGCGGGGTTTTCAGGAATGTAATCGGCGGGGGCGGCGGCCATAATCAGGGCTTCGGCATTACCGCACGCTGTGACGACCGCTTTCTTCATCTGTAAGACGCTTTCGATGTGGGTGACTTCCATGCCGGAGGGGTCGGGGAGCGCCGTGGGTGCAGCAATAAGCGTTACTTCAGCCCCGCGGTCGCGGGCGGCCTCGGCTACAGCATAGCCCATCTTCCCGGAAGAGCGATTGCCGATATGCCGGACGGGGTCGATTGCCTCCCGCGTGCCGCCGGCCGTCACCACGATGCGTTTGTTCTCCAGGTCTCTTTTAGCCACTCAAAACCTTCTCGATAACTTTTATTATCGCGGCGGTCTCGGGCAGGCGTCCCTGTCCCATCTTCCCGGAGGCCAAACGGCCGTACTCGGGTTCGATTATGGTGAATCCCCGGGCTTTCAGCTTGGAAAGGTTCCCCTGCGTGATGGGGTTTTTGTACATGACATCGTTCATAGCGGGGGCGACGATAACCGGCGACTCGGTCGCCAGCACGATGCAGCCGAGCATATTATCGGCGATACCCGCCGCCAGTTTGGCTATGGTATTGGCCGTAGCCGGGGCAATGACTACCGCGTCGGCCGTCTCTGCCAGGGCGATGTGTTCTTCATTGTACTCGGAAGCCAGCTCGAACATATCGGTAACCACCTGTCGCCCGGTGATGTTGCGCAGGGTCAGCGGGGTAATGAATCTGGTGGCTGATTCGGTCATGACCGTTTCGACACTGGCGCCTGCCTGCGTCAGCTTGCTGGCGATATCCGCCGCCTTGTAAGCGGCGATACCCCCCGTTATGCCCAGGATTAAAGTCTTTTTCTTCAACATGGCTGTCTCCTTGGCCGGCTACTCCCGGTTCATGGCATGGATGGTTTTTATTCCTATTAGCGTCAGGTTCTGGTTGACCTTATCGATGACTTTCGTTTCTTTGGCGATGATGCTGGAGTATCCCCCAGTGGCGACGACAGTTGCTTTTTCCCCGAGTTCTTCCTGAATCCGCGTCACGATGCCGTCGATAAGCCCGGCGTAGCCGAAGATGATACCGGACTGCATGGCGGCTACGGTATTGGCTCCGATGGCCCGCGTGGGGCGTACCAGTTCTACTCTGGGGAGGGCCGCCGTGCGGGTATACAGCGCTTCGGCGGAGATGGCCAGACCGGGGGCAACTGCTCCGCCGAGATAGTCGCCTTCCTTGGAAAGCGTATCGAACGCGGTCGCCGTCCCCATGACCACCACGATAATCGGGCTGCTGTAGAGACTAAGCGCGCCCGCGGCGTTGGAGATACGGTCGCCTCCCAGCTCCCGCGGATTGTCGTAGCGGATGCGTATCCCCGTCTTAATACCGGGGCCGACTATCAGCGGCTGGATATTGAAGTATTTTTCAAACAGCTCGTTAAAGGTGGTCACCAGGGGAGGCACTACGCAACTCACGGCTCCCTTGGTAACATCGGCAACGTCCACGCCCCCATAACGCAGCAGGTTGAGCAGTATCACGGCATACTCATCCGGCATACGGTGCACCCCGGTGGCAAGACGCCAGGTGGCCTTAAGCTCGTCGCCTTGAAACATGCCTATGGTGATATTGGTGTTACCTATATCGATGGCTAACAACATAGCAGTTCCTTTACCTTTCACCGGCAGCGGTTGTATTTTTCAATTGCTTTATCGTCATCGGCAGCGCCGATAGCAGGTCGGAGGCAATCATACCGGCATCGCCCAGCACGTTCCTTATCACCTCTCCAGCTTCACAGCCCACGTACGTGCCCAGGCTGGCGGCATCGTAAAGCATAAGCCCCTGGGCCGCCATCCCCGTTATGACTCCGGCCAGCACGTCGCCCGTTCCTGCCGTGGCCAACCCGGGATTGGCAAATGGACTGACCCGGCAGTAGCCGTCGGGACTGGCGATAACATTATAGGCCCCTTTGAGGAGAACCGTCTTATTCCATTCGGTGGCGAATTTCCCGGCTGTACCCATGCGGTCTGATTGTATTTCTTTAATGGAGAGTCCGCATAGCCGGGACATCTCGCCGGGGTGCGGGGTAAGGATAGCGTCGCCGGTAAACTGCTGCCACCAGCGCGGAGTCTTCGCCAGTATGTTGAGCGCGTCGGCGTCCAGCACCAGCGGAGGTAAGTTCTTTTCCGCCAGCAGGGCGGTAACGAACTCTGCGGTGGAAGGGTTCTGTCCCAGGCCGCAGCCGACGAGAAGTACATCGTATTGACCGCACTGCTGCTTTATAATATCGACTGCTTCTGCCGGGATGACGCCGGGTTGCGATTCGGGCAGCGGCAGGAAAGTGGCTTCGGTCAGCTTGGAGGCCAGGATAGGTTGCAGGCTGTTGGCCGTGGCCAACGTGACCAGTCCCGCACCTGCTCTCATGGCGCCGCTGCAGGCCAGATAGGCGGAGCCGATGTAGTTAATTGACCCGGCAACAACCAGCACCCTCCCGAACGTCCCCTTGTTGGCGTTGAGCGGACGCGCCGGCAGGGTGGCCCTGGCCCATTCTTTCGTAAGAAGTTCGGTCTTTATGGAATCGGATAACGAGTCCGGGATGCCGATATCGGCTATTTTTAATTTACCGGCTCTTTCCGCGCCGGGAAAACAGAAAAGTCCCGACTTCGGGAGTGCCATCGTAACGGTTGTATCGGCGCGGAGGCAGGCGGGGTCGATGGCGCCGGTGTCGGCATCCATCCCCGAGGGTATATCTACCGCTACGATGCTGATTTTACGGTTGTTCCGTGCGGCGTTCGCTTTTTCAAGCACCTGCTTGAATATACCTTCGAGCGGGCGCATTTTCCCGATGCCCAGCAGCGCATCGATGATGCATGTGGCCGTTGCCAGGGCATCGTCGAACTCTTTAAGGTTGCTGTCATTGGCGGCTTCTATGCAGGCGATACCCTGTTCCCGCACCAGTTTGAGGTTGGCATCGTCCGTGTCTCTCCGACTGCAAAGATAAACGATTACTCCCGCCCCCAATTCGTGAAGGTAGCGCGCCGCTACCAGTCCGTCCCCGCCGTTGTTCCCCGCGCCTATCAGGCACAGGATATGCTGTTTATTCAGGGTGTTCAGGCCGGAGCGTGTCTCTTCGGCCACGGTCTTGCCCGCGTTCTCCATGAGCGTAGCGGCGGGCGTGCCCTTTTCTATGCACTCCCGGTCGATTTGCCTCATCTGCTCGGCGGTTACGATTTTCATAGCTAATTATGTTAGCTCCCGTTGAATTGAGTGTAGCAATATATCCGGCTACGGTCAATACGTTATATATTAAAACCTGTTCCGGTGTATGATATCTTCCGGTCTTCTCTTGGGGACGTGCCGCACCAGCTTATCGTCCACCCAGCCGCCCACGGAGTCCGTAGCCACCTCCGCCACCGGGCTCTCATCCGGGTAGCCCATGGCAATCACCAGCGCCACGTCATAATTATCCGGTATATTCAGAATGGGCTTCAGGTTGTTCTCGTGAAACATCAGTATCGGGCAGGCGCCGAGTCCCTGTTCGTAGGCGACCAGTATGATGTTCTCCGCCGCCATGCCGACGTCATAGAGTGAAATTCTCCTTCGGTTGGCATCGCCTTCCCATGACTTGTTTATCAGGATAATAATATAGGCTTTAGGCGTATTTTCAGGTCGTGGCCCCCCCCTCTCGGGGGGCATCTTTACCGAGCCTCCGATGTTCTCGAATATGCCAGGCAGCACTTCGGCGTCATTGATGACGATGTACTCGCATACTTGTTGGTTGCGACCGCTCGGCGCCAGCCGGCCGGCATCCAGGCACTTTTCCAGTGCTTCATAAGGCACGGCTTTATCTTTGAAACGTCTTATCGAACGTCTTGTTGCGGCTATGTCGTAGACACTCATAAAATTAGCTCCTGTATAGTTCTAGTTATCAATCGTGTTCGCGAGTTTTTCCAGTTTTCGCGTCATGGCCTCCCAGTGCGTCCCCCGCCAGTAAATGCGGCGGCAGGCCGGGCACTCCATGTACTGTGTCTGTGTTTTAAAAACGTAGGGCGGCACGCGGTCTTTTACCTCTTCGCGGCTCCTTTCTACCAGCGGATGATTGCACTCCAGACAGCGCGTGAAAGGACGCTGATTATTCTTTAAGTCCAGACTGGTCATGACCTGCCGCATCTGACGCTCCGGCTCTTCGCTTTCGATAAGCAGCGCCTTGAGTCGTCCGTTGTTAACAACACGCCTCAACATAATCCCGGTATCCCGCGTTAATATCATCCTTCCCTCGGCCAGGGCCTGCCTGACCATTTGAGAATCATCACCGCCGTCGAAGAAAAGGCTGTCATATCCCATCATCCTTAGCCATTTTGCCAGCTTGCCTACGTTATGGTCGACGATGAAGCGTATCTCGCTGACGGAACCGTTCCCAGCCATCATTACAGCTCTATAATCATCCCCTCGTAACCGAGGCGGATGTCTGTATTCAACGCTGCGGCTACCGCGGCGATTTCCTCTTTTATTCCCTTCTCGTCCAGGGGGTTCATGTGTACCGTGACTATTTCTGGCAGGCTGCCTTTCATTTTTTTCAGGCTCTCCAGCTCCGGTTGGAGCAGGGCGGCGGTAAGGTGGCCCGACTGCCGGGCGAATTTTTCCCATGCGTTGAGAGCGGTAACCTCGATGACGAGAAGGTCGGGAGATACCTGCTGCCAGCATTCTTCCAGTCCCGGCCCGGTATCGGCTGTGAGGAATAGTTTTTTCCCGTCGGGAGAAGTAATTTCGTAGCCGACGGTAGGCACGGTATGGTTCATGCGAACCGGCATTACCTCGTATCCGGCGATTGACTCCGCCCGGCCCGGCTCCACCGTGTTGAACCGTATCGCCGGTTTCTTCGCGGGCTTCTCCATAAAATTGGGATAAAGGCTGTCGTTCAGCATGTGTTTCAGCAGGGCTTCACGGACGGGCAGGGTGGAGTAAATATCTATGGTATTCTCATGCAGGTAGAAGTTCATGCCCAGGGCGGGTATATCACGCGTGTGGTCGTAATGCTGGTGGGTCAGCAGGACGGCCTTGAGTTTCTGCTGCGCCGGGAAAGACAGGCTGGATGTAAGAGCGCCGGCGTCTATCGCCATGACATCGTCGATTAGCAGGCTGGCGTAGCGGGTTTCCTGCGATTCTACATTGTGCGCGCCGAGAATATGAACTTTCATTATGATTGCCCCTTTTCCGATATTATAAATGGATTGTACCTGATTTTGTAATCGTAAGTATCAATGCCTTCTTTCTTTTTCAGCCATTTGACTATTGCGTAGGTGGCCGGGGTGCATACGGCCTCGATGACAACCTTGGCGAACCAGTGGTGCAGTATCATTGTCGGCACGGAAGCGCCCGTGCCGATGAAGGCCAGGGTGATGAATATGGAGGTGTCCAGTCCCTGCCCGATTATCGTCGAGCCGATGGTCCGGCTCCACAGCCATCGGCCTTTAGTCAGAATTTTCATCCTGGCCAGGATGGCGGAATTGGCGAACTCCCCGGCCAGGTAACCGAGGAACGAGGCGGCCAGCAGCCTCGGCGTGTAGCCTAATATACTCTCGTAAGACCCTTGCCCCTCCCAGAATGAGGCCGAGGGTAGAATCTGCCCCACCCAGACGAAGAAAACGAAGACCAGATTGCAGATAAATCCGAGCCAGATGACCCTCCTTGCCACGTGGTAGCCGTAGACCTCGGTCAGGACATCACCGAAGATGTAGCTCAAGGGGAAAACGAAAATGGCCGCCGGCAGGGTAAACGGGCCGAGGCTGATTACTTTAACGGCGGCAACGTTGGCGGTGATAAGACAGGTGATAAAAACAGCGATGATTATCACCAGGCGATATGATATGTTCATTTTCTAAATCCAGCGGCGGCGTCGGAAGGAGAAGAGCATGCTGCCGGCAATAATCAGCATTATCAGCAGCAGTATAAGGAATGATTGTATACTTCCCCTTTCCACTCCACCGGGTAATGTGACGTTCATCCCGTAAAGGCTGGATACTATTAAGAATGGCAGGACGATTGTGGAAAAGATGGTCAGCAGGCGCGTGACCCGATTGATGCGATAGGTAGCCAGGGTATAGTCCGTATCTTTAAACACCTCTATGACCTCTTTAAGTTCATCCAGGGTTTCGCATATCTTGGTCATGTGGTCCATAAGGTCGCCGAAATAGACGGTGAGGTCTACCTTGGTAAATCTTTTCAGCCTTCTTTCCAGGGACATAAAGAGGGTGCGTGTCGGGAACATCACGCGCCTCTGGGCGATGATATCCCGCCGTAATACGCTTAGCTCTTTAGCCGTCTCGACGTCCTCGTCGAAGACGTTGTCTTCCATGTCTTCCATCAGGCTAAGTATTTTATCCAGGACGGGGAAATAAGAGTCGATGGAGCGGTCGAGTATCCGGTACAGCAGGTAACCGGAGCCGTTGCTAAAATACTCTTCGCGGGAATCCTCGTTAGCCTGGCAGTCCCGGAAAAGGGCGGTAAGCGTTCTCAATTCCCCGGTATGCAGCGTGATGAGGAATTTCTCGCCGACGAAGGCCGACCACTGACGCTTGGTGGTAACCCGCGTTTCCTTATCGAAAACCGGCAGGTGGAAGATGACGAACAGGTACTCCGGATATTCGTCCACCTTGGGAATCTGCTTGCGGCTAAGGCAGTCATCCAGATCCAGGGGGTGGAAATGGTAATTTTCTTCTAAGTAGGCTATCTCCCGCTCGGAGGGGGGGCGTATGTTTACCCATGTTAAATCGCCCCAGGTAATCGTCTCGATGTGCAGCGGTTCTTCCTGTGACTTTTCCTCTTTTATTTCCTTCTTGAGGTCGACTCCTTTTTTCTTACCGGGTAATCTCGCCATGACTGTATACCTCAAAAGTCAAGCTCTAACGTATTGTAGCATAATTGTTGCTTGATAGCACCATGTTTGTTACACTAAAAATAGAAACGGAAGAAATGAAAGATGAAGTCAAAGACGGGTCCCGGCTGGAAGGACAGGCTGGTCACAAGTATTAAAAAGTGGCTGGGGCTGAATGTTATCCTGTGTGATAGCTGTAAGTGGAACTGGCGCGGGGCCTGCCGTAATCCAGCACGCCCCAACGCCACGTGGTGCCCCGAATACGAAAAGCGGGGCTAGTTTTACTTTCTCTCGATAATGGTCGCCATACCCTGTCCGCCGCCGATGCACAGCGTCGCCAGGCCCAGTTGCAGGTCGCGCCGCTGCATTTCGTAAGCGAGCGTTACCAGAATCCTGGCGCCAGTGCAGCCGATGGGGTGCCCCAGCGAGATTCCCCCGCCGTGCAGATTCGTCTTGCTCATATCAAAACCCAGCTCTTTGATACAGCCTATCGATTGTGAGGCAAAGGCCTCGTTAAGCTCGATGTAGTCGATGTCGTTAAGGGTCAGGCCGGTCTTTTCTAGGACTTTCCTGGTGGCCGGCACGACGCCCAGTCCCATGTAGGCAGGGTCGACGCCGCCGGCGGCATAAGCGCGGATGGTAGCCATCGGCTTCAGGCCGATTTCCTTCGCTTTCTCCGCCGACATTATTACCAGGGCGGCCCCGGCATCGGTTATGGCCGAAGCGTTGCCGGCGGTGACAGCGCCGTCGGCTTTGAATACCGTCGGTAGCTTGCCCAGGAGCTCTACAGAGGTCTCCCTGGGGTGTTCGTCGGTATCGAACATTTTCATCTCGCGCTTGACCTTAACCTCAACCGGCACGATTTCTTCCTTGAAAATGCCGTCTCTGGTGGCCGCCAGGGCGCGGTTGTTGCTTTCCAGGGCGAACTTGTCCTGTTCCTCCCTGGTAATGCCGTATTTCTCGGCGATATTCTCCGAGGTTACGCCCATGTGGTAGTTGTAGAATATTTCCCAGAGCCCGTCGTAGACCATGCCGTCGACCATCTCGGCGTTAAACATCCTGGCTCCCCACCTCATCTTGGGGACGTAGTAGGGGACGGCACTCATATTTTCGATTCCGCCAGCCACGATAACCTCGGCCTCGTCGGCCTTGATTGCCTGCGCTGCCAGGGCTACCGCCTTCATACCGGAGGCGCATATTTTATTAACCGTAAAGGCGTTGACTTCCTTGGGGACGCCGGCGTAGATAGCCGCCTGGCGGGCGGGATTTTGCCCCTGACCTCCCTGGATGACATTGCCCATAATAACTTCGTCTATGAGGACTTCCTGGAGGGAATCATCCCAGTTATAATATTTTTTCTCCAGTTCGATAAGTCCTTCGTCTTTAAGCGATTCCGGTGCGTAAGTGGCGTCACCCTTCGGTTTCAGGCCCGCCTTCTTGAGCGCTCCCTGTATCACGATACTGCCCAGCCTAGCCGCCGGTATGTCCTGCAGGGAACCCCCGTAATTACCTATTGCTGTTCTGACACCGCTGACAATGACAGCTTCACTCATGTATTTTCTCCTTTCGTAACGGTTTATAATATAGAATATTCTCTCTTTTTTCGTTCCGTCATTCCAGCGAAAGCTGGAATGACATAGTTCGTGCTAGAAGGTAAAAAGTCCGGCGCCGCCGCTGACCTCGATGGCTTCACCGGTGACGTAGCTGGATTCCTCGGAAGCCAGGAAGACAAGCACATTGCTTAGTTCCTGCGGAGTGCCTGTCCGGCGCAGGGCCATGCGTTTGACGATACGTTCCTGGAATTCCGGGGCGACTTCATGCCAGCTGCCGCCGTCGAACACCCCGAGAACGATGGCGTTGGCCGTCACGCCTTTACGGGCTCCTTCCAGGGCCGTCGTTTTGGTGAGGCCGATAAGTCCGGCCTTGGTCGTGGCGTAGCTGCACTGGCCGGCGCCGCCCATGGTACCAGCGATGGAAGAGATGTTGATAATGCGGCCCCAGCCGCGCTCCAGCATCCCCGGCAGGCAGCATTTGATGGTATTGAACGGGCCGGTAAGGTTGACGCTTAAATCCTTTGCCCAGTCCTCGACTTTCATACTGGCGATGGTTACCGCCCGGACGATGCCGTAGGCGGCGTTATTGACCAGGATGTCCACCGGCCCCAGCACTTCCTCCACTTTACCGACGGCGGTTTCAACCTCTTCTATGTTGGCGACATCCATAGCCACGGCCAGCGCCTTTCTCCCCATAGTCTTGATTTCCTCGGCCACTTCCTCCGCCTTCTCCATGTGGCTGTGGCAGGCAACGGCGACGTTGCAGCCGGCTCTGGCAAGGGAGTGGCAATGCACTCTCCCCAGTCCGCCGGAGCCTCCCGTGACCAGTGCTATTTTCCCTTCTATACTCATCGTTATTCTCCTTATTAGTTATGGATGGAAGAATCAGGAGTGAACATAGCTATCTACCGGCCTTAAAAAAGGCAAGATAGATTTTTCTATCATCGATTGTACTCGAAGAACCCCTTACCCGTTTTACGTCCGAGCTGCCCGGCGGCGACCATGTCTTTCAGGAGTGCCGGCGTGGCATACCGCTCGTCGCGGAGCTTATCGTAAATGCCGTTGGCGATAAAGAGGAACGTGTCCAGGCCGATGAGGTCGGCCAGGGCCAGCGGTCCCATCGGGTAATTCAAACCCAGGGACATCGCGGTATCGATGTCTTTGGCAGTGGCGATGCCGGACTCGACCATACGGATGGCGTTAATGATTTGCGGCGTAATAAGACGGTTGACGATAAAGCCCGGCGAGTCCTCAACGATGACGTATGTCTTGCCCAGGGACTCCCCGAATTTTTTAGCTGTCTCCAGGGTCGCTTCGCTGGTGGCGGGAGTTCTGATTATCTCCAGCAGTTTCATTACCGGCACCGGATTGAAAAAATGCATTCCCAGCACCCTGTCCGGTCGGCCGGTAGCCGCTGCCATTTCCGAGACAGAGAGGCAGGAGGTATTGGTGGCCAGTATCGTATGTTCTGGGCAGACCCTGTCCAACTCGCCGAATATCTTCTTTTTAAGGTCCAGGTTCTCCACGGCGGCTTCGATTACCAGGTCGCATTCACCGAAGTCCCGGGTATCGGTCATCCCCCTGATGCGTGCCAGAGTGGCATCCCTATCCTGCCGGGTTATCCTTTCCTTCTGCACGCTCCTGTCCAGTGAGGAATTGATGACCGCCAGCCCCTTCTTCAGCAGCTCGTCGCTTATCTCGGAAACGGTAACGTCAAATCCTGCTTGAGCGCATACCTGGGTAATGCCGCCGCCCATCTGCCCGCAGCCGACTACTCCGACTTTCATTATTTCCATAAGCGTAGCTGCTTCCTCGTACAACAGGATGTTACATTTCCGGGGACTTTTTTCAAGAAGTTGAATTCATTTCAATTGTATCACAGGGCCTGAATGGCGTCAAAAAAATATATTGTCCCCATTTTTAAAATAATAGTATTTGTACTATTGCAAATATAACATATACGTGCTATATTTAATAGGAAAGGGAGGATATGCCATGTATTCAAATGTAAAAGTAGGAATGATTTTTACCGGTATGCTGCTTATTGCAGTTTTACTGGCGGGTATGATACCAGCGGTAATCGGCTGTACCGCCGAAGAGCCGGAACAGGAATTTTCCCTGCACGACCCCATGGTAAGGTTTAAGATAGCCACAACCACCAGCCTTTACGATACGGGCCTCTGGTATCACCTGGAGCCGATATTCGAAGAGCTGGCTAACGTGGAAATGGATATCGTCTATGCCGGCACCGGTATCGCTCTCGAGTACGGCAGGAGAGGCGATGTAGATGCCATTATCGTGCATGATAGAGCCAGAGAAGATGTGTTCATCGCTGATGGTTACGGTATTAACCGCAGGAACTTTGCCTATAATTTCTTCCTAATTGCCGGACCTCCTGGTGACCCGGCCGGCATCACGGGTTTGAATGCGGCTGAATCAATGACGAAGTTATATAAGGAAGGTCTGAAAGGCAGTGTAAAATTCGTCTCCAGGGGTGATGATTCCGGCACCCACGCCAAGGAGAAATTAATCTGGAAGGAAGCCGGGTTAGACTACGAAGAAGTACGGAATTCAGGTGAATGGTATGTGGAAGCCGGTAAAGGTATGGGTCCTACCCTGCTGATGGCCAACGAGATGCAGTCGTATGTCATGGCGGATATATCGACTTTTCTGGCCTATAATTTGAAGTCCGGACTGGATATAGTATCGCTGGTGGAGGAAGACCCCATATTCCTCAACGTCTATGCAGCTATAGCCATCAACCCTGAAACGCATACGAAGGCGAAAGTCGATATCGCCAACCGGTTCATCAACTGGCTCATCTCCGACGAGGTTCAGGAGATAATCGGCACTTACGGCAAAGCGGAATACGGGCGGTCTCTTTTCTTCCCCATCGCCAGCTGCGATATGCCGGGCTGCCCTCCGGTGGAAGACTACACCAAGCCTGTCCCGGAATATGTCAGGTAGTCCCGTAAAGAAGATGCATAATAACTAGAATATCAGTATTGTGCCTCCTCTATAGCATTTCCCCTTCCCCCTTCACTCACTGGGGGGAGGGGACTTTAAAATAGGGGTGGTATAATAGATGTTGGAGCGGAAATATTGGAAAATCTCTGGAACGGCCTGGTTAAAGCCGTAGAACTTATCATTACCCTTGACCCGGAGGTTATGCAGATAGCCGGCAGGTCGCTGAGTATCGGGCTGACCTCCATTGTTATAGGCTCGCTAATTTGCATTCCCGTTGCCAGTCTTATACATTTTAATCAATTCTGGGGTAAAAGAATCCTGGTCAGCCTGATTCAGACCTTCTACAGCATTCCCACGGTGGTCGTCGGGCTTTTTGTTTTCGTCATGGTTTCCAATGCGGGTCCCCTGGGGGGACTGGGTATACTGTTCACCCCTACGGCTATCGTCGTGGGACAGGTCATTTTAATAACGCCGATACTGCTGGGCCTGACAATCTCCGCTCTTAGCGGTGTGGACAGGACGATTCTGGATACTGCCCGCTCGCTCGGCGCCAGCAGCTGGCAGGTGGCCGTACTCGTGATAAAGGAAGCGAGATTTATGGTAGTGGCGGCGGTCATTATGGGCTTCGGGCGGGCCATCTCCGAGGTGGGTATTTCACTGATGGTCGGAGGTAATATCCGGGGAGCTACACGCGTTATCACTACGGCTATTTCCCTGGAAACGGGCAAGGGTGATATCGAGCTGGCTCTCGCCCTGGGGATGATTCTTATTTTCCTGGCTCTGGTGGTGAATATTATCATGAACAGGATACAGCAGAGGTAAACGATGCCCTTGATAGAAACGAGAAAATTATCACAGCGGCGGGATGGGCAGTACATCCTGAAAAATATCAACCTGCGGGTGGAGCGGGGGGAGGTTTTTGCCTTAATCGGTCCTACCGGCGCCGGCAAGACGACGTTGCTGCGCCTTATTGATACACTTGACGCACCGGCGGCGGGGAAGATATTCTTTAACGGCAAGGAAGTTAACTCTTCCGATAAGGTAAGGCAGGAAATGCGCCGCAGGATGGCATTTGTACTTCAAAAGCCGGTTGTTTTTAATACCAGTGTCTATGATAACGTTGCCTGCGGCTTGAGATGGCGCGGTATGGGTAGTAAGCGTATTCATGAAGAGGTGGAAGGTATTCTAAAAACGGTGGGCCTGGCCTCCTATAAGAACAGGAATGCCAGGACGCTTTCCGGCGGTGAGGTGCAGAGAGTGGCTATAGCCCGGGCGATTGCCGTCCGGCCGGAAGTGCTGCTTCTTGACGAACCTACCGCCAATCTGGACCCTGTTTCGGCTTCGAAAATCGAGGAATTAATAGCCGAAATCATTAAGCGGGAGACCATCACCATAATCATGGCCACTCATGATATGTCGCAGGGACAGCGACTCGCCGACAGGATTGGTGTGCTCATCGACGGCGAGATGGTTCAGTCCGGCGATCCGCGTGAAATATTCAATACGCCTGGAGACAGGCGGGTAGCCGAGTTTATCGGGATGGAAAATATTATAGACGGGGTGGTTAAATCCAACGAGGGTGAAATGGCTGGCATAGACGTCAGTGGTAAAACCGTTGAAGCTGTGACCGATTTTGACGCAGGAGCAGAGGTATCCGTCTGTATGCGTCCGGAAGATGTAACGGTAGCCTTGTCTAAATACTCAAGCAGCGCCCGGAACTCACTGGCCGGGAAAATCACCTGGACGGTGTCCACCGGCCCGCTCTGTCGCGTGGAAATAGACTGCGGGTTTCCGCTGGTGGCACTGGTTACCAGAAGGTCGGCCGAGGAAATGGGGCTGAAAAAGGGAACGCAGGTCTACGCCGCCTTTAAAGCCGTGAGTATCCACGTCATCCAGCGACATTGACAGCTTGACTGTATTGATGATATATTTTTCAATGCCGGCAGCGTAGCTCAGTGGTAGAGCAGGGGACTCATAAGCCCTTGGTCGCTGGTTCAATCCCAGCCGCTGCCACTTCTTTTATTGGAATATCAAGCTTCAGGCTATTTCCCTTCCAGCGCCCGTTCCATGCGCAGGCCCGCACCCGCGTGATACGGTCTCTTAAATGCCTCGGGGTACTGCTTTCTCAACTCGTCCAGGTTTATCTCCGCTACTTCCACGAGGAAGCCGCTAACGACCATTCCCGTGGCGTTTTTAGAGGTTATATTGTGCGGGGTTATGGTGTTAATCGCCCCGCCCCTGTCAAGCTCCCCGGGGATAATCGGGTCGTACCTGGCCCCGTGGTCCATATAGACGACGCCGGGCATTATCCTCTGGGTCACGTAGGCCCCGCCGAGGACAGCCCCTCTTTCGTTGTACACCTTGATAACGTCGCCGTGATTGATGCCTCTCTTTTCTGCGTCCGCCGGGTTAATCCAGAGAGGCTCATACTTGTAACCGTCCGGGCCGTTGACCTTGCAGGTGGGGGCTTCTCTCGTCCAGGTGATATCGTCGCACTGGGCGTGCACCCGCCACCGGCCGT
>DAOUDZ010000141.1:0-1801 GCA_034430575.1 Dehalococcoidales bacterium
TACTAACCGTATCTTCCCATCCTTCATCCGCGTAAGACTGGCATGCGGAAAGGCTGTTTATCCCTAAAAGGAGAAAAATGGACAAACAGTGGGCAGATATGTCCTGGGAGGAAAGGCGCGAGGAACGGTTTAAAAAGTGGCTAAACCCAACCGGAGTTAAGTTCAATAGCCTGGAAGCCGCCAGGAAATACAAAGAACGCGCCACCCGGATGATAAAGGCTATCAAGATAGAGATACCGGACCGCGTTCCGGTTCATATTCCGGCCGGTTCTATCGTAGCGTACAATGCCGGCCTTACCCTGGAAGAGGTCCTTTACGACTATTCAAAAATCAAGCCGGCCTGGATAAAATTCCTCCGGGACTATGATATAGATTCCGCCGATAACCCCGGCCTCTTTTCGGGAAGGGTCTACGAAATCCTGGATTACAAGGTAATGAAATGGCCGGGCCACGGCCTGCCCTCCAGCCAATCAATGCATCAATTCGTCGAAAAACAATACATGAAAGCCGACGAGTACGACATGATGATAAAAGACCCGTTCGATTTTGGCCTTAGGCGCTTTTTACCGCGGACCTGGGGCGTCTTCGAGCCTTTCGCCGACCTTCCTTCTTTTTCCTCCTCTCAAGGACTGCCGGAACGGCTCATGGCCATGTGCCAGGACCCGCGGTTCCAGAAATTCATGAAGGCCATCCAGGAAGCCAGCGATGAGAACGTAAAATCGCAGGAGGTTATAGCCGAATGCAGTAAAATCGCGATGGAAGAAGGGTTCCCCCCGCTGGCCGGCGGTATAGCGCTGGCGCCATTTGACACCGTGGCCGACATGCTCCGGGGAACCCAGGGGTCGGTCATGGATATGTACCGGCAGCCGGAAAAGCTGCTCGAATCCCTGGAAGGTATTACGGAGGAGAGCCTGGAATCAACGGTGAACATGGCCAATTTCTCCCTTAGCCCCATAGTTTTCATACCGATGCACAAGGGCGACGATTCTTTTATGTCCGTCAAGCAGTTCGAGAAGTTTTACTGGCCTACTTATCGCAAGCTGCTGCTGGGTCTGATTAACGAGGGCCTGGTACCGATGCCGGTTATCGACGGCAGCTATAATACCCGCCTGGAAATTATCAAGGACCTGCCCAGGACAGGGGTGGTGTGGACCTTCGAGCAAACCGACATGGCCAAAGCCAAAAAAATCCTCGGTGGTCATACCTGTATCGCCGGCAACGTACTGGCAGCCCAGTTATACACGCACACACCACAGGCGATAAAGGAATACTGCCGTAAACTCATTGAGGTCTGCGCCCCGGGCGGCGGCTATATCCTTTCATTAGGCTCCGGTATTGATAAATGTGACCCGGCAAACCTTCAAGCCATAGTAGAAGCTGCCAAAGAATATGGCGTCTATAAATAGGCGTATTATATATGGGGCAGTCCCAAGGCCTTCTCAAAAGGGATAATAATATGGCAGTTACGAGAATTACCCGTAAGGAGATTTGACCATGGAAAAAGAATGGGCAGATTTAAACTGGGAGGAAAAGAGGGAGAAGCGGTTCCAGCGCTGGCTTTCACCAGATGTAAAATTCATCAGTCCCGAGGCAGAAAAGCTCTATAAAGAGCGCGTTACGAGATTCACTAAAGCCATCAAACTGGAGGAGCCCGACCGCGTGCCGGTCATGCTGCCCACCGGCAACTCCCCGGCCTACTGGGGCGGCGGCAACCTCCGCACCCTGATGTACGATTATCCCAAGACCCGGGAAATCTGGATTAAGTACATGGAAGCCTTCGGGGACATGGACGTGTATGACG
>DAOUDZ010000142.1:0-14344 GCA_034430575.1 Dehalococcoidales bacterium
AGCTCTTCCACCGTCTCGTTAAAGGCTTCGCTGGGACTGTGTCCGTGCTTTCGAAGCGTGTCGTACTGCGCTTCCATGACGCCCGCCAGCGCTCCCATCAGTATGCCGCGCTCGCCTACCAGGTCGCTGTAGACTTCATTCTCGAATGTGGTCGGGAAGAGATAGCCGGAGCCCAGGGCAATCCCCACGGCGAGACAGCGTTCCCTGGCCCTGCCGGTGGCGTCCTGTTGGACGGCGAAGCTGGAGTTGATGCCCGCTCCCGAGAGGAAGTTGCGGCGCAGTGACGTCCCCGAGCCCTTGGGAGCCACCATGATGACATCGACATTATCCGGAGGGATAACTTCTGTCTGGTCTTTATAGACAATCGAGAACCCGTGCGAGAAAAATATGGCGTCGCCCGGATTCAGGTTCTTCTTGACGGTCGGCCATATCGTTTTGTGGGCGGCGTCAGCCACCAGCATCTCGATAATCGTTCCCCGTTTCACGGCTTCCTCTATCTCGAACAGGTCTTTACCGGGCTTCCAGCCGTCCTTCTCGGCGCGATTCCAGTCTTCCATGAACTGCTTGGACTGCCCGATGATAACATTGAAGCCGTTATCTTTCATGTTTAACGATTGCCCCGGCCCCTGGACGCCGTATCCTATGATGGCAATCGTTTCATCCTTGAGTACCTTGCGGGCCTTCTCCATGGAAAATTCTTCCCGCGTGACGACTTCCTCTTTGGTTCCCCCGAAATCGATAATCGCCATGATTCTTTACCTCCTTCACTTTCATATAATACAGTCGGGTAGCCGTTCGATTAATCCACTATTGGATGCTGTAGGCTACCTGCACGGTCAGGATGATTTTCGTCTCACCCATGCTGGTCGGTGGTACGCTCTCAATCACAATCGGTGGTGCCGGAACCGGCGCGCTCGATAGTCCGTACGTTATATTACCGTAGGTAGAAGGCGTGTAGGCGCTTTCGGAGACGAAGGTCGCCTCGCCCAGTTTAACCCCGGTCTGTTTGGCCAGCTTCTCGGCTTTAGCTTTAGCATCGGCGGTGGCCTTTTCCCTGGCTTCGTCATAGTATTCGGTGGGGTCTTCCACGGTAAAGTTAAGGTCGTCGATTCTGATAAGGTCGCCCCCGGCGCTAACGACGGCGCCGATGATGTTGCTTGCCTTGTAATCAAGCGTAGAGCTTTCAACGGGAAGGACCCTTATTTTGACAATTACTTTGTTGGTTACTCTATATCCGGTTATAATCTCCTCGTCGGTACGGTTGTCCCAGGTTGTGCGCTGTCGGATATTAAAGTACTGGGTCTGGATATCCTTGCTTTCGATGCCGCTATCGATGAGCGCCGTCCCGACGTTCGCCATGGCTTCGGTTGCTTTTTCCATAGCCTCGGAAACGGTATCCTCCTGGGCCTCCACGCCCACCTGAAGAATAGCGATGTCGGGAGTGACCGTTACTTCCCCCGTACCGCTCACCCAGATGCCGTTAGCCTGGCTGTTGGACACGCCCGTGGCAGTTGTGCGGGTGGGTGGTGAGAAGCTGTCACAGCCGGTCATGCCGAGAGCAGTGACAACCAGCAGTAAACAACCGGCCAGCCACGATATACGTTTCATTTAATCCACCTCCTGTGGAGAACTAATTGCCCGGCGGTTCGGTTATTCCTCGTCCAGGGTAAACCGGAAAGACCCCGCCCCCATCCTGCAGGAATCCAGTAGATTTATAAGCTGGTCTGTCTTGACAACCCAGCCGTAAGAACCCGATACCTTCCTTATCGAGGCCCGGCCTATGTTCGGCCAGGAGGACGCGGTGGCGTCTTCCACCAGTATCACGTCGTATCCTGTATTGAAGGCATCCGTTAGCGTGGTTTCCACGCAGATGATGGTATCGACGCCGGTGAAGATAAGGGTGTCGGCGCGGATGCTTCTTAGCCAGAGGTCGAGCTCGGTGTCCTGGAAAGCGGAATCCCGCCTTTTCATAACGATATGGTCGTTTTCGGTTGGTTTTACTTCATCGATTATCTCGGCGTCCCACGTTCCCCGTATGCAAGCGGGTATCCTCAAGAACTCGGCCCTCCTTTCGGGTACGATGCGGTGCAGTCGTGTAAAAAGGTCTATCCCGGACTGCTCCCTGACCTGCTGGGTGTAAAATATGGGTATGCCGGCTTCCCGGCACGCGGCGACTATCCGCACGGTATTCGGTATGATTTTCCGGTATGTAGCCAGTTCAGCCCCGATTTTGCCCCCGTATTTTTCGTAGGAACCCCCGCTGGAGCAGAAACCGTTCTGCATATCTATGACCAGCAGGGCGGGATGAAACTCCGGTGGTCGAAAACGTGTCACAGCTTATACCTCCGTTGATTGACGGGCAGGCACAAATTAAAACGTGATGCCGTATGTTTACTTTCTCCTGATTCGAGTATAGGCGAAGCCGTGGCTGAAATCAAGACGGGATTTCCAGAATTCCCCTTTTTGGCCTCAATGGGGGGATAAGTGTTATAATTAGTTATGGACATCCTCGCCGACCTTAACCCCGCCCAGAAAGAAGCCGTGGAAGCTATTGAGGGGCCGGTGCTTATTCTGGCCGGACCCGGCAGCGGCAAGACCCGCGTCATTACCCACCGCGTCGCCTATCTCATCAGGAAGGTCGGCGTCAACCCCCGCCGCATCATGGCTGTTACCTTCACCAACAAAGCCGCCCGCGAGATGGAAGCGCGTCTTAATAATCTGGTCAGCGGGTCGGTTAAAGACCTTACCCTGGGCACCTTCCACGCCATCTGCGCCCGCATTTTGCGAATCGACGGTAAGGCGATAGGCATCGACTCTAGATTTACTATCTATGACGGCGACGACCAGATAAGCCTGCTGAAGCGGAGCCTTGTCGATTTAGACCTCGACCCCAAGCAGTACGCCCCCCGTGCTATTCAGTCGGCCATTTCGAGCGCCAAGAGCCAGATGATAGGGCCGGACGAATTTCTGAAGCACGGCCGCAGCTATTTCGAAGAGGTAGTGCAGCGCGCCTACGAGCGTTATCAGAAAATGCTGGACGAAAGCAGCGCGCTGGACTTCGACGACCTTTTAATGAAAACGGTGCTGCTTTTCCGCCGGAACCCGGAGCTGCTGGAAAGATACCAGAATCGCTACCTGCATATACAGGTGGACGAGTTTCAGGATACCAACCTCGTCCAGTACGAGCTGATAAAGCAGCTGGCGGGGAAATACCGCAACATCTGCGTGGTCGGCGACCCCGACCAGTCGATTTACTCATGGCGGTCGGCCGACCTGCGCAATATTTTGAATTTCGAAAAAGACTACCCCGATGCTAAAGTCGTGCTGCTGGAGCAGAGCTATCGTTCCACCAGGTTGATTCTCGATGCTGCTTCGCACGTCATCTCGGCGAATCGCAATCGCAAGCCCAAAGACCTGTGGACGGAAAACGAGGAAGGGATGCCCTGCGCCGTTATCGAGACCTACACCGAGCAGGAAGAAGCCCAGTACGTCGTCAACGAGGTTGACAACTTGATGGGTCGGGGCGAGGTAAAGCCGGGCGACTGCGCCGTGATGTACCGCACTAATGCCCAGTCGAGGGTGCTTGAAGAAGCCTTTATCCGCTACGGCATGCCCTACAAGCTGGTGGCGGGGACCCGGTTTTACGAGCGACGCGAGGTCAAGGACATCATCGCCTATCTGCGGCTTATCCAGAACTCCTGCGATTCCGTGAGCCTGCTGCGCATCATCAACGTCCCCCAGCGCGGCATCGGGCAGCGCAGCCTGGACGAGCTTACCCAGTGGGCGCGCTCGCAGGGCGTCCCCGAATACCGGGCGCTGCAGCTGCTGGCGGAGTCCAGGGACTCCGCGGTCGACCTTCCGTTCAGTTCGAGGACGGTCAAGGTGCTGATAGGTTTTGCCGTGATGGTGGAGGGATTCATCGAGAAAAGTCGTGAGTTGAAACTGGTCGAGCTGTTCGACGCTGTTGTGGAGAGCTCCGGCTACCGGCACTATCTGGCGGGACTGGTGGACGGGGAAGACCGCTGGGAGAACGTTCTGGAGCTGCGCGGGGTAGCCCAGGAATACCGCGACATGCCGCCGATGGAGGGCCTTTCGGCTTTTCTGGAGGGCGTGGCGCTGGTCTCGGACATTGACGACCTTGAGGAGAGGGTCGAGACCGTTACCCTGATTACCCTGCACCAGGCCAAGGGACTGGAGTTCCCGGTGGTGTTCATCGTCGGTATGGAGGACGGCATCCTGCCGCACTATAAGTCGATTGACGACCCCGCCCAGCTTGAGGAGGAAAGGCGACTCTGCTACGTGGGGATTACGCGGGCGAAACGGCGGGTGTACCTGGTGCGGGCGTTCCGCCGGCGTTTAATGGGCTCCAGCGCCGTCAACCGCCCCTCCCGCTTCTTGCAGGACATACCGTCGGAACTGATTACTACCAGCAGTGTCAGGGAAGGTGAGGACAGCTGGGCGAATACGACCTCTGAGGCCAGGGATAAGTCTGAAGAGCTTAAAGGCAGGGTCGCCGAGTTCAAGCCGGGCGACCACGTTCGGCACGAGCAGTTCGGCGAGGGTGTGGTGGTGGGCTATCAGAAGACCAAGAACGACGCCGAGGTGGTGGTGGCCTTCGAAGGGGAGGGCGTGAAGAGGTTTTTATTGAGCTTTGCGAAGATAGAGAAGGTGTGAGAGATAACTCTAAATCCTTATCCTGTTACCGGTATTCGTTATTCGTTTTTAAGAATTTTTTTCTTGATTGTTTAGCTTCAAAGTGAAGCTGATTCGTTTTTATTCGTTTTTGAGTTCTGTTAATTTTCCCACGGCACCCGGCACCCGGCACCCGGCACCGGTAACTCCTATCTAAGGTTAACTGTATACTAAAAACCAACAACTAACAATAGATAAAAGTCATTTTTTTTCTATTGAGCTTAGCGAAAAGGGAGAGGGTTTAGTTACCCCGCCTCCCCTTAACCCCCGCCACGCCTGTCATTGCGAGTGCAGCGAAGCAAACTCTCACCATGTCATTCCCGCGAAAGCGGGAATCCGGACCCCCCGCCCCTCGTTTGTTATCTATTCCCACCCAGGCCGCCCTGTATCATTCTCTGCTTAGCCCCTGGTCTTCCCCCCGCCCCCCATAAAAATTAATTATTTTGTCTTAATCCAACTTAAATCATCTGCTTTTTGACCAACAACAAACTGGCGGGAGACAATAGTAGGGTCACCATCTACTATTAGGGAAATATCAACTATATACCGACCGGAATCAAGTGGGTACTCTGTCCTAAGTCTGTCGGGTGGAATGAGAGCTTTTTTCTTTTGGATGTCCCATCTGACAATCATGACACTTGCAGCGACGCTAAATGTGGGTGGTAGCGCTATACGGTCTCTCCCCATGTCGTTAGGGTCGTCATCAGAGTAAATTCTTGCTTGGCGTATAGGAACAATTATCTTTCCACTACCAGCTTCCTTGATTTGGAAGTGAATTGTAAGGCTTTGGATTGTATCACGTCTGATTCCCAATCTTTTCAATATTCGGTTTCTTACTGGCGGGTTATCCAAATATACTGGCAAAAACCTATTTGCTTTATCTACTCCGTTTTCAAATCGTGTTCTTAAAAATGGACGCCCCCATAACGATTGAAATATTGATGGCACTGCCATCGCTATTCCAATGCCTGCGAGCACAAATCCGGCCCATTCCCAGTTATCGGGGAATCTGCCAAAAACTCCTAAGAAGGCAAGGAATAGAATAACCAGAGCTATAAGAGCAACGATAATTGATAACCACATGCATCTATTCTACCACTTAAAGAATTTAGTTCAAGGTATTTTGATAGCCGGGCGTTTAAGAGGGACGGGGGGATAAAATCTCCCTCTTATCCCTCTTTACGAAAGAGGGACGTCAATACCCCAAAAGGGGAGTAGCCTGCGAAGAGGGGCGCAGCCCCTCTTTTCTTTATTGCCCCCTTCCCTTCACCGATACCCAAGGGAAGGGGGTCAGGGGGATAGGTTCACAATAAAAATCATTTGCCAGAAGTGGAATAGAGATTGCCATGTCGCTACGCTCCTCGCAATGACAACAGCAGGAAAAACCCCTTTGACTCGCCGAGTACAAAAGGTTAAACTTTAAGAAATCGATAAAATCCCTTGACAGTATACACGGAAACGTGTAAGGTTTTGGTAAGATGACCATAAAAGTTCTGGATAAAGAAACGGTAGGCCAGATAGCCGCCGGGGAGGTGGTGGAGAGGCCGGCTTCGGTGGTGAAGGAGCTGGTGGAGAACGCCCTGGACGCCGGGGCAAGTCGAGTAGAGGTGGAGATAAGGGGTGGTGGTATAAGCCTTATAAAGGTGACGGATAGCGGCAGCGGGATTCCGTCCGATGAGGTTGCCCTGGCCTTCGAGCGACATGCCACCAGCAAGATAAGAAGTCCGTCCGATTTGCAGAATATCGAAAGCCTGGGATTTCGCGGCGAGGCGCTCCCCAGTATCGCTACCGTGGCCGGGGTGGAGGTGCTCACCTGCGCCGGAGGCGAACAGGCGGGAACCTGCGTCAGTCTGGAAGGCGGCAATATCCTTCAGCAGAAGAGTCAGGCGCGCAACCGGGGAACCACGGTTACCGTAAGAGAACTATTCCGCAGGGTGCCGGCCCGACTCAAATTTCTGAAGTCGCTGCCCACGGAAAGCAGCCATGTTGCCAACATCGTCAGCCAGTACGCGCTGGCCTTTCCCGGGGTGGGTTTTGTGCTGTCGGTCGACGGTAAAGAGAAGTTGAGGACTTCGGGAAGGGGCCGGCTGCTCGAAAGTATCATCGATGTTTACGGCGTGGCGACGGCCGATAAGATGCTACCGATTAAGTATCCGGGAGGGGAGTGGTCGGACGGTCAGTCGACTTCCCGCGTTAAGATAACCGGGATGGTCGGCTCGCCGGAGCTAGGCAGGTCCGGTCGGGGATACATGAGCTTTTTTGTAAATCGACGCTGGGTGAGCAGTCGGCTGCTCTCTTACGCGGTGGAGGAGGCCTATCACGGACTCCTCATGGTGGGCAGGCACCCGGTGGTCGCGCTGAATATACAGATACCCCCGGAGGACGTGGATGTTAATATCCACCCCGCCAAGAGCGAGGTGAAATTCCGCAGCGACTCTGAAGTATTCCGGGCCGTCCAGAGGGCGGTGCGGCAGGCCCTGGTGGCGCAGATGCCCGTGCCGAAAATCGAGGATGTAGCGGCCCCTTATAAAGCGCCGGCCTCCGGACTTCAGCAGATCTGGTCGCTGTCCGGGGGTGGGGAGCCAGCGGCTTCTCCCCCCGAAGCTGTACGGCCTTTGCTGGCGTCCCTGCCGGTGTTGAGGGTCGTGGGACAGGTCATGCGCAGCTACATCGTGGCCGAGGGACCCGACGGACTCTACCTCGTCGACCAGCATGCCGCCCACGAGCGGGTTCGATTCGAATCGGTGCAGCGGCAGCGGGAGCAGAGGAAGCCGGAGGTGCAGGGACTGCTGGAGCCGTCGACATTCGAGGTTACGCCGCGACAGGACGCGGCTGTTAAAGGGTGTCTGGATAGCTTGGCGGAGTTCGGGTTTTCGATTGAAGAGTTCGGCGACCGTTCCTATCTGGTGCGGGCGGTGCCGGCGCTGCTGGCCGGGGACGACTGGCCGGCTATGCTGCGGGAGCTGCTCGAAGAGCTTTCGGGGGAGTCGAAGAGTCGCTGGGAGGAGCGTATCGTGGCGTCGATTGCCTGTCACGGGGCGATTAGGGCCGGGCAGATGTTATCCGACGACGAAATGCGGTCGCTGGTGCGGCAGCTGGAGCAGTGCGCCAGTCCCCATACCTGCCCCCACGGTCGACCCACCATCATCCATTTGAGTTCCGGCCAACTGGAGAGGGAGTTCGGGCGGACTTGACGTCATTGCGAGGAACGCAGTGACGAAGCAATCCCGGTAATAAAACGTGTCATTCCCGCGAAAGTGGGAATCCACCCCACCCCCCTCTCTTTAGATATCTATTCCCACCCATGCCTCCCTCGTGTCATCCGCGGCTTATCCCGTAGTCTTTTACCCCTCCCCCTCACTCACTCTATAAATCTCTTCCCAGCGTACCATGCCTTCTTCCACCAGCTGGCGGATTTTCTTCTGCGCCGGGGTAAGCTGGGCGCTTTTGCCGGTCTTTATCTCCAGAATGACGATTTCCCGGGGTTCGCCCGCGGCCAGGCCGGGAAATACTAATAAATCGATGGGACTGCCGATAAATCTGACTTCGGTGGGGTCGTATCGGAAGTCGGGGAAATAGGGCACCATCTGCTCGGTGAACTTGCCGCCCAGGACGGCCCGACTCTGCGCTACGGCGGACTTTCGGGCCTGCTCTATCTCCGCCTGCCATTTCAGTATCTCCTCGTCGCGCCAATCCCGGAATTTTCTCTCGTACTTGAGGCGGTTGATATAGCTGCTCAAGGCGATTCCCACGATGATAATCAGGATGGCGGCGATTATTACTACGGCGATGATGGCGGCGGTTTCCATGACGGACCTCCTTATGGAATTCAGAAATTCCACTCTGTCATTCCCGTGAAGACGGGAATCCAGCTCCCACCCCCCTCGTATTTTTATCTTTTCCCACCCGGGCCGCCCTCGTACCATCCGCGGCTTATCCCGTAAAATATCCGCCCCTTATAAGCCGGGCGTTTAAGAGGGGTGCCAGCCCCTCTTTTTATATATTCCCCCTCTCCTGATAACCTCGCCAGGAGAGGGGGACGCAGGGGGGTGAGGTTAATTAATTACTACAGATTAATTTTCTATCGAGGGATTGTTAGCAGAACATTTCAGCCTTACTTCTGCCGGCTGCTCCCGGGCTTGACCAGCGGGACGCCCTCGGCGCAGAGCGGGCATTTCTCGGGCGGGTAGGTGACCGCTTCCGTTTGATGGCAGGCGTAGAAGGGGACGCCGAAGTCCGTCTTTCCCGCGGAGCGGTCGACCAGCACGCCTATTCCTATCACCCTGCCCCTCGCCTTTTCCACCGCCGACACGACATCGCGAACCGAACCCCCCGTGGTGAGAATGTCGTCCACCGCGAGCACCTTTTCTCCGGGGTCGATTTTAAAGCCGCGGCGGAATACCCTGCCGCCGGATTCGTCTTTCTCGGCAAAGATGCCCCGTACCCCGAGTTGCCGGGCGGTCTCGTAGGCAAGGATTATACCGGGCGTGGTAGGACCGGCCACCACCTGCACGCCGGACTGGCGGAAGTGTTCGGCAATCATGGCGCAGAGCTTCTCCGTGTATTCGGGAAATTGCAGGACACGGGCCTTTTCCCAGTAGACCGGCGAATGCAGCCCGGAAGTCAGCAGGAAGTGCCCTTTGAGTAGAGCTCCCGACTTCTCGAACATCTGCTCGACGCTATCTGTCATCTGTAACTCCGGACCGTATCCGCTTAATTTTCGGCGCTGGCTACCTGGTTGCCGAGGGAGTATTCGGGGATGATTCCCCACAGGTCCGGCGGCCAGGTAGACAGCCAGGCTTTGCCGTGAATAGCGGTGCGGTCGACCCACCAGTTGTTGTGCGAGTCGTTGCTGTGGTTGCGGTTGTCGCCGAGGACGAAGTATTTGTCCTCCGGGACTTCTCTTTTCGGCATGTTATAGGCAGGCTGATTCATGATATATGGCTCGTCCAGCGCCACGTCGTTAACGTAAACGGCATTATCCCTCACCTCTACCGTATCGCCGGGGAGACCGATAACGCGCTTGATGAAGTCCTCGTTGCTTCCGTTGGGCGCTTTGAAGATGATAACGTCGCCCCTCTCCGGTTCTCCCACCCATTCCCAGTAGGCGGCTTTATTAACCACCACCCGCTGGCCTTCGTAGAAGCTTGGCTCCATGCTGGTCATAAATACCTCGTAGGTCTGGATGGTTCCCCGCGCCACGAAGAATATCGCCAGAGCCAGTATTATCGTTATCAGGATTTCGCGTAAGAATGTTTTCATCGTGATTTCCCTTCGGCTTACGCCCAATTATACCCTATTTCCCATCGTCCCGCCAGTATCGGGATTCGATGGTCGTTATCGTCCTTGCTAAAATGCGTCGCAGGTATTAGGATAGATAAAGACCGTTCCGGTCAGGACCAGCCGTGCATAGAATATTACAGAGATTCTCCGACCTGAAAAATTCCCGACTGACAACCCGCGTCTTGCTTGCCCTGTTTTTAGCGCTGATAATATGTATTGTCTTCGTTGGTCTGGATAATCCCACCGGCATCATTCTCGGCTGGGTGGCGGTTACAATTCTATTGACCGCACTGGTACGCGGATGGCGGAAAATATGGCATTTCCTGATTCTCCTTTTCGTTTCCTTTGTCGGCGCCATCGTTCTGTCATTCCTGTATATGGAAGTGGCGCTTCCTCTGACCGGGTGGTTCGGGGGCGCTGACGCGACGCAGAGCGTGCCCTGGCGTATTTTCCACGTGATAGTATCCGATGTTATCCTGCTTTTCACTCCGGTGGGCATCTTTATCGGCGTTGTGGGTAGTATCTGGCTGGGTATTTTGCGGCTGGTGGCGCTGCGAAAACGCGACTGTACCGGGGCCACTTGACGGCCGCGGTGTTTTTGTTTTATGTTATACCAAGACATTCAAGGTATAATTATCAAACGGGAACGGTAGGGTATGGAAGCAATTAAGATGTCTTTGCTGGCCGTGGCCGCTTTCGGTCTGGGGTCTATCCCGTTCTCCATAGTCGTCGGTCGCTGGTTCCTGGGCAAAGACCCCAGGGACTACGGTGACGGTAATCCCGGTGCCGCTAATATCTTCCGGGCGGGCGGCGGGAAGATAGGTTACCTGGCCGTATTCCTGGATGTAGCCAAGGGAGTGCCCTTCGTTTCCCTGGCGCATTCAGTCTTCGGCCTGCCTGATATCGCTGTTGTGATTGTGGGCATGAGTGCCATTTCAGGTCATGCTTTCTCGCCTTTTCTCCGATGGCACGGCGGCAAGGCGGTGGCCGTTGCTTTCGGTGTGCTTCTGGCGCTTCCCCAGCACGAGGTGCTGCTGGCTTTCATTGTCTGCATAGTCCTGGGCGCGCTCCTTATAGAGGTCGATGCCTGGACGGTCATCTTCGGGGCCGCCGGTTCGATGGCTTATCTGGTTGTCAACCGGGGAAGTTCGTGGGAAACTCTCCTGATGCTTTGTATACTGGCGGTATTTGCCGTGAAGCACTTTAATGACCTTCACACCTTTCCTGGTTTCCGGGGAAGACTCGTCCGCTGGTTGCAATCGGTTATTCGTGGAACTCTATCCATCATCTAGAAAGGCTGGATTATGTTATACCAGTTTGTAATAGCGGCTGGTTTGGTGGTTTTCCTGGTTAATCTCATTCTCAATTTAAGGAGCCTCAAGAAGCCCAGCCGAAAAAGTAAAGTACCCAGTCCGGTGCCCCTTATCTCCGTCATGGTTCCGGCGCGGGACGAAGCAGCGAATATAGCGAACTGCCTGGAGTCCCTCCAGAAACAGGACTATCCCAACTACGAAGTGCTGGTGCTGGACGACAACTCGGTGGATAATACGGCGGCCATCGTCGGCGAGATAGTCGCCGTTGACGACCGTATCCGGCTTTTCAGGGGCGAGCCCCTTCCCGAGGGCTGGGCGGGCAAGCCTTTTGCCTGCTATCAACTGGCGCAGCAGGCGCGCGGCGACTGGTTTCTGTTCGTGGATGCGGATACGATCCACGCCCCCCATATGCTGCGCAGCGTGCTTTCCCTGGCCTTGAAGCTCAAGACCTCCCTGCTTTCCGGCTTCCCGCGTCAGCTGGCTAATTCCTTCCCGCAGGGCATCGCCATACCGGTGCTTTACTTCGTCATACTTAGCTGGGTGCCGTTATGGTGGCTCCATCGTATGAAAAAGCCGAGACCTTCGCTGGCCATCGGGCAGTTCCTGCTCTTCCCCAGGGAAGCTTACTGGAAGATGGGCGGACACGAGGCGGTGAAATCCAGAATCCTGGAAGATGTCTGGCTGGGGATGGAGACCGTCCGTCACGGTGGCCGCCATGTGGCTATCGACCTTTCGCCGGTGGTCTCCTGCAATATGTACCGCAGCATCGGGGCGATGTGGGAGGGGTTTATCAAGTGGACGTATTCCGTGGCGGCGATGTCCCGGCTGGGCTTATTCGCGCTGCTGGCCGCCGGCTACTTCTTCTTCCTGGCCCCGTTTTACTGGCTCTGGAACGAGTATATTACGCTGACGGCGCCTTCCGTCTGGCGGGGCTTTATTATCTTTCAGGTGGCCGTGATATTGATTATGAGGGGACTTGTCGATAACCGGTTCAAGGAGCCGGTGTTTTCGGCAATCCTTCATCCCTTCGGTTTTGCGTTCCTGGTCGCCAGCGCTCTCTACGCCGGCGGAAAGCGCTTGGTCGGAGCCGGGGTCAGCTGGAAAAAGCGGGTCTATGGCGGCGAATCGACGGTGGAGTGAAACTATACAACCTTCATATTCCGGCACAAGTCCGACTCCCCATAGTTGCTAGCCTGCCTCATAGCGGCACCCATGTTCCCCGAAATATCCATAGACAGTTCAAGAAAGACCCCTGCCCGATTTTAACCGAGATGGACCCACATCTGGAGAAGCTATACGATTTTCTGCCGGAACTGGGTATTACCGTGCTTCAAGCTACCCACAGCCGATATGTGGTTAATTTAAACCGTGGATTAAAGGCACCGTTATTCGGACCCCAGACGTCATCCGTTATTTCTCAAGAGAATTCGTGGAAAAGCGCTCTTTATAATGTAGAGCCGGAGCAAAACGAAATAGAAGAACGAATAAACAGGTATTACATTCCCTATCACCAACGACTGACGCAGATACTGAATAAAATGATTCGGGATTACCGTCGGGTTTATCTGCTCGACCTGCATAGTTTCGGGACACATCTTGCATTTCCTCTGGCAGACGTCTGTCTCGGTAATGTTAACGATACTACCTGTTCGGAGCGTCTTATGGCGTGTTTCGAGAGAGCATTACGCAAGCACGGTTTTAGTGTGACCAGGAATGAAAGGTTTATTGGAGGGTACATTACCCGGCATTACGGAAACATGGATAATGTAGAGGCCTTACAAATTGAACTCCGGTTTTCGGCGTACCTGGACGGGGAGGATTTCGGCGAGGAAGAAGTTACAGAATGGGATTCGGAAAAATTTAGAAGCGCCAAGAAGAGGCTGCGCAAGGTATTCAGCGACATTATAGGCCAGTTATTTTAGTCCACCCCACAACCGCCCCTCGTTGTTATCTTTTCCCACCCATACCGCCCTCGTATCATCCGCGGCTTATCCCTTTGTTTTCCCCACCTGCCATACGTAGTATATCGTATAAAACGGCGGAGTTGACAAACAGGGAAAAAGGAGTATAATCGTACCCATGCGTAATAATTCTGACCCATAAAGAACAACACCAATGAGTTGGTTTGGCGCTAGGCGTCTTATATGGGCACCGGCACTGCTTATGCAAATACTGCGGTAGCTGGCGCCCTTTTTCTTTGCTTCCGGGAGTAATGTGAAGGGGGTAGTGTCTATTGAATAAAAGGAATAAAGGTACTATATCAATGAAATTTGAAAAAAGGAGAAAACAAAATGTCAGTAGAAGAGAACAAAGCCAATGTTCGCCGTATGAATGATGAGGTATTCAGCCAGGGGAACCTGGCGATAGTGGATGAGCTTGTGGTACCTGACTTCGTCTTGCATGCTACTCCGGAGACGAAAGGCCCGGAGGCCCTCAAGCAATACGTCGCCGCGACAAGGAACGCTTTCCCCGACCTGCATATTACGATTGAGGATATGGTTGCCGAAGGTGACATGGTAGCGGTTCAGTATATGATGCGGGGTACATTCACGGGTGAGATGGCAGGTATCGCTCCAACAGGCAAGCAAATGGCATTTCCTCATGCTGGTTTCGCCCGCTTCAAAGACGGCAAGCAGGTAGAAGTGTGGCCATATATGGACTCGCTCGCCCTTTATCAGCAGCTGGGTATTCCAATCCCGACCCAGTAAATAAATACAAAGAAAGGAGAAAATAAAATGTCAATAGAAGAGAACAAAGCAGCCGTCCGCCGTCTTAATGAGGCAGTAAACAAAGAAGATTGGTCGGTATTGCCCGAGCTTTTCGCCCCAGACTATGTCTCTCATGGATTTGCTGCGGAAGATGTCAAAGGGCTGGAAGGTGTTAAGCAATCGTTCACTGGTATGAGGACCGCCTTCCCGGACTTCCAAGAAAAAATTGAATATATGGTTGCCGAAGGGGACTTGGTCGCGGTTTTTTACACGTTGACGGGTACATTCAAGGGTGAGATGGCGGGTATCGCTCCGACGGGTAAACAAATGTCAGCGCCGTGTGCTGTC
>DAOUDZ010000143.1:0-7170 GCA_034430575.1 Dehalococcoidales bacterium
GGAGTACTTGGAAACGATAGCGGCGAACTGAAAAGAATGATGGAGAAAATCAGCTACCGCGGCCCCAACGAGACATGGGTTAATATACAGAGCCCGGTGAGTCTTGGTTGCCTTGAGTTGAACGTGGGCGGAAGCTGTAAGGACGGCACTCACCATGCCTACGACGATGAGGTCGCGGCAGTCATCGACGGGCGTGTCTATAATTCTGAAAAAGGCACGATGACCGATGCCGAGGCGGTAATTGCTTTATATAAAAAATACGGCATCCGGTTTGCCGGAAAACTTGATGGGGACTTCGCCTGTGCCATATCGGACGGCGGACAGCTTATATTGTCCCGCGATTGGGCCGGCATTAAGCCGCTATACTACGGGCACAGCGACGGCAAATTATGCTTTGCCTCCGAGGCAAAAGCCTTGGTCGGCATGGTCGAAGATGTAAAAGAGTTCCCCCCGGGATATGTATACTCCCGGGAGCAGGGATTCAGGAAATACCCGTCCGAGGCTGTAGAAACCCCCGAGTTCGAAGACTATGAGCAGGGGAAAAAGGTAATAAAAGACCTCCTGATGAAAGCCGTTGAAAAGCGCCTGAAAGATAACTCCGTTGGCGGTGTGCTCTTGAGCGGCGGTCTGGACAGTAGCCTGATAGCCTATATGGCCCATGAAATACAGCCGGATATAGAGTGCTTTACGGTCAGCATGGAGGAAGGACAGGACCTCCCGCTGGCTAAAGACGTGACCAAATACCTGGGTATCAAGCACCATATCCTGATATTCGGAGAGAAGGAAATCAAGGAGATACTACCGCTTGCCATTCACCACCAGGAAATGTACGAAGAAAGCTGCGTCCAGGGGGCGGTCGCTAATTTTCTCGCCGGGCGTTTTGTCAGTCCGCACACAAAGGTCGTCCTCACCGGCGAAGGTGCCGACGAGTTTTTCGGCGGTTATGACGGCCAGTTCCGCCAAGGAAGCAATCCGGAGGAAGTCGCCGGCATTGTTGATAAACTCATCAATGTAGCCTACAATACGGCCTTGCAGAGACTCGACAGGCTTAATGCCGCTAATAATTACGAAAGCCGCACACCTTTCCTCGACGCAAGAGTAATGGACTTCAGTCTTAAGATTCCGATACAATATAAAATTCATGGTGAAGAGCAGACAGGCAAATGGATTGTCCGCCAGGCATTTGAGGGCTGCCTGCCCGACCATATTATCTATCAGACGAAGCGGTTCTTCGCGCAGGGTTCCGGCGTGGCCTACATCATGCGGGCGCAGGCCGAGAAGGAAGTATCACCCGCGGAACTGGAGAAATTCAACAACACCGCGGGGAATCCGTATCTGTCCTCGGTGGAAGAACTGTATTACTACCGTATCTTTAAGAAGACATTCCCCCAGCCCGCTTATGACCGTTTAGTGGGCAGATGGGATCCCTTCAGGCCGGCTTTCTTCCTTGACATAGAAAAGTCAAAAGAGTAAGCCCCTCATCAATTATGCGTGTTTCAGCCTTTGAATATACACGCATGCCTTGCGATTGGAGTATGCGCTGCCTCCGGGCAAGCACGGTGTTTGACAAATTCAGCAGGGTTACTTACATTATTTGCTAAGGGCCGATTTAATTCCCGGTATATCTTCGCTTGTAAGGGAGATGTTTTATGGCAGTCTCATATGAGGAACTGGCGCAAATAAGATATTTTGCCGGCTTGAGCCCCGACGAGCTTGAGAATGTCAGGAAATATATCTCCTTTGAGAAGAAAATAGGAAAGGGGCAGATTTTCCTGTTTGAAGGCGACCAGTCCGAGTATATGTACCTGATAATATCCGGGGCGGTGAAGGTTTACAAGCGGTCGGTTGACGGTAAAGAGCAGATACTTAATATAGCCTCCCGGGGAGAATCGTTAAATGATGTATCCACCTTCGACGGCGGCGGGAGCGCCATGGATATGCTGGCGATGACGCCCGTCCGACTCTACGCGATGAGGAAAGAGGATATGAAGTTCCTTTTCACGAAGTATCCCCAGGTAGCTCTAAACGTGGCCGAAGCCCTCGCCGCTAAAGTCCGCCGTGATTCGTCCCTGGTGGAGGTGCTGTCTTTCGACCAGGTTATCAGTCGGCTGGCCAGGTTGATTCTCAAGCAGTCTAAAGCCGGGGAAAACCTGTTGCCGCTTTTTACGCAGCAGGACCTGGCGGCCATGGTGGGTACCAGCCGGGTGGTGGTCAACAGGTCGCTCCGGGTCATGGAGGCGAAGGGAGCTATCAGGCTGGAGCGTCGCCGCATCGTTGTTACCGATGAAGAAGCCTTGAAAAGGCTGGTGGAGTAAAACGCAATCAGGCCGCTTGCGGGGAGTTCGCGTGAATCTGGATGAACTGGGAAAAAGGGTCAGGGCCATCGAAGACCTTGAAGAAGTCAAGAAGTTGCACCGGGACTATATTTCCTGCCTTGATAACCTCGAATTCAAGAAAGCGCTGGACTTCTTTACGGAAGATGCCGAGGTAGAAGTCCGGTTCTCCGGGGTGATGAAAGGGAAAGTAAATTTCTCCAGGATTTACCTGGAAACCCTGGCTCAAAGGAAGGAACGGCATGACGGTCACCTGGTAGGGCAGCCGGTCATTACCATCGACGGGGACACCGCCCGGGGCCACTGGATTGTGTACATATTTTTCTCCGAGCCAACGATAGATTGGGTACAGGGGAGGAACGACTGCGAATATGTCAGAGAAAACGGCACATGGAAATTTTCACTGCTGCACTGGAATAATACCTTCTGCACGCCCTTCGAGGACGGCTGGTTGAATATGCCGCTGATGGGATGGATGCCCATGCCCGATGCCGATGCCCTGCCGACCGCCTTCCACCCGTACCCATCGGGCTATCATGTGCCTTATCACTATAAACACCCTGTTACGGGAAAATAGGCGAATTTCCTGCGGCTAAAGCCGAGAAAACGGCAGAAATGTTAATAAAAGCGAGGCCTGCCTTTGAAAGGCAGGCCTTCTCTATATCATTCGTAATGAATTCTAGTCCTTCTTGTGCGAGCCCGAATACATGGCGGAAGGCCCCGCGGTAAAGACCAGCGTGGGTTTTTTGATATCCATGAATTTCCACGGGCAGTGCGCCAGGCCCTTCGGGATGCAGACCAGGGAACTTTTTTCGATGATATGGTTTTCATCGCCCAGGACGATGCTCATTTTACCGCCCAGGTCGCGCGGATGCTCGGGGTCGCATCCTGCCATCGCTATCAGCTCTGGCCAATCATGGGTATGCTCCGGGGCCGGTGCCGCGCCGGAACCTTCGTATATCCAGACGAAGTCCACGTAGAAGGACCCCTTGGCCATGTCGTCTTCCAGATGCAGGACGCGGGCAGACCTTAACGAAGGGTTGGGTGGCGGTGGCGGTGGGGGCGGCGGTGCCCCGTCTTCGGAAGCGGCCACGGTAAACATTTCCCTGGTCTCGGTAATGATGGTATATTTGGGCGCCGAAGGGTCTCTCGCAGTACCGGCGGCCGGCTGGCTGTCTTCGGCTTTTCTGGTGTATCTCTTGACGGGTGATATCGTCACGAAAAACACGGGACGGTCTATCCTGTTGAACAGAATCGGGCAATGCCTGGTGCCCGCGGGCACGAATATCAGGCAGCTTTTGGTCAGGACTTCCTCTTTATCGTCCAGCCAGATAGTTATCTTTCCCCCCAGGTCGTGCGGGTCTTCCTGGTTGGAGCCGACGAACCCTATCACCTCGTCGAAGTCATGGGCATGAGGTTCCTCGGCGGTATCTTCCGCGGAACCGCTCCAGAGCCAGTTGCAGTCCACGTAGAAAAAGTCTTTCACAATCTCGTCATCGACCGACATCAGGTGGGTCGACTTTATGTTGGACTTCCTTCTGGCGCGCTCCGCCTCCAGCTTTTCTTTAATTTCCGGGGGTGGGGGCTTGGGGTCGGTAATTATATACTTGGAGTATTTCAATTCGGCCATCTTCTGCGGTTACTCCTCCTCTCATATTCCATCTGCGGGATTATAGCACATTATTGAATATATTCAAAAGGAAAAAAGAGTAGCCCGATTTTATATCCGGCGGGGTTCGGCTGTTGCCGTTCGGGTGACAATATTAGATATCGGGTATTTCAGCAGATCGGGAAATAACTGGTGGAGACGGGGAAAGTGAGCGGCCTGTTATATTGTTTTGCTTTATTGCCGATTGATTAGTAAAATACGAAGGCAGAAATGAAAAATATAATGTTATAAAGGAGTGAACGAGATGGAACTGGGTCTGGAAAACAAAGTGGCGCTGGTTACCGGAACCGGTAGCCAGAAGGGTTTCGGCAGGGGCATAGCCCTGTTTCTGGCGAAACAGGGGTGCGATATCGTGGCGAATGACATAGACCTCGATGGCGTGCAGAAGACGGCCGCTGAAGTTGAGGCTCTTGGCCGTAAAGACCTAGCTATTAAAGCCGATGTCACCAAAAACGCCGAAGTAAAGGACATGGTGAAGAAGGCCCTGGATAAGTTCGGGAAAATCGATATCCTGGTAAACAACGCCGGGCAGGCCACCAGGCCGACGCCTTTCGTCGAGACGCCTGAAGAGAACTGGGAAAAGGTGATTAATCTGAATATCTACGGGGTGTTTTACTGCACCCAGGCCGTCCTGCCCCAGATGATAGAGCGCAAGAGCGGTAAAATTATCAATATAACCTCCGGCGCCGGCATCAGCGGCATGCCCCGTTGCGTTCATTACGGCGCCAGCAAGGCGGCGATTATCGCCTTCACGAAAGGGTTGTCCAAGGAAGTTATATCTTCCGGCATAAATGTGAACGCCGTGGCTCCGGGGGTGGGGGATACCAACTTCATGCAGGCCGGGGACTTCCCTCCGGGTGAAATTGACCGCGCCGT
Source organism: Dehalococcoidales bacterium (assembly GCA_034430575.1). Classification (GTDB taxonomy): domain Bacteria; phylum Chloroflexota; class Dehalococcoidia; order Dehalococcoidales; family RBG-16-60-22; genus JAFGPF01. Next base: position 4,879 of record DAOUDZ010000143.1, read on the forward strand.
AGCCACGGTGCCGACCGGCAGGGCTACCACCCCCGAAGATGTCGGCAATATGGTAGCCTATCTGGCATCGGACCTGGCCGACCAGATTATGGGGCAGACCTTCCTCGTCGATGGCGGACATGGATAAAACGTTATAAGATTGATATTTCAAGGCAGGAATCCGCGTGTTAGAAAAGCGTCAATCCTCCTATAGATGGTATATGCTGGCATTCACTGCAGTGACCGGTGCAATGGTAACGTCCATACCGTTTTCCTGTTTGCCGGCCCTCTTTCAGGAGATGTCGGAAGACCTGGGATTAAATCTGGTGCAGATAGGTGCCATCTGGGGTCTGGCCAGTCTGGCCGGCGTCTTTTTCAGCATAATCGGCGGGGTACTCGGCGACAGGTTCGGGGTGAAGATTATCCTTCCCATTTCCTGCATACTCACGGGAATAACTGGTGCTTTGAGAGGTCTATCGACCAGTTTTTCCACCCTTGCGTTTACCGTTTTTCTTAACGGAATCGTCAGGTTGATAGTGCCGATTAACATGATCAAGGTGATAGGCATGTGGTTCAAAGGGCGGAATCTGGGCACGGCCATGGGTATATCCGCCGTGGGTATGGGTGCCGGTCTGATGCTGGGGCCGATGATAAGTGCCACGCTGCTGTCACCGCTGCTGGGCGGGTGGGAAAACGTGATGTACCTGTACGGAGTGATTGGTGTCTTCATAGGTATAGTCTGGTTTTTCTTCCGCAGAGACCCTGACGAGGTTGAATCGATTGCTCAATCCTCCAGTACGGTGCCGTTTCGTCAGGCGTTCTCAAAAATGGTGCGTATCAAAGCCCTGTGGCTGCTGGGAATAACCCTGCTGTTTCGCAGCAGCTGCATTATAGGAATGACCGGCTATCTTCCGCTCTACTTAAGAGAGAAGGGATGGGAGGTAGCCGGCGCCGATGGTACCCTGGCTGCTTTCTACGGAATCAGTACACTGTGTGTCGTGCCATTGTCGCTGTTATCGGACAAAATCGGTTCCAGGAAACTGATACTCAATATAGGACTGGTGGTGACGCTCATCTGCTTTGGTATCCTGCCCTTAGTGGACGGCAGCGCAATCTGGGCGTTGATGCTGTTATCAGGTATTTTCATGGATGGTTTCATGACGATTATCATGACCATGATGCTGGAAACCGAGGGGGTCGGGCCGATATACTCGGGGACGGCCATGGGGCTTGTTTTAACGATAGCTCAAATCGGTAATGTTGTCTCTCCCCCGCTGGGCAACAGCCTGGCGAGCATCCATCCGGGTCTGCCATTTGTCTTCTGGGCAGCCCTTTCTGTTTTTGCTCTAGTAACTCTGGCTCTGGTGAAAGATACGGGATGGAAACATAAAAAAGCAACTGTAGGGGCATGAAGATACTCTGCTAAAAATATAAAATAAAGGAGGATGAAAGTGGCGAAACGTATTATTCTTTATAATCTGGCGGACGACGTGACCGATGAAGAGTTCAAGGATTACGTCGTTAGTGAAAAAGGCCCCCTGATTGACAGCCTGCCCTCTGTCAGGAAGTATGAACTGGTGAAAATAACCGGTACGTCGGCTGATAAAATTCCCTATAAATACTGCGGCATCGTCCACGTCACCAGCGTTGAGGAATTCAATCAGAAAGCCGCTCAAACACAGGAATACCAGGACTTTTTAAAGAAATTCGGGCCGATGGCAAAAGACCTGCTGGTACTGTCCGGGGAAGAAATTTATTAATTATATAAATATTTATTGGCGTGATATACTGCGGGTGCTTGCACCCTTTACCGTCCCGAGCCGCAAGTTATCTGAAAAATCAGAGAGCGCATTGTAAAGGAGGCGGTTTTGCATTTAGAGCATCTCTTGACCGAGGAACAGCGTCAGCTGCGGCAGACAATAAGGGATTTTACCAGGAAAGAAATAATACCCTTTACCAGACAATTGGAAGAAGACTACAGCCTGGTTGAGAAAGTTCACCAGAAACTCGTTGATATCGGTGTTCAGGCATCTGCCTATCCGGTAGAGTACGGCGGCGGCGGCATCAACTCCATGACGCATCTGGCTATTATCGCCGAGGAACTGTCTAAAGGCGATGCCGGTATAGCCCTTTCCGCATGCTCGAATACGGGTGGTACGGGCCCGGCCGGGGCCGTCGGTTGTTGTTGTCAAGGGAAAATGTCAGGGTTTAATGTTCAGCGATTCTGTCAGTTCATACACCCTCAGCGACCAAAAGGGGTCTTTCGTTACTTTCAGCGGGTACTCGTCCGTAGTAGTCGTACAGGACGCGCCT
>DAOUDZ010000144.1:0-4501 GCA_034430575.1 Dehalococcoidales bacterium
GATAGACGGGCTTGTCCGCTATGCCGGTGAAAAATACCGCGTCATAGCCGGCGAATTTCAGGAACGGGCCGATATTACCGCCGGAATTGGCGTCACCCCAGCCTCCTGTCAGCGGTGATTTCCCCACCATGACATACCGTGAGCCACCCATAGCATCGGTGCCGGTGAGGACACCGGTGGTCATACCCAGGATGGCGTCCGGTCCCAGCGGGTCGACGCCGGCTTTCTGCCGGCTGAACAGAATCCTGGCCCCGAGGCCGTAACCCCCCAGGAATTCCCTGCCCATCTTTTCGTCAAGAGGTTCGTCATTCAGCTGTTTCTTGGAAAGATCCACCCACAGTATCTTTCCCATAAAGCCATGTGCCATAGTTTTCCTCCTTGCTTTTTCAATGTTGAATTCTTTCAGGACAGAATATGTCCGTGTCTGCTGGCACGCTCCGTCTAAAAATATACACTTTATCCTGATTATTGTCAAAAAACATCTGTATAAGCGCGTAAAATTGACGTTGTGCCTGTACAGATGTAAAATCAGACCCGGTGGCACCACGCGTCTTTAAGGGGGAATGCATGTCTGTAACGAAGATATTTAGCGACTGTGACGAAGCCGTAGCCGATATTTTCGACGGCGCTACCATCATGGTCGGGGGTTTCGGTTCTTACGGCGGCCTGCCCATCAACCTCATCGTAGCGCTCTCCGGACAGGGGGCGAAAGACCTTACCATCATCGCCAACATGGCAGGTGTCGGCTACGAACTAAGCCACCGCATCAAACCGGAAGGCTATCAGGACACCGGCGTCCTCTTCGAGAACGGCCAGGTCAGGAACTTTATAGGGTCGATGCCCGCCCTCGGCGGCATGCCCCCCACCTCTCCCCTGGAAAGACTGTTCAACGAAGGCAGGGTAGAGATTGAGACGGTACCGCAGGGTACCCTGGCGGAGAGGATAAGGTGCGGGGCGGGGGGATTGGGCGGGTTCTACACGCCGGTGGGCGCCGGCACTATCGTCGAGGAAGGCAAGGAGACGAAGGCCATCGACGGGCGGGAGTACATCCTGGAACTACCCCTTACCGCCGATTTCGCCCTGATTAAAGCGCATAAGGCCGATTCCCTCGGTAATCTTGTGTACCGGCAAACGGCACGGTGTTTCAACCCGGTCATGGCCACGGCCGCCAAAGTCACCATAGTTGAAGTCGATGAGCTGGTGCCGGCAGGTCAATTCGACCCCGAGGTTGTCGTTACCCCCCATCTTTACGTTAACCGTATCGTGGAGGTACCGCGATGAAAGAACGCCTGGACGAGCAGACGATTGCATTGAGGGCAGCCAGAGAATTCATCGACGGTGCGGTGGTAAACCTGGGCTACGGCATGCCCGGCCTCTGCGCCAACCTTATCCCCGGCGACATGACCGTTTTCTTTCAGAGCGAGAACGGCATGCTGGGATATGGAAGCCTAGCCACCGACGAAGAAAAGGACTACGAACTTATCAACGCCTCCGACCAGCCGGTGACACCGCTACCCGGTATGTGCTTTTTCGATAGCGCGGCGGCCTTCGACATGATAAGAGGGGGGCATATCGACATCGTGGTGCTCGGCGCTTATCAGGTCTCGGAGAAAGGCGACCTTGCCAACTGGGGGAGGCCGGGCCGACCGGCCACCGGCATGGGGGGAGGCATGGATTTGGCCGTCGGCGCTAAAAAAATAATCGTCACCATGCTGCACACCACTAAAAACGGCGAGCCGCGCATCGTCAGGGAATGCACCTACCCCCTGACCGCCCGGCGTTGCGTCAGCCTCATCATCACCGACCTCGCGGTTATGGAAGTAACGGCAGACGGACTCATTCTTAAAGAGATAGCGCCCGGCTGGACGGTAGCGGAGGTACAGGAGCTCACCGCAGCCGATATTAAACCCGCCGCAGACCTGAAGGAAATAGAACTTTAGTATCCCCCGCCGCAGGCTTTTATTGACAGGCAGTCAGGCCGGGGATTAACATAGCCACAAGAAACAAACAGGAGGCTTTAATGTCACCCGTATTAAAGGACAAGGTAGCTATAATCACCGGGGCCGGCCGCGGCCTGGGGAGGGAATTCGCCCTGCGGTTTGCCGAGGAAGGCGCCAGGTTGCTGCTCCCGGATATCAGCCTGGAACGCGCCGAGGGCACCGTGGGGGAAATTAAAGCTAAAGGCGGGGAAGCCGCCGCCATGCTGACCGATATCTCCGAAGAAAAAGATGTTCAGAAGATGGCCGGGGAGGTCGTGCGGCGCTATGGCAGGGTGGATATCCTGCTCAATAACGCCGCCATGTACTACGGCGTCAAGCGGCGAAGCTGGGACGACTGGACGGTGGCGGACTGGGACCGCATGTTCGAGATAAATGTCCGGGGGACTTACCTGTGCTGCAAGGCCATCGGCCCCCTCATGGAAAAGCAGGGCAGCGGTAAAATTATCAATATCGCCTCGGACGTCTTCAAGGTGCCCGGGGCCGTCAACCTCCTGGCCTACGCCTGCAGCAAGGCTTCCGTTTATTCCCTGACGCAGATACTGGCCAGGGCTCTCGGTCCCGCCGGAGTTAACGTCAACTGCATCGGGCCGGGATTCACGGCCACCGAGGCCAGCCTGGGGCAGGAAGGCAATAAACAATCGTTCGATGCTACCATCGACCTGCAGTGCATCAAGCGCCGCGAAGAGCCTTCCGACCTACCGGGCACGGCCGTTTTTCTCGCCTCGTCAGACTCGGACTTCATCACGGGTCATTATTTCGCCGTTAACGGCGGAGCCGTGATGGTATAAAATATATTAATATACTCTGCCAGAATAATTATAGAGGAGGCATAATCATGTACAAAGGCGGATACACGGGCAAGATATTAAGGGTAAACCTGACCGAGCAATCGGCAAAAGAAGAGGCCCTGCCGGATGAACTGGCTAAAAATTACCTGGGAGGCGCCGGTTTTGCGATTAAATGTCTGTACGACGAAGTGAAGCCGGATACGCCCGCCCTGGATAAAGCCAACAAGCTTATCTTCGCCGTCGGCCCCCTGACGGCCACGGGCGCCAGCTGCTCCAGTCGGATGGCCGTGGTTGCCAAATCGCCGCTGACGGGCGCCGTGGGCATGGCCCTCGCCGGCGGTCAGTTCCCCGCCGAGATGAAACGGGCCGGCTACGACATGATTATTATCGAGGGTAAAGCGGAGAAACCCACCTACATCGCCATCAAGGAAGGCGAGGTAAAATTCAGGAGCGCCGAAAAGCTGGCCGGCATGATGACCACCGATACCCAGCTCTTTATCAAGGAGGAGCTGGGCGACCATAACTACCGTGTTGCCTGCATCGGCCCGGCCGGCGACAGGGTCATCCCCATGGCCTGCATCATCAACGAGCGCCGCGCCGCGGGTAGAAAGGGGCTGGGGGCGGTGATGGGTTCCAAGAATCTCAAGGCCATCGCCGTGCGCGGACATAAAAAGCCGGATATCGTTGACGCCGAAGGCTTCAGGAAAGCCCGGCAGACCATGAACAAGGCCATGAAAGACAGCCCGGTACTCTACCCCCAGTTCTCTAAAGCGGGCACGCCCATGGTCGTTGACGCCATGACGGAAATGGGGATTTATTCCATCAAAAACTGGACGGCCACGGGTGAAATTAACATGGTGCCCGGGCTCGGCAACGATGCCCAGGATAAAATGATTGTCACCAAGTCCCACTGCCAGGACTGCCCGGTCGGCTGCAGCCAGGTAAAACTGGTTACGTCGGGGCCTTATGCCGGCTATCTTAGCGAGGGGCCCGAGTTCGAGACGACCTACTCGCTGGGCAGCACGGTAGGGGTGGACTACCTGCCCGCCGTCATCGCCGCCGACCGTCTCTGCGACGAGTACGGCATCGATACTATCTCGGCGGGCGTCGCCATCGGCTGGGCGATGGAGCTTTACGAAAAGGGCATCCTCACTAAAAAAGATACCGACGGCCTCGACCTGAAGTTCGGCAACCATGCCGCCGTGATTGAGATGCTACGGAAGATATCCTACCAGGAAGGCCTCGGCGCGCTCCTGGGACAGGGCACGAAAAAAGCCGCCGAGAAAATCGGCAGGGGCACCGGCGACTACGCCATGCAGATAAAGGGGCTGGAGCTGCCCGCCTACGATGTCAGGGGCGCCAAGGCGCACGGACTGAACTACGCCACTTCCTATACCGGCGCCGACCACAACCGGGGCTATGCCTATCAGGAAATTTTCGATGTGCCCATCCCTGAAAAGGTGGATAGAATGGCCACCAAAGGCAAGGGCCGGCTGACCAAGTGGAACCAGGACGTCCGCTCCGTCACCTGCGACTGCGCCACGATGTGCGCCTTCCTCCTCGACATGGCCTTACCCGATATCGCCTGCCAGAACACCGCCGACCTCGTTAACGCCGCCTCCGGCATGAATTTCACCGCCGAAGAAATCCAGCAAATCGGGGAAAGGCTGAATAATGTCGCCCGCCTGTTCAATATCGGCGCGGGATTCGGCC
>DAOUDZ010000145.1:0-12610 GCA_034430575.1 Dehalococcoidales bacterium
TTGCGGACACCCCCAGGAGCGGCGTGATGTGGTGGTTCGACCAGACCGATATGAAAGAGGCCAAACGCGTCCTCGGCGATGTCTGCTGCATCATGGGCAACGTGCCTACCTCGACGATAGCGACGGGCACGCCTGACCAGATAAGAGACAACTGCCGCCGGCTCATTGAGGATTGCGCCCCTGGCGGCGGCTATATTCTGGGCGGCGGTGCCAGCGTCGATAACGGGAAGTTCGAGAATTTTAAAGCCATGATGGACGCCGCTAAAGAATACGGCGTCTATAAAAAATAAACGGAGGTTCTATAAACAGTGTTTACGAGATCGAACGACTGGGCAAAGCTAACCTGGCAGCAGAAACGGGACCTGCGCCTCGAAAAGTGGATAAACGGAGAGGGTATAAAATTCGATAGCCCGGAAGCGGAAAAGAACTATAAAGCACGGGCTACGCGACTGGCCAAGGCCGTCAAGATGGAAATTCCGGACCGCGTCCCCTGCGCGGTACCCACCGGCTGGTTCCCGGCGATGAACGCCGGCATCACCCTGAAAGAGGCCCTCTACGACCCCGAAAAAATGAAATGGGCCTGGCTCAAGTTCGTGGACGAGTACGATTCGGACACCTTCGACGGCACCATCTTCTTCCAGGCACCCATCAGCGAAATCCTGGGCGATAGGACGATGAAGTGGCCCGGCCACGGTCTCCCCGACGACTCTCACTCCGCCTACCAGTATGTCGAAAGCGAATACATGAAGGCCGATGAGTACGACCTTTTTATGAAAGACCCGTTTGATTTCCAGCTCCGCCGCTACCTGCCGCGCGCCATGAAGGCTTTTGAGCCCTTCGCCGATGTCCCCTCGTTCTCATCCTACGAGGGGCTGCCCCATCGGCTGATGGCCATGTGCCAGGACCCCCGTTTCCAGAAATTCCTCAAGGCTATACAAGAAGCCAGTAAGCACGTGCCGGTACTCCAGAAAGCCTCCTTCGAGACATCACAGGCTGCCTATGCCAAGGGCTTCCCCGCGTTCCGCGGCGGTCTGGCCGTAGCCCCATTTGATGCCTTTGCCGATAATCTCCGGGGCACTCACGGCATGGTCCTGGACATGTACCGCCAGCCGGAGAAAATCCACGAGGCCATGGAGTTCGTCCTGCCGCAGTTGCTTAACGGTGCCATCTCCATGGCGGACATGACCGATTGCCCGGTTATCATGATGCCGCTGCACAAGGGCGATGATACCTTTATGTCCAACAAGCAGTTCGAGACCTTCTACTGGCCCACTTTTAAGAGACTTCTCCTAAGCATGGTCGAAGAAGGCCTGATACCCTTCCCGGTGGCCGAAGGGGCTTATAATAACCGGCTGGAATACATCAGCGATATGCCGAAATCCAGCGTAATCTGGATGTTCGACCAGACGGATATGGCTAATGCCAAGAAAACGGTCGGTAAAGTCTCCTGCATCGCCGGCAACATACCCGCTTCCATCGCCTACACCGGCACTGCCAAAGAGATGAAGGAAAACTGCCGCAAGCTTATCGAGACCTGCGCGCCGGGCGGCGGTTATATTTTAAGCGGCGGCTCCACCTTCGACATGGCCAAACCGGAAAACCTGCACGCCATGATGGACGCCGCCAAAGAATACGGCGTATACAAATAAAGATAGGAGAACAGACCAATGGAAACCAAAGTATCAAGTGCGAAAAAAGAAGTTATCATCTCCATCGACCGGCCCACGGTACTCATCGGCGAGCGCATCAACCCCTCCGGCAGGAAGAAGCTTACCGAGGCACTGAAGGCAGGCGACCTTGATATCGTCCGCAAAGAGGCAATCGAGCAGGTCGAGGCCGGGGCGGATATCCTTGATGTTAATATCAGTGCTCCGGGGGTGGATGATGTCGCCCTCATGCAGGAGGCGGTAAAGGTGGTGATGGCAGCCGTAGACGCACCGCTCTGCTTCGATAGCCCCAACCCCACCGCCATAGAAGCCGCCCTGAAGGTCTACAAGGGCAAGCCGCTCGTCAACTCCGTCAGCGGCGAGGAGCACTCCCTGAAGAGAGTGCTGCCTCTCGTGAAAGAGCACGGGGCGGCTGTCATCGGCATGGTGCAGGATGACGAAGGTATCCCCAGGAACGCCGACCGGCGCGTACAAATCGCCCATAAAATCGTGGAGGCCGTGGAGAAAGCCGGCATACCCAGGGAGGACGTCGTTATTGATGTCATGGCCTTCGCCATCGGCGCCGAGGCGAACTCCGGCAGGGATGTCCTAGAGGCCATCCGCCGCATCAGGGACGAGATTGGGGTCAACATGACCATGGGCGCCAGCAATATATCCTTCGGCATGCCCGCCCGTGCCCTGCTCAATAACGCCTGGGTATCCATGGTTATTGCCGCCGGCGCTACGGTCTTAATCGCCAATGCAGCTAAAGTGAAATCGACGGTCCTGGGGACCGACCTTATCCTGGGTCGCGACAGGTTCGCCCGGCACTTTATTGAGAACTACCGCAAACGCCAGCAGCAGTCGCAGGGTTGACACGCCGACTGTCAGGGTCTATAATTGAAGATGTCTTTCAACGCGGGGTAGAGCAGTGGTAGCTCGTCGGGCTCATAACCCGGAGGTCGTTGGTTCAAATCCAACCCCCGCTACCAACTTTTAAAGCTAAAATCCCCCGAATTCCTAAAAAGGTTTTGGGGGATTTTTCATTTTTGCTAACCGATTGATAAATTAAGGTAAAAATTTATCCTTTACAGGAAAATATTGACTTTACAAATGGCTCGGCTATATAATTTAAACGCTTAGTAGCATTCTCCAGAGTAAATGTTGCCTACAATACTCGGGGGTACTCTGTAGTGACCCGCAATAATCACTAAAGGAGGTACGAACATCAGCAAAATACAACACAATTATAATCAAAGCGGCTGGAGAAAATTATTTAGTTATTAGAGGAGGAATCGGAATTGAAGAAACTGTTTTTCATATCACTAGCAATTATACTGGTAGCAGGTATGTTCCTTAGCGGTTGTGCCGAGCCAGAACCCACGCCGGCACCAGCACCGGCACCAGAACCGGCGCCAGAACCGGCGCCAGCACCCGAAAAGGCGGAGATACGCATAGGTGCTATCGTCTCCATGACGGGTATGAATGCCATGACTGGCGCAGAGCATAGATGGGCCTATGAGCAATCGGTTGCGGATATCAATGCCGCTGGTGGTGTTTATGTCGAAGAATACGGGAAGAAATTGCCGATAAAGCTCGTACTTGCGGATGACAAGAGTGCAGCCGCCGATGCTGCGGCAGCCATGGAAAAGCTCATCAAGCTGGAAAAAGTTGACCTGGCCATGGGCACCAACGTTACCCCGCTGAATATCGCCGCGGCCACCGTCGCCGAGAAGTACAAAGTATTCATGGCCTGCTGCGTGACCTGGCTGGACCAGTTCGGCGAGCAGGGATTTCAGTGGGCTTCGGATATGTTCACCTCCGCCCCCGGCGCGGCCGAAGTCCCTTACCAGATTCTGGACTATCAAGCTGAAGCCGATAGGCCGACGGCCATCGCCCTGATGATGGAAGACAACCCCGATGGGCAGGGCTTCGGCTCCGGTTTCAAGGCGTTCGCCGAGACGTACGGTTACAACATTGCCTTAGACGAGCCCTACACACCGGGAACCAAGGACTTTTCATCATCTATTCTGAAAATACAGGCCAATGATTGTGATGCCCTGTTCTGGCTGGGCTCCCCGACGGATAGTATCGTCCTGATACGCCAGATAAAAGAACAGCAGCTCAACGTGAAATATATCCACGGCTGGAAGGGATTCTGGCCCAATGAATTTGTCGAAGCCCTGGGCGCGGACTCCGATTACATCATGCATGACGGCTTCTGGGCGGAGACTCTACCATATCCGGGCGCTAAGGAACTCGGGCAGGCTTTCAGAGATGCCCATGATGGTCAGGACTCCGTCAGCATAGGACTGCCCTATGCCAACGTCCAGATACTTGCCCAGGCTATCGAGAGGACCGGCACACTCGACTCGGCCAAGATAAGAGACGAGATCTTCGGCGGCGTGTTCGAGGGTACGGTCATGGGAGATATAACCTACGACGATGCCGGTCTGGCTTTTACCTCGATGCTCGGTCTTCAGTGGATGGACGGGCAGAGAATGCCCGTCTGGCCTCCGGGAGCTTTTGACCTCCAGTGGGTACCAGCCTGGGATCAAAGGTAATCAACAGTTTGGTACACCAATAAAAAATATGTTTGCCCCCGGCAATCCCTCTTTTCAGGCAAGAAAGCCGGGGGTAAACTTTTTATCATCTGATATAAAACAAGGGCTAAGAGTAATTGATATGAAAAAGACAAACAAGTTGAAGAGCGTTGCATCGTTATGCGGACTGGAAAACGCGGATATACGCAACGTAATTAAAGCCATGGGTTACACTGATGATGATCTGGCTACTGAAAGGCCGGTAATCGGTATTGCCAACTCATGGAACACCCTTATACCCGGACATTTCAACTTCAGGGAAATCAGCGAGCAGGTCAAGAAAGGAATTCACCGCGCCGGGGGCACAGCTTTCGAATTCGGCGTCATTGGGGTGTGTGACGCCATCGCCAAAGAGAATTTTAATTACGTGCTGCCATCCAGAGAGGTGATTTGCAACTCCGTTGAAATAATGGCCGGTGCCAACCCGCTGGACGGTCTCGTATTGCTGACCTCCTGCGATAAAATCGTACCGGGAATGTTGATGGCCGCAGCGAGGCTTGATATCCCGGCCATCATGATAAACGGCGGCCCGATGCTGGGTGGGGTTGAATTTGGCGGCCGTAAATCTGATTCAACATCCGCTTCAGAAGCGCTGGGGATGTATAAAACCGGTAAAATATCCCTGGAAGAATACCAGAATGTGGAAAATTTATCCTGCCCCACCTGCGGTTCATGTTCGTTCATGGGTACAGCAAATACCATGTGCTGTCTTGCGGAGGCAATGGGCATGACTCTTACCGATAGTGCGGCAATACCGGCTGTTTATGCAGAGAGATTGCGCTTAGCCGAACAAGCCGGAGAGGCTATATGCAACCTTGTAAAAAGCGGCATCACGGCTAGAGACATCATCAACCGTCAATCCCTGGAAAATGCGGTTAAGGCCTGCCTGGCCATCGGGGGGTCAACCAATGCCGTTCTCCATTTAAGCGCCCTGGCCTACGAGGCGGAAGCAGATATTAACATACTGGATGCCTTTGAAACATTCAGTAAAAATACACCTACCATCGTAAAAGTGTATCCGGCCGGTAACGCCGATATGGAAGACTTCTGGAAAGCCGGTGGTATGCCTCGTGTTATTGACAGGCTTCAAACCATACTGAACATGGATGTCATGACCAGCACCGGCAAGACGATGAAAGAAAATATAGATACGTACCGGTATAGATTCCCGGAAAATGATGAGGTTATAAAAACCATCGAGAACCCCTTTGAGTCTTCGGGCGGCCTGGCGGTAATCAGAGGGAACCTTGCGCCAAATACAGGTATCAGCAAGCCAACCGCGATAGACGTGGATGTAAGGAAGTTTACCGGAACGTCGGTGGTATTTGACTCTGAAAAGGCAGCAAACCAGGCCATACTGGACGGAAAAATCAAAGAGGGGAACGTGGTCATTATAAGATACGAAGGGCCCAAAGGCGGGCCGGGAATGGTGGAAATGTACAGAGCGCTAAAATATCTGCACGGCATGGGCCTTCACAGGTCTACGGCTGTGGTTACCGATGGGCGCTTTTCCGGCACGAACAACGGTTGTTTTGTCGGGCACATATCTCCGGAGGCATACGAAGGCGGGCCAATCGCGGTGGTTGAAAATGGAGATAAAATCAGCATCGACGTGATTAACGGTACCATTCACCTGCACGTTCCCGATGAAGAAATAGAAAGGCGTTTAAAAAACTGGGAAAAACCGGAGCCCAAGATGAAAAGGGGATACCTTAGCCTCTATTCCAGATTGGCATCATCAGCGGACGAAGGGGCCGTGATTAAGTATCAGCATCAGTAAAAAACATCGCGGCGCTTGGCTAACCCCGGGAAAATATCTTGTCTTTAAGCCCGATGATACCATTAGGCATGAACTTCATCACCAGGATAATCAGCACGCCGGAAATTATGGGATGCATCTGCGCGAAATAGACATCCCCGAAGGAGAAAAGCGCCGTCATAAACAGGGCGCCGATAACCGGGCCCATTATCGTACCGGTGCCCCCCAGGACACACATGAGGATGGGATAGAAGAGCCAGTTCATGTTCAGCACGGAATCGGGGTTGATGTGGAACAGGTAGTAGGCATATAAGCTGCCGGCAATCCCGGTAAGAAAAGCCCCTGCAGCAAAAGCTAAAACCTTGTATTTCAGGATGTAAACGCCGTGTGAGGCGGCGGACATCTCATCTTCTTTGATTGCCCTCATAGCAAGCCCTATTCTGGACCTCGTTATGAAATAGACAACAGCAATCGCGAAAAATGCCAGTAACAAACCGGTATAGTAATAAGGCATCATCGATTCATAAACGGTGGAAGGAATGTGCAGACCATCGGCGCCACCGGTAATATGGCGCGCCTTCAAAAACACCACGATGATAATCTGGCCTACCCCCAGTGTGCCGAAGGCAAAATAATCGCCCCGCAGCCGGGAAAGCAGCGGTATCCCGATGATAATGGCCAGCACCACCGGTACAAGCCCGCTTAGAATCATCACAACGGGGTCAAAATAATAACCCGTCTTGGTGATGTCATGGAGCCATATCAGAGCGGTAGTATAAGCCCCCAGGCCGAAGAATGCATTCTGACCGAGGCTTATCTGCCCGGCATACCCCGCCACCAGGTTCCACCCCTGGGCGATGACAATATGGACAAAGGTGAGAAACAGGAAATAGATAAAGTAAGAGGACTCGACATCGGTAAAGAGAGGGATAATGGCGAATATTAATACACCTAGAAAGGTGATATATATATTTACGTGTCTCTTATCTTTTATATATAAAAGTATTCTATCTATCATGTTTCATGCCTTTTTAATTGAACCACCAAAGAGACCTTGAGGTCTGAAGACCAGTACCAGCAGGAATACGCCGTAAGATATGGCGTCAGCCCATCCGCCGCCTATGTAAAACGACCCCAGGCTTTCAATAAGCCCCAGCATGATTCCTCCCAGCAGTGCACCATACACGTTACCGATACCCCCGAGGGCCAGGGCAATTAAAGCCTTAATGGCGAAGACAAAACCGTAACTGGGGTCAAACGGGTAAATAGTTGCCAGTGTAACTCCAGCCACACCCGCCAGACCAATGCCTATGGCGAAGGCAACCGCATTGACCCAGTTAGGGTTGATTCCCATCAGAGTGGTGGACACCATATCCTCCGAAGCGGCCCTGACAGCCGTGCCGATAAGCGTCCTCTTGAGAAAAATGAAGACGCACACCGCCGCCAGAATGGCGATAAACAGAGCCGTTAGCCGGGTAAAAGGGACAACAATCCCCCACGGTCTGAACACCAGAGTAGTGTAGGGTGTTACCACTGACCTCGGGTCAGGCGACCAGACTACCAGCATGATATTTTCCACGAGATACATCAGCCCTACAGCGAGCAGCAGGGAGATGTTCTTATCTTCGATAGCGGCGGCCTCTTTGAAGATACCGTAATAAAAAGCCGAGCCGAGCAGCAGAGACACGGGGATAACAATAAGCAGTGATAGATAAGGGTCAATACCTAACAGGGTCAACAGCCAGTAGCTGATATACGCAAAAAATATAATGAATGCCCCTTGAGCGAGAAAGATAATACGCATGGTGCCGAAAATAAGGCTCAACCCCACAGCGGCTATCCCATAAGTCGTCCCGAAAAGGACACCATTGACGAGTACCTGGACAATGAGTCTAAAGCTCAAGCATTCACCTCTGACGCCTTCTAATGCGTTCCCCTATATAGGCCTTACGGACTTCTTCGTTCTCCAGGAGCTCGCTTCCCGCGCCGCTCATTACTATTTTCCCAGTCTTGAGGACATATGCCTGGTGCGCAATCCTCAAGGCCTGATTAATGTTCTGTTCCACGAGTAATATAGTCGCCTTCTGTTCGTTCAAGGTGCTGATAAGTTCGAATATTGTCCTGACAAAAATCGGGCTTAGACCGAGGGAAGGTTCATCAAGCATCAGCAGCTTCGGTCTGCCCATCAAAGCCCGGGCGATAGCCAGCATTTGCTGTTCGCCGCCGCTTAACGAACCGGCTTTCTGGTTCTTCCGATTTTGTAGTACGGGGAAAAGTGTGAAGGCACGCTCCAGAGATTCGGCGAAGGAGGCCCGGGCCCTCGGGATATACGCACCGAGTCTTAAATTCTCCAGGACCGTAAGATTGGCGAACAGGCGACGGCCTTCGGGGACATGCATGATGCCCCTATCCACGATGTTCTGGGGTTTAAGATTCTTCAGGGGCTTTCCAGAGAATATAATCTCCCCTTTTGCGGCGTAGTTTAAGCCGGAAATAGTCTTCAGCAGGGTCGATTTGCCGGCACCGTTGGCGCCGACAAGGGCAACGATAGTACCCTCTTCAACCTTAATTGATACATCCCAGAGGGCCTGTACGTCGCCGTAAGAAACGTCTATTCCATTAACTTCAAGCAGCTGGTTCGCCAAGATACGCCTCAATTACTTTAGGGTCATTAGCTATTTCATCAGGTTTGCCATCGGCAATTTTTACACCGTAATCCAGAACTACCACGCGGTCGCAATAATCAAGGACGGCATCCACCCGGTGCTCAATCCATATAACAGAGAACTTTCTTTCATCCCTGGCCCGCCTGATTACCTCAACCAATTTGTCAATTTCCACAGAGGTAAGACCGGCCATCGGCTCATCCAGCAGCGTGAGCACCGGCATTGAAGCGAGGGCCATCGCTATCTCCAGCAGACGCCGGTTGGAGAGGGTCAAATGCGCCGCCATTATATCTTTCCGCTGCGTCATCTCAACAAGCTCTAGAGTCTCTAAAGCGTTTTCCATAGCGCCCTTTTCAGGGTGCTTTCCACCGTAGACAGAGGCCAGCATTACGTTTTCCAGCACCGTCATCCCCAAGAAGGTCTTCACGAGCTGGTAAGTCCTGGAAATTCCCCAGTGGCATACTTTGTGCGGGGCCATACCGGTAATTTTCTTCCCCCGGAAATAGATATCACCGCGTTCCGGCTTGTAGATGGATGTGATGATATTAAATACCGTCGATTTGCCGGCGCCGTTGGGGCCGATCAGCCCCAACATCTCTTCACGTTTCACATTCATATCCAGATCTACCAGAACCTGGAGGCCGCCGAAGCTTTTACAGATTTTATCCAGACGAAGAACCAAGTTATTACTATCCATAATTATCGTATCTTATAACTCTTCACTATCAACCAGGGCGCGCTAATTAAAGGAGGCTTCCAAATAAAACAATATCCGTCGAAAGTACCGGTAGAACCTGGACTGGCATTCTGCGCAGACATCAGCCTTCATCAATAAGAAGGCCTTTAAAAAAAATTATAGATATTCCTGACCGTATTGTCAAGGATGCGAAAAAGGGGGCTACTTTTAATGCCCCCGCTAACCCCGGGTAGTATAATGATCTATGGTAATTAGTAAATATGCGTAAAAAGGAATAAAGCCAATGGATAAAATATCGGGAATCAGTGGAAGCCCACGTACCTGTAACTCACAACCTGGATTGCCGGAACAGCCAGATTTTCCCCTAGCTTGAAATGTGTTACGAGTCCTATTAGAATGAAAAGGTAAAAGGAGGCCCCCATGAAGGCACTTATTATTTACTGGTCGGGCACGGGAAACACGAAAAAGGTAGCCGAAACCATAAATAACACTCTGAAAAGTAGCGGCGTAGCTTCGGAGTTAAGACCTGTTGCGGAAGCGCAAGACGAGAACCTGTACGATTACGACCTGGTTTTAATGGGGGCACCGTCTTTTACGTGGCAGCCGCCCACACCGGTACAGGAATATATCAAAGATAAAATGAAATACTACCGGGACCGCGGCGCCATCAAGCTGTCTTCCCCCAGGGTACCCGGTAAATACGGGGTGGTTTTTGCCACTTATTCCGGGCCTCACACCGGCATCAACGAAGCGATACCCGTGGGTAAATACCTCGGGCAATACCTGGAACACCTCGGATTTGACCTGGTCGGAGAATGGTACTTCGTGGGCGAGTTCCACGGCTCTGAAGAAAACAGCACCAAAGGCAGACTGGGGGATATCCGGGGAAGACCCAATCAGCAGGACCTGGATAACATAGCGGCGGATGTTAAAAAGCTGCTCAAGTCGATTTCAGGCTGAAATTGATACCGTCCATCCCTAAACGACACCCGAATCCTTTAGCTTCCTGATTTCCTTATGAGTCATCCCCAGCAGCCGACTTAAGACTTCCTGCGTGTGCTGCCCTAAATCCGGGGAGGCCTGCTCCACTTTGTAAGGCGTCCTGGAGAATTTAAAAGGCGTATTGACGACCCTGAACTTGCCCGCTTCAGGGTGCTTGACTTCAACAATCATGTCCCGGGCGTTTATCTGCGGGTCGGCGGCGGCCTGCTCGATAGTGTTCACCGGACCGCAGGGGATACCCGCCTGTTCCAGCTCTTCGACCCACTCCCGGGTAGTCCTGGTTTTCATGGCGTCCGTTAATATCGGCTCCAGCGCCTTACAGTTCCGGGTGCGCGTCCACCCGTCTTCGAATCGCGGGTCGTCAATAATATCGACCCGGTCAATGGCGGCGCAGAAAAGCGGCCACTGGTCATTGAAGCCGCCCCTCAAAGCCACGGCAATATAACCGTCCCTGGTCTGAAATGCCTGAAACGGCGTTATGACGGGGTGTCTCGTACCGATGGCGCGAGGTATCTCGCTGGTATTCAGGTAGCGGACAAAGGCGTTCTCCTGGGCGGTTACCTGGCAGTCCATCATGCTGATATCCACGAACTGCCCTTCGCCGCTTTTATGGCGTTCCTGCAAAGCGGCCAGAGCGGCAACACACAGGAACAGGCCTGCCGCGATGTCGCCATAGGACACGCCCGGCCTTACCGGCGGCCCGCCCTCCTCACCGGTGATGCTCATGATTCCCCCCATGGCCTGAACGATGATATCAAAGGCAGGCTTGCCGGCATAGGGCCCGTACTGGCCGAAGCCGGAACCGGCGACGTAAATAATCGCGGGATTGTGTTCCCTGATTCTCTCATAGCTCAACCCGAATTTATCCATAGTCCCCGGCTTGTAATTTTCAACCAGAATATCGGCGCTTTTTACCAGCCCGAGGAGCACTTCCGCCCCCCGCTCGGAAGCTAAATCAAGCGTGACGCTTTTCTTACCGCGGTTGAGGCTTAGAAAGTAAGTGCTCACGCCCCTGACAACCGGGCCGTTGCCCCTGGCGATATCGCCCACCCCCGGTCTTTCTATCTTTATAACCTCGGCTCCAAGGTCGCTAAGCAGCATAGTAGCAAAAGGGCCGAATAACACCTGCGTCAGGTCTAGGATTCTTATTCCGTCCAGCGGACCGGCCATGTTTCACCTCGCTTATGTTGGCTTTGATTATTATCCCCTTACCTTGAAAACTTTAGGCGGACAGTCTGTCTTTGTCAAGATTCGGGCATACCGCATGAAGCTGTTATTGCCAATGTGTGCCATATTGCCCTGATGAGAGATATTTGCTTGTAAAGTTAAAATCCCTCAAATCTGTAAAGTTATATCGGGGGATTTTCCCACCAGGCTAACAAGGTTGCCAGCAAAGCCCATCACGAGTAGAATGTAGATATATTTCCCAATCAACCATTAAAGGAGCGTGTAATGGCCCGGGGATACATGGAGAAGATTTTGTTCGTAAATGCCTCTACAGGAGAGATGAAAGCAGAACCGCTTGATGAGAATATTTGTCAGGATTTCATCGGGGGTTACGGCATCGGCGCCAGGATTCTTTACAGTCGGCAGAAAGGCGGAGTAGACGCGCTGGGGCCGGAGAATACCCTCGGTATGATTACCGGCCCGCTTACCGGCACTCCGGCTATTACCGGCTGCCGCTTCGAGGTGGTGGGAAAATCGCCGCTTACCGGCGGCTGGGGAGATGCCAACGCCGGAGGGTTTTTCGGTCCCAACCTGAAATTCGCCGGCTACGACGGGATATTTATCACCGGTGTTTCTGAAAAGCCCGTTTACCTGTTTATCGACAACGGCAAAGCCGAATTGAAAGACGCCGCCCACCTCTGGGGCAAAAGCACCTTTGAAACCGATGATATGCTTCAGGCTGAACACGGTAAAACAGCCAGAGCGGTCAGCATCGGACCGGGTGGGGAGAAACGCTCTCTCATTGCCTGCATGATGAACTACGGAGGGGATGCCGTCGGGCGCTCCGGTCTGGGCGCGGTCATGGGTTCCAAGATGCTCAAGGCGGTGGTGGTCAAGGGAGATATGAAAGTGCCCGTGGCCGACGCCGATGCCGTCGACCGATTAAGAAAGGAACATATGGCCGAGATAAAAGGGCCCGGCCTCGAAGGATTTCACAGGTACGGCACCAGCGGTCATACCGACGAGTCGGTCCACAGCGGTGATACTCCGGTGAAAAACTGGGGCGGTAT
>DAOUDZ010000146.1:0-1523 GCA_034430575.1 Dehalococcoidales bacterium
CTAGGACAATCCCGCAGCGGTCGCAGGTGAGATACATGAAGGAGTTTTCTCCAACGCATTTACGTACTACTGTCATGGTCTCCTCCTACAGAGATTTGATATGGTAATCAAGAAATTCTAACGCCTCACACACATCGTCTACCTGCTGCATACAGTTCGCTAAAGCACGCAATTCCGCCAGGCTGGTCACCTGGTTTGCGGTAGCTACCAGGGCCGAATACAGCGCGGCCCGGGCTTCCTGTAGTCTGCCATTTGCAACGAGTAGGGCTTCCTTTTGCCCGGCTTTCATCGAACCGCCTCCTTTTCCATTTCTGCCGGGCCCGGCAAGGGTCGGGCCGAAAGAATCTTTAACGAGGGGGGATTGTCGGGGTCTCCCCCACAGCCCCGGCACATCGCCTCTTCCGGCTCTCCCTTGATGGCCAGCATACTCAGGTATTCCAACGTGCAGGGGAATAGGGGCACATGGCATCTTTGGCAGCACAGCGTCACCATACCCCCGGAACGCTCACCACGAAACAAGACCAACATCACAGCACCTCCTAGTACTACTGAACCATTTATCTAGTGCATTTGCACTAGATGCCCTATAAAGCACAAGAGCCGCCTCGATTTGAGGCGGCTCTTGCAAGAGCCATTCATCCGGTTTCAACGGGGTAAGCCCGTAATTTACGTATCCAGCCGTAGAGGTTCACGTCCTGGACGTTGAAGCGGAAACGGTACTGATAGGCCGGGCTGATTGCCGCGTCCACCACGTACTCAAAGGGCGTCCACAGCGACGGATCGTTACTAGAAGATATCCATTGCTGAAGGACGTGCCAGCCGTCATCTTCGTATTGCACCTCGAAGACGTAGGTTCGGTTGCCGGTTGGATGCTCGAGATCCGAGCATTCCGCTTCCCATTGCCAGGCCTCAGCCTCGATGACCCCGGTCGGCCTGAAGTACAAATAAACGCTATCCCCACCATTATGAGCGCGGTATCCCCAGTCGGCCGACTCATCATTAAATGAGATGCTGTCCCCTTTGATAAGCTCGTTGTAGGGGGATGCTAAGGCCGTCGAGAACAGCAGCCCCTGCTGGCCACATTCGCTACAGTCGGTCTCTCCGACCGCCAGGACGCCCGCTACGGCCTTAAACAGCGGTTCCACGATCCCGTTGCCCGCTAGCTTGCCGAAAGCCGCTCCTAGAAGCTCTGCAATCTCCCCAGCTATCGGCTCGAGGGTGCCCCAGCTGATAATCGCCTGAATCGCATCTTCCAGCGCATTAGCCAGCCCGGACACGGCCTCGGCAGAAGAACCCGCGTTGTAGAGCGCGCAGACGATGTCCGCCTTGTTGTCGTCCCACCACTCGATCATTTCGTCCATGTAAAACCAGGCCCAACCCGCGAGCAAGCCAATGGCCACCACGGATGAAACGAAGACCACAAATCCGGCAGGGGTGAACGCGGCCGGCAGCGCGCCAGACAAGCCAGCGATCACCGGCGCGACGATAGAAGAAGTAAGCGCGATAAGCTCAAAATTCTTGAG
>DAOUDZ010000147.1:0-5349 GCA_034430575.1 Dehalococcoidales bacterium
TGGCAGGTGAGGAAACGATGTTTTATCAGGGCAGGTTCTACCGGGGTGATATGAAGAAGCAGGAGGTGACAGGAGTTTGAAAAGAATAATTTTCAGCCTGATGATTATCATGGCGATTTTCAGTATCGCCGGCACCGGCAGCCTGGCCTACTTCGAAGACAGCGAGGTCTCCAGCGACAATAGCTTACAGTTGGGCGTGTGGGATTTGGAGTCTGATTCCGGCACGCTTTCCCTGGCTGACCTCTGGGCCGGCAGCAGCGGTACCAGGACCTGGACGGTGACCAATACCGGCACGGTGCCCGCATATCTGGACCTGGTGAATATCGACTATACCCAGTATATCGGTGAAACCAATCAGGATGAGCTGGATGATGAGCCTACCAGCCTTGATACGGAGCAACTGGAAAACTACCTGATGGTGCACCTGTTTGTCGATTACAGTGGCGACGGCTGGACCGACGTCTTTGATGAGAATATCTACGGCACTGCCGCCACCCCGTTGGTTATCAGCGGCATCGCCAGCAGCTATAACCTGAATTTACTGCTGGACCCGAATATCAGCAGCTATATTACCATTAACTGGAATATACCCGATACTACGGACGACCGGATTTACGGCGACGAGCTGGCGCTTTCCATCGAATTTGACCTCCAGCCCACCCCCTGAGATTAGTCAGGGAGTCCGCAACAGTTCGTAACTATCATAAATAATGACAAGGGAGGTGGCAATGATAAAAAGATGGCTCTCAGGAAAGGCTGAGTGACACTCGGCAAAGACCGGGAAGGTTTACCTCTCCAGATTTCACCGGTGGGGTGAAAAAACAAAACCGGAGAGGCAAAGAGACAAAAAGGAGAACAAAAAAGTGAAAAAGATACTATTAAGCCTGATGACTCTTGTCGTGGTGGCTGGTATGATTGGCGGCGGCGCCTTCGCCTACTTCTCCGATACCGAGACCAGCACGGGCAACACCTTCAGCGCCGGCACCATTGACATCGCGGTATCCGATGATGGAGGCACTATCTTTGAAAATCCTTGGATGGGTGACGGTTTCTTCACCTTCGAATACGTAAAGCCGTGTGAGACCAGGGAAGCGACAGTTTTCATCAAGAACGTCGGCAACAACGATGTCAAGGTCTGGAAGAAAATATATGATATAGTCAATACCGGCGGAGCTGACACCTACGGCGGTTTTTGCAGTTCGGAGCCGGAGTACGTTGAAGGCAACGGACAGTTCGATACCAATGGTCTCCCAGATGGTAGTGGCTATGTCGAGCGATGCAACCTGTCGGCCTACATCGTCTACGACCTTTATGTCAATTCAGTGGCGATTTACCCGGAGTCTGAATATCACAGGATTGGCGAGATAGCCGACAACTGGATAGAACTTGGCGTGCTTGCCCCCGGTGCCACAATGGAGGTCAAGCAGAGCTACCACCTGATGGCATGGCCTGGTGCCTCTGAGAGTGAAATTACCAACTGGGCTCAGGGCGATACCATGACATTCAACGTTGAATTCTATGCCGAGCAAACCACCGGCGGCGCTACCGGGCCTTTAGGTGGTGTGCCATCACCGCAAACCCTGGTTCTGGATAATAAGGACCCGGTCACCTGGGATCCTATCCCAGCAGATGGCATTAGTGGCACGCTGACCTACAACACATCCGGTCCGACCTTTAACTTCAGCTTCACTGGCGTAGCGCCAGTGGCTAGTGCCCCTTACGAGCTCATCTACTACGCCGGCGACCCGTGGCCGGGTGCTGGCAGTATCTCGCTTGGCACTGGCTCGTCTGATGGTTCAGGCAACATCAACATTCCAAGCACTAGCGTTGACCTTAACCAAGACCTGGTCGCAGCCAAGATATGGCTGGTGCTGGATGCTGACTTCGGAACCGGTCAGATGACTGGCTGGAACCCTGCGAGCTACCTGTTTGAGGCCAACACTATCAGCTACGATGACACCGATGTTTAAGGCACCATAAGTGACAATGACCAAATGGTTGCGGTGGGGGGATTTCCCCCCTCCCTCCCCCCGCTACACCATGGTTCCGAAGAGATAAAAAGAAAAAAAGGAGAATAAAAAAGTGAAAAAGATACTAATTTCCCTGATGACTCTGGTCGTGGTAGCAGGCATGATTGGCGGCGGCGCCTTTGCCTACTTCAGCGACACCGAAACGAGCACCGGCAATACCTTCACCGCCGGCACGCTTGACCTGAAAATTGATGCTGACCCATTACCTGGAACCCCAGACTGGGTTGATGACCCCAACGTGCCTAACGTAAACGATTTAGCGGTCCTGCTGGGCATAGAGGATACGGTCAACAAAATGAAGCCGGGCGACACCGATGGAATCATCATCGGCATCAAGAACGCCGGAAGCATTGACGGCATTGCCGACCTCCACATCAAGAATGTGGTCAACAAAGACAACGGCTGCACTGAGCCCGAGGCCGACGTTCCTGATTGCTCCTGTGGACCCGATGATGGAGGCGAGCTTGGCGCCAACGTGCTGGTTACCATCCTCTACAACGGCGCGCCAGTAAGCTATGAAGCTAGTGGAGACCCGGTACTAGCAGATACTCCTCTTGATGACCTGGAATGCAACAACATCATCCTGGGTGCTCTTGATGCCAATGCCACCGGCGCCATCACGATGACGTTCACTATTCCCGGAACTGTCGGCAACATCATCCAGAGCGACAGCGTCGAGTTTGACGTAGAGTTCAGTCTTGACCAGGTCCAACCCTAACCAGTAAGGAGAAGTGAAATATGCGAAAAATACTACTTTTAATAATGACCATGGTTATTGTTCTCGGACTGGTTAGCGGCGGCGCGTTCGCCTACTTCAGCGATACTGAGACCAGCACGGGCAACACCTTAACCGCGGGCACGCTGGACCTCGGTCCTCCTGGGGCACATTTCTTCGTAGAGGGCGTATCGGGTTATACCGGCCCTACTAATCCCGAAATGGACGTGACACCCGGTGGCAACGGTGCCAATGGTAAGGTGGTTTTTTCCAAAATAAAGCCTGGAGACAGTGGTATCATCTATTGGAATATAAAGAATGTCGGTACCATACCCGGCAGCCTTGACATGGAGTTAACCCGCTCCGTTGATAGTGACAACGGCATCACCGAGCCGGAAGACATGGTCAACGGTTCTGTTGACGGCTCTGACGGTACCACTGATGGTGACCTAGACGACTATATGCACATCAGGTTCCAGGTTGACTTGAACAATGACGGCGACTATGATGACGCCGGGGAATTGCTACAAAATGGTACTGGGATGGGTCAAATGGAGACCTATACTCCTGTTGTCGGTACGGTGTACGAAAAGCTATCCAACGAAACAATGAATCCGGGGGATACCTTTCAGTTCAAGTTTGCGTGGCGAATACAGACAGATATTCCCGGTGTTGACGACAACATTATCCAGGGCGATAGCTTCCAACTGGATCTGCTCTTTGAGCTGCTTCAGAACGCGGACTAACCAACCCTAACCAGTAAGAGGATGGCGGGGCGGTTCAGCCGCCCTACCAACCTCCAGGAGAGGAGGTAAAAGATGTGAGAAAGTTTATAGTATCAATACTGGCTATCATACTGGCTTTAGGGTTGACCGGGGCTGGCGCCCTTGCCTACTTCCAGGACACCGAGACCAGCACCGGCAATACCTACACGGCCGGCGAACTCGACCTGAAGGTGAACGATGCCAACCCAGATGTGTGGGATGATGGCTGCTCCGGGACCTGGGTGTTGACCGATATCGTACCGGGGGCAGGCGCCGATCATGTCGATACCGTAACGGCTAATGTCTACCTGAAGAATGTCGGCAGCACTACTCCCGACCACCTGGAGATTCAGGCGTCGATTTACCTGGATGAAGGTGTCGGCGTGGTCGAGTCGGATGCTGACCCGTACTCCACGGCAACAGAGATGGCAAAAAAGATTGAGATTGTAAGCATGACGTATAACTCCAGTCTTCTGCTTGCATATTGGCTCAATGATGCCGATGGAGACGGTGTTCTGACCCTGAACGACATGACCTACGACCCGGACGACCCGGTAGATCCCAACGGCCTGGACGATTTGTCTATTCCATTAGATGGTAGTTTCGGAAGCGCCTTCACGATGTCGCTCCGGTGGATTCAGGACGACCTCGATGACAACGACTTCCAGGGAGATACCCTGGAGCTTGAGGTCCACTTCACCCTGAACCAGGATGCTGGTCAGTAAAAACCCGGCTGCCTCTCACTGAGGCGGCAACCAGAAAAAGACGGGGCCCGGGTTGCTCCAATCCGGGCCCTTTCCTTAACCCGGATGAGGTAGGAAAAGTAAGGTTGAGATATTGACACAAGACGGCGAAACCAGGGAGCAAAGATTATAACGGGGAGACAATGAAAAAGGTAATAAGTACTCTGGCCAATCTGGTCATGGCAATCTGTATTGCGCTGCTTCTGGCGGTGCTCGTGGCGCCTTCACTCCTCGGTGTGAGCCTTGACCATGTATTGAGCGGCAGCATGGAGCCGGCCATCCAAACGGGGGCCCTGATTGCCATGGAAAAATTAGACCCCGGGGATGTACAGGTCGGGGACGTCATCGGCTTCAAGGTGGAAGGCATGGACACCCCCGTCTGCCACCGGGTGGTCGAGATAGTTGATACCGAGGAAGGCTTCGGCTTCGTCACCAAGGGGGACGCCAACGAAGAACCCGATGCCGAGGCGGTCAAGCCGGAGAATCTAAAAGGCAGGGTGGTCTTCGACCTGCCTTATATCGGCTATATTACCAGCTTTATCAAGACCCCCTATGGCTTCGGTTTATTGCTCGGCCTGCCGGCCTTTATCGTTATCGCCATGGAACTGCGGAGTCTTTTCTGGCCGAAGCGTATCCGGCGGAGAAGGCCGGAATTCAGGAAAAAGCCCGGCCGGCTCCCGGTCTACCTCTCTCTTCTGGGCGGCCTGGTGCTCATTGGCGTTCTGTGGGGGATGATGGCGGGGCAAACCCAGCAAAGGACCCTGGCGTCTTTCGCCGAAAAGAGTGAGGAGGCAGCCGGACCTACGTATGCTTCTCAAAGAGTCATGCAAAACAAGGGCAAATTCCCGCTGTTAATCTGCCTTGTCTCGGAAGATGAAACGGTCAGCTTCTCGGAGACTTATTTACGGCTTGACCCCGGGACGACTGAAGAAATCGAGATAAGCGGGGATTCCGGGGAGGCCGTCATCAAGACCGGGTGCTTTTTCCCTCTCCTTCCTCAAGGGACCCTGTACCGGCTCTTTGCCTGGAACTCTCAGTTGGCCCCGCTGATAGCGGCGGCGGCCTGGATTTTACCCATAACGATAGTGACCTTCGTA
>DAOUDZ010000148.1:0-5547 GCA_034430575.1 Dehalococcoidales bacterium
CCAAGACGGCCTCTATCTTTGCCCGCGACGGCAGTGGCATTATCCGGCTGGTGGTCACCCCCGGCGCCGAGACGGCTCCGGGCAAGGTGGTCGTTTCGGCTCGGTCCGAGGAGATTGGCGACGATGTCGGCGAGATTGACGCGGTGGTGGAGGGGGAGGAGTCCAAGATTGCCTTTAACGGCAAGTACCTGACCGATGTGCTGGGGGTACTCCACGAGACGCAGGTGGCGCTGGAGACGGCCAGCCCGTCCAGCCCGGGGGTTATCCGGCCGGTGGGGTCGGACAACTACCTGCACGTGGTGATGCCGATGTTTGTTCAGTGGTAATAAAGTTACGTTCGGAAATGAATGCGAAGGGGAGCCAAAAAGGCTCCCCTTTTTTACCCCAGTGAAACGGGTTGGGAAAGAAGCGGCGGGTATTTTAATCTTTGATAACTTTAGACCCCAACATAACGTCCGCAGCCGAAGCCTTCGCCCAGTTTGCACCACGTGCAGCTGCCCGGTGTCTCGTCCATAAGCTGGGATTCGCATTTTCGGCAGAGGTATTCCTCCCCGGGCTTCATGGGGCCGTCGCAGGGAGTGATGGTCATGGGACAAAGCTGGACGCAGCTGCCGCACTGCTTGCAGAAATCGGGGCGGATGCCGAAGGGGTAGTCCACATGGCGGTCCTTGCCCCGCCCAACAAATCCAATCGCATTGGCTTTCCAGACCTCGGTGCAAACCCGCACGCAGCGTCCGCATAAAACACAGTCCTCGTTCCGAAACGGATACCGGACCTCCTTGACCCCACAGCGCAGGGCGATGTCCTGAATGGCGCGGGAGTTGGGAGCTTGGGCCACCAGCAACTCGGCGAGGTTGCGGCGCAGTCTGCGGATCTTATCCGTATTAGCCCTTATTACCATGCCCTCCTCCACGTTCAGGGTGCAGGAAGTGGTGACCTCGGAACGACCGTTGAACACGTGTTCGACAATGCACAGCCGGCAGGCGCCGATGTCGGATAGAAAGGGGACATGGCACAGATGGGGAATGCAGATGCCGTATTCGATGGCGGCGTCAAGAACACTGGTCCCCTTGGGTGCGCGAACGGTGGCCCCGTCTATGTTAACGTTGACATATTGCAGCATCTAAACACCTCGTTTGCTTAAACGACCTGAATTGCATCAAACTTGCACTCGCTGCGGCAAATGCCGCATTTCTGGCAGAGCTGGGCATCAATAATATGAACCTGTTTTTTCTTGCCAGTGATGGCATTGTGCACGCACCCGCGCACACAGACACCGCAGCCATTGCATTTATCCGGGTCAATCGAGTATGTAATCAGAGCCTTGCACACCCCAGCCGGGCATCTCTTTTCGTTGATGTGCGCCTCGTATTCCGGGCGGAAATAACGCAGGGTGGAGAGTACCGGATTGGGTGCGGTCTTACCCAGCCCGCACAGGGCGGTCTGGGAAATCGTATCGCCCAGTTCCTCCAGGAGGTCAAGTTGCTCCATTCTGCCGCGGCCTTCGGTGATATCGGTGATTATCTCGAGCATACGGTCAATGCCAACCCGGCAGGGCAGGCACTTGCCGCAGGACTCGTCCTGCAGGAAGGTCAGAAAATACTTGGCCACGTCTACCATGCAGGTCTCCTCGTCCATCACCACCATGCCACCCGAACCGACCATGGAGCCGGCTTCGGCGAGGACGTCGAAATCGACAGCCAGGTCGAATTTATCCAGCGGCAGGCAGCCGCCCGATGGCCCGCCGGTCTGAACTGCTTTTATCAGGTTGCCGTTAGCCGCCCCACCACCGATGTCAAACACCACCTCACGGATTGACGTGCCCATGGCCGCTTCAACCAGACCGGTGTTCTTGATACGGCCGGTTAGAGCTAGAATCTTGGTTCCCTTGCTACCCTTCGTCCCCTTGGAGGCAAACCATGATGAGCCATTGAGGATAATGCCCGGTACGTTGGCCCAGGTCTCGACGTTGTTAAGGGTGGTGGGCTTGTGATAAAGACCGTCCACCACGGTGTGGACATCCTTGGGCCTGGGCTCGCCGACTTTGCCTTCTATTGAAGCCATGAGGGCGGTTGATTCTCCGCATACGAAGGCCCCCCCACCCCGGGCGATATCCACGTCGAACGAGAAGGACGAGCCCAAGATATTATCGCCGAGGAGGCCGAGTTCGCGGGCCTGTTCGACGGCAATCCGGGAATGCTTGACCGCCAGCGGGTATTCGTTGCGGACGTAGATATATCCTTTCTGAGCGCCGACTGCCCGGGCGCCGACCATCATGCCCTCTAAAACCAGGTGCGGGTTACCCTCGAGCACACACCGGTCCATATAGGCCCCGGGGTCACCCTCGTCAGCGTTGCAGATCACGTACTTCTCGTCCCCGGGCGCCTCCAGACACTCGGCCCACTTACGCCCGGTGGGGAAGCCACCGCCACCACGTCCCCGCAGCCCGGATGACTTGATTTCCTTTACAATATCCTCCGGGGCCACGCCGTTAAGCACTCTGGTAAGAGCCGAGTAGCCACTGGCCACGATATAATCCTCGATGGAGCAGGGGTCAACCAGGCGGTTCTGAGATAGTATCCGCCGGTCCTGCGCCTTGTAAAAGGGGATCTCCGCTTCGGTCTTAAATCTTTTGCCTGATGCCGGGTCTTCATAGAGCAGCCGCTCAATCACTTCGCCACTCACCACCGTCTGGTAAACAATCTCGAAAGCGTCCTCCGGCGAGACGTGACAGTAAAATATGTTGCCCGGCTCGATAATGATGACCGGGCCCTGTTCACAAAAGCCATGGCAGCCGGTGACGCACAGGCGCACACTATCATCCAGCCCCTGGCTGGATAACTCATCCCTGACCGCGTCAATGACCGCCTGGGAATTAGATGTCCGGCAGCCGGTACCTCCGCAGACCATAACCGTAGTGGTGATGTTTTGCCGTTGCTCCCGGAGCCGCTGGCGCAGGTGTTCCAGTTCGCGGTAGCTATTGAGTCTGGGCATGGTGAGCATCCTCCGTTTTCTGGTGGCTGAGGGTCTCTATCAGTTTGCGGAGCTTGCCGGGCGTCATGTGGTGATGATAGGTCCCGTTTTCGGCAACAATCGGCCCCAGCGCACAGGCTCCCAGGCAGTTGACATGCTCAATGGAGAAAAGACCGTCGGGGGTCACCTCGCCTGGTTTAACGCCGAGCTGGCTAATAGCATAATCAAGGAGAAGGTGGGAGCCCCGAACGTGGCAGGCGGTGCCCGCACACATGGTCAGGACATGCTTGCCGGCTGGTTTTAATCTAAAGGCCTTGTAAAAGGCAGCCACCCGGTAGACTTCTATAAGCGGCACCCCGAGGCCCTGGGAGACGGACTTTATGGCCTCTCTGGGAATGTAGCCGTAATTCTGCTGAACGTCCTGGAGCACTTCAATCAGCTGGTTCGGCTGACTGCGGCGTCCTTCCAGTATCTGGTCGAGAGTTTGAGGCGGCATGTTACCCTCCTTCGGTCGAGAGACAGCTTGACTACTTTCAACTTAATTGATAGGATGAATGGTGTAAATACGGAATAAATGCAGTAATAATGCCTACTAAAAATAGGTAATAAAGGAAAAGGGTCATGAAAAATAACGAAACTTCTCCGTCCCCGGGCGAAGGCCAGCGTCTGCCTTTTCCTTCGAAAGACCTGGCCCTTTTGTGGCGAATACCGTTTCCCACCGAGGCCGAGACCGGCGAGGTCGGGGCGGCGCTGCGCGAGCGTATCAAGGAATTGAACTGCCTTTACGGGGTTTCCCAGCTGGCCGAGCGCTACCTGTACTCTCTGGACGACCTTCTGCAGGAGTTGGTAAATTTCCTGCCTTATTCATGGCAGTATCCAGAGATAACCTGCGCCCGGGTCCTCTTTAAGGGAAAAACCTACACCAGCGATAGATTCAAAGTGACCAACTGGCGGCAATCATCGCGGGTTTACATGTATCATGAGGCGGTGGGGGAGTGTGACATTTTCTACCTGGAAGAATGCCCGCCGGCTGATGAAGGCCCTTTTCTGAAGGAGGAACGAGCTCTGCTGGACGCGGTGGCCGAGCAGGTCGGTACCATTGCCACCCGGATATCAGCCGATCTTGAACTGCAGGAGACCAACCGACAGTTGACCCTGGAGCGCCAGGCCTTACAGGAGTCCAATACCGCTCTACGGGTGGTCATGGCCCGGATTGAGCAGGAGAAAGAGGAAATCCACCGGCATATTAAAACCAACGTCGAAAAAATCCTGATGCCGATACTGCAGGCACTGGCCCTGCAGCTACCCCCCACCCAGAAAAAATACACGGAGATGCTACAGGCTAACCTGGAGGAAATCACCTCACCGTTTATCAGTCATCTATCTAGTTCATATCATTCTCTGACACCGACCGAAATCGCCATCTGCAATATGATACGAAATGGCTTGAGAACCAAGGAGATAGCCCAGATAAAAGGCATATCGGCAGCTACTGTTAACCGGCACCGGGAAAACATACGGCGAAAGCTCAAGATCACCAACAGTGAGGCGAACCTGGCGACATACCTACAATCGAGCATGTGGGAAGAATAAGGCAAGTAAATACTTAACGTAACTTCGTGCCCGCTACCCAAAGGTTGTTAGTCTGAACCAGCCCGAATGTCGTAACTACATTGCTAAGTAACAAAGAGTCATTTTGTTCAAAATTAGCCGCCAGTGTATTGTTATTTCAATCTCTCTAGATCCGCTAGGTTGTAAAATATTGTGACTATGCCCTTGATAACGCATATCCCTATCCCTAAATATAGCTATACCTACATTTGAGCGGTGATGCCAATGTTTGTTCAGTGGTAATAAATTTAGATTTAAATTAAACAAGTGATATTACGGGCGACTGGTATAAAAGCCAGTCGCCTTCTGATATAATCACCTATGCTAACAATAAGGTTATGTAGTAATTAGAGGTGGAACAGTCAAAAAATAAAGGAGGTTTGCTAGATGAAAAAATTAACTATTCTTTTTGCAATCGGCTTGGTCGTCTTACTATCACTCGTGTTGGTGGTTGGTTGTCAGCCACAGGTGACGCCAGAACCAGCCCCCGAAACACCGGCTCCAGAAATGACAACGCCGGCGCCGGAAACACCAACCCCACCTCCAGAACCTGACGCTCCCCAGGATGAACCGGAAGAAGCTGCAGAGCTGCCTACTCACAGTAGCGCATATGTCAAATTCGATGGTATAGATGGGGAGTCAAAGGATACGGTTCACCAAAATTGGAGTGAGATAGTGTCTTTCAACCAAGGAATACATAAGCCTAGTGGTGGTTCTACCGGGACTGCTCGCCGCACGGGTGAAGTGATTTTAGATGACATAGTGATTATTAAACAAGTAGACAAGTCATCGCCTAAACTCGCTGAAGCCATTTGTAATGGTAAGCTTTTTCCTAAGGTAGAAATCCAGCTTACCGGCCCTTCTGAGGGTAGTACCTGCCAGGGTACATTTTTTGCCTATGAATTGAAGAACGTTAGGATAACAAGCTACACAGTAAGCGGGAGCAATCCATTGGCGTATGCT
>DAOUDZ010000149.1:0-9896 GCA_034430575.1 Dehalococcoidales bacterium
ATCCAGGGGCATATCAAAGAGCAGGACAACCCTATCGGGGACCGGAAGCATCCCAAAGTCCCCAGGCCGGGGATGGATGATACCGTAATCCCGGAGGTTCCCGCCGACGAACTAAAAAAGATAGTCGAATCATTCGGCAGCGGGTTTCAGGGGAAAAGGGACCGCGCTCTCCTGGCTATATTCCTTGTTACGGGTGTCCGCCTGAGTGAAATTGACGGCATGCAGATGCCGGACATCTCGATGGATACCGGTCAGATTAAAATATTCGGCAAGGGTAGGCGGGAGCGGATTATATCGATTAAGCCTGTTTTCGATATAGTGAAGGATTATTTCAAAGTCAGGAACCCCGTCAACAATTTTCTCTGGCAAAGAGAGAACGGGGAACGGTTGAGCAAATCGGCTATTCAAAGTCTGATAAAACGATGGATTAGATTTTGTCCGCCCGGTATGAAATTAGGTCCTCACCGATTCCGTCACAATTTTGCTATCGAGGTACTTAGGAATGGCGGAAATCCGTACACGTTAAAAGAGCTTGGCGGGTGGGAGGACCTCGACATACCCCTGAAATATGCAGAATCGGCGCAGCATGAGCTGGCATTAAAGGACCATGAGAAAATAGCTCCGTTTGCGCACCTGTTCAATGAAAACGGAGGCAACGGCCATGCAAAAGAATAACCAGACGGCTAACGCCGATGCCGATAGGCGCTGGCGGGAAAAAGTAAAAAGAACGTGGAGGTAGAAGTGCATAACCGCCCAAGTTTAGAAGAACATGCCACGAGAATTGAACAGGCTATTATGGGATTGTCTCATGAAGAAGCTCAATTGGCTCTAATAGAGTTTCTCAGAGGCAAATACGGAACAAGGAATAGAGCTAGACTCAATCAATTTGCAAAAATCTTTTATAGGGTGAAGAACGTCATGGGGTCACCCGCCAATAACAGAAATGTCAAGGAGTTAAACATGTTAGAACAAGAGGAAAGGTTGTTGACAGTGGCAGAGGCAGCTAAAAGGCTAGGCTTATGCATAGAGACAATTCGCCGCTATATAGCTAAAGGAATATTGCCAGCCATGACGCTACCCGGCGGACATTACAGGATAAAGCAAGCTGATTTGCTAGGCACGTATTTACTGAATGAAAACGGAGGCAACGGCCATGCAAAAGAATAACCAGACGGCTAACGCCGATGCCGATAGGCGCTGGCGGGAAAAAGTACAAAGGACGTGGAGGTTAAAAGCAAATGGCAATAAAGAACAAAGTGGAGACACCCTCCGAATCAGCCGTACCCCCGCCCAAAAAGCGCGGCCAGTACCGGAAAAAGGAGTGTCCGTATTGCCATAATCACTACGGCAACCTCGAGAATCACATTAAAATGAAACACGGTACTGAGGCGGAGGCCGACGGCAGGCACACCGGCTCGGTCGAAATGACAAAGGATAATCTTATCGGCGTAAAGACGGAGAAGCCGCCGGAACCGAAACCGGAGTCCAGAGTCTACTTCTGCACTGACTGTAAGGCAGAGCTTCGCAAGGGTGAGAATCCTTGCTGGAATTGTGGGGCTACTCTAGTCTGGGAGGGCTTAGAATGACGGACCCTATAGAAATCAGGGCAGAGGACATTATCAAGCGACCGGCTGACCTGGCGTTGAAAGCCGGTAGTAACGCGGCTAGTGCTAAAGAGCCGGGCATCCTGGAACAGGTCAAAGGCTACATGAATCAGTATAAGGAATGGAAAAAAATGGCCGACGAACTCGGCTTGGGGGACCAGCTAAACGGGATTCTCGGCAATCTTGGATTAAATCTCCCCGGAGGCCAGCGTAAAAAAGAGGCAACCTCCGGCGGAGGCGAACGCTCCGCCAATACCGCAAGGCAAGTGCAGAGCTTTATCAAGTTGTTAAAGCTGCACTATGGAGACATAACCGTCAATCAAGCCCTGGAGAAATTAAGGGCTGACTTCGGCAACGTCCCGCTCTCCGAGTTTATCAAGGACGGCCTGGAATGAACCTCATAGCCGTGCCCTCCGTTTCCAGCTTACCGTCCGGCCTCCGCTACATGATAGCGCCGGGACATCACCAGGTTAACCATACCGGGCGGATGTTGCTTGACCGCCTTGTCTCATGCTCTATAAAGCACGATTGCTCGAAGTGCCGGTATCTGAATCTATGCCGGTTCATCTATGATTGCATGGTTGAATACGAATTTATAAAAAACTGGCAGGGGGTGAGTAAGAATGTTACCCGATATTACCAATAAACGGTTTGTGATTCTCGGCCTCCAGGGTTCCGGGAAAACGGAGCTTGCTAAAAAGTTCCTGAAAGCTCAGAAAAACTCTATAGTCTACGATGTTCAGCACGAATATTACGGCTTCAATCGATACATCGTCGGGAATAAAAACCCAGACCGCCGGATGAGAAGTAAAGACCTCTCCGTTGCCGAGCTGAACGTATTCATTATCCAGGTCGTCCAGGAATCGGGGCAGATACGGCTTTTAATCATCGACGAGGCTAACCGCTACTGCCCTAATAAGTATCCGCTCCCCGCTTCGATTCTCACCCTCAACGACGACTCCAGGCACTTGAAGCTCGGGTTCGGTGTTATCGCCCGGCGGGCGGCGCAGCTTCACACGGACCTTGTTGAGCTGGCGCATTACCTCTTTATCTTCCGGCTCACCGGGCGCAACGATTATCAATTCCTGGAAGATACAGCGGTAGGCCTGGGGGACGCCGTCAAAGACCTGGACGACTTTCACTTCGTTATCGTGGACCCGTCCCGCCGCTTTAAAGTTCACCCGCCAGTGCCATTGGAGGGAAAATGAAAATCGGAGACATATTAGCTGATGTCAAATCCGAATACCTAAATGCGACTGCTCAATATGAGAAGTTCAACAGCGCCCATGAAGGGCTGGCTGTATTGGAAGAAGAATTTGAGGAATTGAAGCAGGAAGTGTTTAAAAAACCTTCTATAAGAAGCCGCTCTGAAATGAGGCTGGAAGCTCTACAGGTAGCGGCTATGGCCGTCAGATTTATCAATGACGTTTGCGCTCAACAGCAACCCCACAAAACCACGCTGGTAATCAGCGACGGCGACGCAGCCCCAATCGTGTATAACACGATGGCCGGAGTCCTGGCAATTATCGGCGCTTTAGCAGCCGGTAGTGTCTGGACAAAGGTCTGGGAAATGACCGTCGGCGCGCAGCAGACTTACCGGTGGGGCTACGGTTCACCGGCACAGCCGCATAACCAGGGCTATATGTGGTTTGCCTCGTTACTAGAGGGGACCGGATTCGAGACAGGCAAGCTCAGGCTAGTTGAGAACAATGCTAACGAAAGTCGCCCGCAGTTATGCCTTGAAATCGACGACACCCGCCTGCACACGGCAGACGCCACGACCTTAATAACAGCAACGCCGGGGAACATTAACGAAATGTTGGCGTTACCGGAAAAGGTCGAATTCCCGCAGGTCGGTGAAGATTCCAAGCTCCAGATATGGTACCGCTGTATAGCAATACCCGGAGCCGAGGACGCCGTCGGATTCTCCATACCTGCAACGCACCGGCTTTAAGTCACAGGCGTTTATGTCATGCCCATATAGTGACGAAGAATTAGACCGCTGGGAAGATGTTGCAAATCCGATGGGTAAAGCTTGCTCCAGTTGTTACGAGTGTGAATGCATACATTGGGATAATTGCCCTGACGATTGCGATTCAGAAGACCGTAACAATCACGATTGTAAGAAGTGGCAGTACTTCCCAGACCCATACGAAACTGAGGAGGCGCATTCCTCCACGGGTTAGCCCGTGGGTGCGGTACTGGCTTACGTTTTTGGTTGATTTAAGTATATAACCTCCAATTTCAAAGCTATTTCACACAGGGGTTTAGACTACTGAAAACCGTGCTATAATATAGACAGCTAAAGGGGGCGGACCTTGAGAGAGGTTAAAGCCGCCCCCTTTCTCTTTTCTCCGGTCCGTCCCCCGGCCAGGTCGAGGCCGGGGCGGTAAATCAGAACTAAGGACGCTAAATTGGGAAAAGAATCAATGGTCGGGGTTCCAACAGTCAAGGGCATCGGCAGCTCGTTTAAAGACTTCGGCGTCGGCGCTCTCGGCGGACTCATTTTCCTGCTTGCTTATAAGCTATTCGGTGTGCTCGGCATTATTGCCGCGCCCCTGATAGCCGGCAGCATGATAAAGGGCAACCGGGGAGAGGTAATCTCCACGATTGCAGGGTTCGCCATATTCGCTTTCGGACTGCTCGAGACCGGCGGCACCAGTAGCGCGTCCTCAACCAGTCAGGAGGTCATGTAACATGGGATTACTTGATGGTTTAATCGGCGGAGTCGTCGGGCAAGCCAGCAATCTCATACCGGGCATGGTTAAGCAGAACACCGGCGCTCAACAGCAACCTCATAAAACCACGCTGGTAATCAGCGACGGCGACGCGCTTCCAATCATCTATAACACGATGGCCGGAGTCCTGGCAATCATCGGCGCTTTAGCAGCCGGTAGTGTCTGGACGAAGGTCTGGGAAATGACCGTCGGCGCGCAGCAAAATTACCGGTGGGGATACGGTTCACCGGCACAGCCGCATAACCAGGGTTATATGTGGTTTGCATCGCTGGACTCGGGGACCGGATTCGAGACAGGCAAGCTCAGGCTGGTTGAGAACAACGCTAACGAAAGTCGCCCG
Organism: Dehalococcoidales bacterium; assembly: GCA_034430575.1. Lineage (GTDB taxonomy): Bacteria > Chloroflexota > Dehalococcoidia > Dehalococcoidales > RBG-16-60-22 > JAFGPF01. Next base: position 4,683 of record DAOUDZ010000149.1, read on the forward strand.
CAGTTATGCCTTGAAATCGACGATAGCCGCCTGCACACGGCTGACTCCACGGACTTAGAATCGGCAACGCCGGGGAACATTAACGAAATGTTGGCGTTACCGGAAAAGGTCGAGTTCCCGAAGGTCGGCGAAGATTCAAAGCTCCAGATATGGTACAGAGCCATTACCGTACCGGCAGCAGAGGACGACGTCGGATTCTCCATACCTGCAACGCACCGGCTTTAAGTCACAGGCGTTTAAGTTCGCGTATTAGCTCTCACGGGGGCTAAAATAGGGAGCGGAGGACTCATCCGCTCCCGCCTAAGGGTTAAAATGAATTTCTTCGACCGAGCAAATCTACACAATCCCCGGAACACTTACCAGGTACGGCAGGAACGCATCAAGCGCGAGGGTTCGCCGTATTACACCTGGATTGTCCCGGTCACCGCTACCACCGCGACATCTCCTATTCATGTACCCTCACAGTTCCCTCAGTCGGTAAAATACGAACCTCTGGACTGGCTGGAAATTATGAATAACGAACCTGCCAATAATCTCACCATCCGCATAAATCAATCGGAGTCACTTCCGGTTCCAGCCGGGACTATCAGGACCGTTGAAGGCAAGTCGCTCTGGAGCATCGACGTAACGAATGACGGCGGTGTCAATACCACTCTCGGCCTGATTGTGGTTTCTCTCCGGCGACAGCCAATGACAATCGATAAATGGGCGAGGCGGCTATAATGAAAACCGGAGAAGTTATAGCACTCGGCGTGGGCGGATTACTTCTCTATTCCATGCTATCAGGGAAGGAACAGGAAGCCGGTAATCTCGGCGGCGGGCTGAGTCTCAATCTCGGCGACATCGGCGCCGGTGGCGGCGAATCCGGCATTGTAGGGGCGCTCTCCGGCGTTATGAGTTCACTAGCCGGGGCAGTCGGCGGCGGCGGGGGCGGCGGTACCTTCATAGAAAACGTCATGGACAAGGGCAAAGATTTAGTCGAAGGGGCTGGCGATGTGGTCGAAGGGGCGGGTGATGTGGCCGATTGGTTCACTGACCCGGATAAGGCAAAAGATTTTATATTCAACGCTGTTAAAGACGCGGTTGAAGATCAACTTCCATACTGGCTAAGAGACCCGTTTGGTGCTGCGGAAGCCTTCTATAGAGAACAGGAACAAAAGGCACGGGACTATTGGGATGAACTCACCGGAAATACACAACCGGAATCCCCGACCGAACCAGGTCAGCCCGGCCCTAACGCAGAGGCGAATATTAAGCCGTCTCGTGACTTACCGTCCAGCTACGAGCTTCCCACAGGTGAGTCCTACATACAGCCCGGCAATTGGTGGGACCGGGTTGTGTATGAGTTTAAGAGGGGGCACACAGATGTGCCAGGCGAAAACTGGTTTAAGACTATTAACCCTTACTTGCGTTATACGAGTGATATAATTCCTGGACTAGCCGGAGTCTCTTCTGAAACCCGGAGAGAAACACCGGAGCTTTATAAATCCTATGAAAATATGTATAATGCCGATGTTGAAGCTGCCAGGGAGGAGTTTATAGAGTCCGAGTTAGGACCGAGGCCGGGTGATTTAGTAGTACCTGGCGAGTGGATTGGAGAGGCGGGACCGAGCGGGTTAGATTACTTTTACCACATACCGGGGTTTTAACCATGTGGCCTATAATAATAGCGGTTGGAGCCCTCGCCCTGGATAAACTCAGAAAAAAGAAGTCCCGGAAATCTACTAAAAGGAAACGCAGGAAATGAACAGGAATATCATCGTACCGATTGTCGCTATCGTCGTCCTGGGGGGGCTTGAAGCCGTCGCCCTGATGAACGGCATCGACGGCGTCCTTTTCACCAGCATAGCGGCTATTATAGGCGGCCTGGGGGGATACGGCGTCCATAAGGCCAGGAGTAAAAATGAGGGGAAGTGAAGTTGTCACCATACCGCAGATACGGCGGGTATTTTCCGAACTGCTCTATGCCAATTTGCCAGTAGTCGCAGTGGCGTTGGAGGACCTGGGCTATGCCGATGATACAGGGCGGCTGTACCGATGGGACGGCGCGGCATGGCAGCCTATAACCACGAAAGCAGCTTTTGTATTATCGGGTTTATTAGCTGGTATTCCATCAGTTGTGAACTCTCTGCCCGGTCAAATATATGCAGTTCTCGATGGTTCCTATATCTCCGTTGAAACTGGCGGGGCATGGGTAAATGAATATAATGATAGCTATTTTTACTACCCCGATGCGACAGCGGCCATGTTCAGGGCTAACGCCGGAGCTGGTACAGCCACTAACCCTCAACAAATAAATGACAATAACACAGGAAATAATGCCATTTTTGATGCAATCGGTGAATTTATTACCGTTGCGTTTAATGCTCCCATAAGGATAGACCAGTGGCGTTTATTCGGGGCTATCGGTAATGTGGGTGATGGACGTTATACTTTAGAGTACCTTGATGTAGATGATGTCTACCAAACAATTGTAGCCGATATACCGTCACATGTTACTGCTGATTGGACTGCTTTCGCCTCCTTTGCGGAGGTTATAACTCTCGGTATCAGAATTACTTGCACTACCGTTGACACTCGTGCCGGTGGTGGTTGGATACCAGAATTGGAGGTAACACACACATAATGAGTATCATTCTACCAAACGAAGCCACACTACCCTCAGATTTGGTTAATCTGGGTCTAAAGTGCCGGGTCTGCCAGAGTAAGCGTGTTGTCTACCAGATAACCCTTATCAACGACCGCTTCCCGGTCGGTCCCTACTGCTACCCGTGTCTCCTGAACGCCTGCCGAGCTACTAAGAGGCGGCCACTGTTCAAAAGACAGGACCAGTACGCTATCCCGCAGCCTATGCCCTGGAACTTATTTGCGCGTCTCAAGGTTGACCTGGGGCTGGAGACGGCAAAACTAAACCCGATGTTTTGACAATTCACGCCTGCCGTCATATACTATCAGAATAAATGCATTTTGCATTTATATAAATGCAAAATTTTTCGGCGGCGAGCCTGGCGGGGCGTAGCGCAGTCTGGTAGCGCACCTGAATGGGGTTCATGTAGCTTTAGCTTCAAAACAGCCCTATTTTGCATTTATCCTGTGCATTTACCCCATTTTGCATTTATTTTAGCTTTGACAGGGTCTAACAGAGGGTCTAACAGAGGGTCTAACATTTAGGTATCAACTTAGAACAGTTATATACCTAAAGTGTTCTAATTTGCATTTATTTTTGCGCACCTGAATAGTTTAGCCTCGAAAATATGAAACAAAAACGAATTATCTCAATATAAATGCAAAATAGCTTTGCATTTATTCACGCCTGAGGGGTGATTCCGGCCTGATTACGGCGGGGATTACGTGAAAAATTAGAACACTTTAGGTATATAACTGTTCTAATTTTATACCTAAATGCAGATAGACCGAGGATTACGCAAAAAATTAGAACACTTTAGGTATATAACTGTTCTAAGTTGATACCTAAATGCAGATAGACCGACTTTAGTTGATATTTTAACAAAATATTTATGCAAATACACTTGACAAGAAACTTTAGTATCGTATAAAATCTTATGAAGAAGAAGAGGGAAATATAAATGCCATTATCTAACGAACAGAAACGAGAATACCAAAGAGAACTAATGCGCCGCCGCCGGGCAGAGAAAGCCGAATCGGTCGGGGATACACCACCCCCACAGGCCGACCAGGGTAATACCTCTGCCCTGGAGATAAAGGACTCGCCTCAATTTCCCTCCACCACGAGCCATATTTCAGATTCAGGGATTTTACCGCCCCCTGAATCACCTGCACCGGCGGCGGTAGAACCCTCCCCACAGCCCACCAGAGCCAAATCTACTGCTGTGCAAATTGATTCTGGGGATAAGTACGTGATGCCTCTGGAAACGCCTGAGCAGGCCGCTCAGATTCAGGCGGAGCGTTGCGCTAAACAGACGCGGGAAGCGCTGGACACGCGGGGCTGGTGCACATGGAAGTGTGCGAAGTTGAATAACGACCGTATCGTGGTGGTCCGTGATTATAATATCCGGGGTTACCCGGAGGGCTTGCCGGTATATTCGCTCCAGGAGCTAGAGGAAAAGGTCGCCGTCATATCCCACCACACCCTGGAGCTGGTGCACGCTGCCAAGAAACACGGCCTGGCGCCGATACTATTTTAATGAAAAGGGGGACGGTATGAGAACAACAACCGGTCGCTGTCATAAATGCAATATCCGATATATCTGGCATTCCACGACTCTATTAAGGCATGCTCTATGTCCAAGATGTAATTCAAGGCTTCACGCCACCACACACCTATTCAAAGGGCAGACTATTAAATTATGGAATGTTCCAACTAGCTTGAAACCGTAAAAGGGGGACGGTATGAACAACTCGGAAATCATTCGGAAGATAAACATGGTAAGGAAACTCCGCTCGGCCATCGGGTTCTGGAGTGCCTTCAAACGCAATAATACACTTTCCGCTACTTCATTCTCGATAATCGGTTTAACAATCGAAACACTATCGGAGAAACAGAGAAAACTGGAAAGTGAAATAGCCTCGAAAGTGAAATAAGGGGGGACGTAATAGCTATGGGACGTAAAAGCGTAATCATTGAAATAGAATCGAAATTCGGAAAACCGATTCACGAGCTTTTATCCGAGCTAGCTGCGGACGGCGACGCCAGGTACATCAAGGACAAGCTCGGCGTCTCCCTGCGCACCGCCTACAACCTCATGGAGGAGTGCGGCATCAAGCCGAACTCCGGCGGACAGACTCATTTTTTCTTCACCGGGGAGATTTCAACCCTGATTCAAAGCTATTTGGAATCAAAAGAGTCCGGAGGGCTGACTAAGGCGAGTCTCGATTTCTACGGCAATAACATGAACCGCTTTCTCTGGTGGCTGGACCAGGAGCATATCCCGCCCCGGTTATCTTCGTTCAGCACGGTGAATATTACCAAATTCCTGCTCTACCTGAAAAACAAAGAAGTCCGTTTCGGAGGTAAGTCCACCATGAGCCGCCGCCCCGTCACCAGGTCGACGAGAGACGCCTACTGGCGGACATTCCAATCGTTCGCCACATGGCTTGAAATCCAGGGGCATATCAAAGAGCAGGACAACCCTATCGGGGACCGGAAGCATCCCAAAGTCCCCAGGCCGGGGATGGATGATACCGTAATCCCGGAGGTTCCCGCCGACGAACTAAAAAAGATAGTCGAATCAT
>DAOUDZ010000150.1:0-14261 GCA_034430575.1 Dehalococcoidales bacterium
ATCGCCTGCCAGAACACCGCCGACCTCGTTAACGCCGCCTCCGGCATGAATTTCACCGCCGAAGAAATCCAGCAAATCGGGGAAAGGCTGAATAATGTCGCCCGCCTGTTCAATATCGGCGCGGGATTCGGCCGCAAGGACGATACGTTCCCCAAGCGTCTTATGACCGAGCCCATCAAAGCAGGGGCTTCTAAAGGACAAATCATCAGCCAGAAAGACCTTGATGAAATGCTCGATGAATATTACTCGGAGCGCGGCTGGGATAAAAGCGGCACGCCGACTCCCTCCAAGCTGAAAGAACTGGGCTTATAAATAAGTAGAGAAAGGACTTGCGATTCAATGCCAGAATACGGTTACGCCGGACAAATATTAAAGGTGGATTTATCCAGCGGTAAATATACTGAACAACCGAGTGCCGATTACACTGATAAATACATAGGAGGACACGGCATCGCCGCCAGGCTCTACTGGGATATGGTCCCGCCGGAGGCGAAAGCCTTCGACCCGGAGAACTGCCTGATTTGCGCCAGCGGTCCCGTATGCGGATTCCCCGGTTTTGCCGGCTTCCGCTGGAAAATCTGCGGTAAAACGCCCCTCGGAGACCCGGAATCCTTCTCATACTGCAATCTGGGGGAGAGGTGGGGGGCATGGCTTAAATACGCCGGCTACGACGCCCTGACCGTCCGGGGCAGGGCGGATAGACCCGTCTATCTCTATATCCATGACGGAAAAGTAGAAATAAAGGACGCCGCGCATCTACGGGGGCAGACCACTTTCGATACGAGCGATATATTAAAAGCGGAACTCGGACAAAACGTCAGTGTTCTGGCCATCGGCCCGGCCGGTGAGAACCTGGTGCCCTTCGCCGTCGTCACGGCGGAGGGCGGCGCCTCCGGCTCCGGCGGCCTCGGCGCCCTGATGGGGTCGAAAAATCTAAAAGCCATCGTTGCCGCCGGCGACAAAAGGCCGAAAGCCGCCGACCCGGAAAAAGTCCGGCAGATGGTTAAACTCATCCGGGACTCCCGGATTAAAATGGATATGCCCTCGATGTGGGGGGTGCCGGGGCTTACCCGCCCCCACGCCTGCTACGGGTGCGGCATCGGGTGCTCACGTGAAGTATACGAAGACGAAAAGGGCAGGCGTTACAAGGCGCTCTGCCAGGCGTCCGAAGTTTACCTTGAAATGGTACAGAGATATTCCGGAAACCCGAACGGCGCGCGACTCCAGGGCACCAGACTCTGCGACGGCTACGGTCTCGACACCTCGGTAATGCAGAGCATGATTGAGTGGCTCGACGCCTGCTTCAAAGAAGGTCTCATCAACGAAAAGGAGACGGGCCTCCCGCTATCGAAGGCCGGCAGCCCCGAATATATCGAAAAACTCACCAGAATGATAGCCTTCAGAGAAGGCTTCGGCGATATTTTGTCCCGGGGCATCATCCCCGCCGCCGCGGCAGTGGGGCCAAAGGCCGAGGCATTGCTGCCCAGGGTTGTCGCCACGCGTGGAGGCGAGAAAAAGGACTACGACCCGAGGCTGTTCATCACCACCGCCCTCGTCTACGCCACCGAGCCGAGACGAGCCATAAGTCAATTGCATGAAGTCAGCTCGCCGCTGATGATGTGGGTCGGCATGGGGGGAGGCAAGCCGGGTGAACTTTTCAGCGTCGAGAGTTTCCGGAAGGCCGCCGAGATAATCTGGGGCAGCGCCGTCGCCGCCGATTTTTCTACATACGAAGGCAAGGCAGTGGCCGCAAAAATAATCCAGGACCACGTTTTTGCCAAGGAAAGCCTCGTTGTCTGCGACCTTCGCTGGACGATGACCCAGTACAACCGGGCCCTCGGCACCACCGCCGATACCGTGACGGAAAGCCAGGTCTATTCGGCCATTACGGGGAAAGAGACCGACGATGCCGAACTGGCCAGAATGGGAGAGAGGGTTTTCAATCTGCAACGGGCAATATTGCTACGCCAGGGATGGCAGGGGCGCAAGGACGACAGGCTGCTTGACTATTTTTTCACCAAGCCGCTTCAACAGGACGAGCTATTCTACAACCCCGAGTGCCTAGCGCCGGGGAAAGACGGCGAAACGATTTCCAAAATCGGCGCCACCGTCGACAGGGATAAATTCGAGGAGATGAAAACCGAGTATTACGGACTGCGCGGCTGGGATGCCGAAACCGGCCTGCCGACAAAGGCCAAGCTTGAAGAGCTTCATCTCAATGACGTTGCCGCCGACCTGGCGGGGCGGGGACTTCTGAAGTAAATGACAGACGGCGGCTCACCAGGAAATCGCTGGTACGTGGTCGGCCTGGGAGCCTTTATTAATCTGGTCGTCTTTGCCATGGCGACGGCGTGTATGCCGGTGCTTTTCAGCGATATTGCCGAAGAACTCGGTTTGAGCATCGTCCAGGTAGGCACCGTCTGGGGGGCCAGTTCCGTGGCCGGCATTTTCAGCATACTGGCGGCGGGGTCCCTCGCCGACCGCTTCGGGGCCAGGCGCATTCTCACCATCGGCTGCCTGCTGGCGGGCGTCTTCGGCGCCTCGAGAGGGCTCTCGGACAGCTTCACCACCCTGGCCGTAACCTCACTGCTTTTCGGCCTCGCCAGCGAAGCAGTGCCGGTGGTCGTCATCAAGAACGCCAGCCTGTGGTTCCACGAGCGGCGACTGGGCACGGCACAGGGAATTATCACCGCCTGCGTGGGCGGCGGCATGATGCTGGGCGCCCTGCTAAGCGCCACGGTGCTTTCACCCTGGCTGGGGGGCTGGAAGAACGTCATGTTCTTCTACGGCGGAATCTCGGTGCTCATGGGTATCATCTGGTTCCTTACCGTACCCGAGCCCGCCCGATCGGCCACTACTACCGAAATCCAGACGCCCCGCCGTGCCTTGAGGCACGTGGCCCGCAGCGGCAGTATATGGTTTATCGCCATCGGCATGATGGGTTTCGCCGGGTGCAATAAAGGGTTAATGGGTTATCTGCCTATTTACCTGCGGAACAACGGCTGGACGACTGCCGGCGCCGACGGGGCCCTGGCCGCCCTCAACGCCGCGGGAACAGCTGCCGCCATACCCCTTACTTTGCTCTCCGATAAGCTCGGACTTAGGAAAGCCGTCCTGATTCCCGGACTGATAATCACCGTTATCAGCGTCGGGCTTCTGTCTGTTGTCACCGGTCCTGCGGTATGGCTACTGGCGATTATGGCAGGGATTTTCCGCGATATGATATGGGCGATGGCCGCTACAATATCGGTGGAAACCGAGGGAATCGGCCCGGTATACGCCGGCACGGCCGTGGGGATAGTCCATGCCTTTACCCGCGTGGGCTATACCTTCTCCCCCCCGGCAGGCAACAGTCTTGAAATTATAAATGCGGGACTGCCCTTCGTCTTCTGGGCGGGGCTTTGTTTAATGGCGGTAATTGCTTTCCTCTTTGTAAAGGAAACGGGGCGGGGAAGGCAGCGCAACTACGCCTAAGGGTATCTGACGTAGTTGCGCCATCAGGTATATCTGAATGGGTGTTATTCGACGAATACCTTTATCTTCTCTCGGCCGCTCTCCACATCCACCTCCATATCGCCCAGAGCCGCGATTAAATCCTCGATATCCTCCGATTTTACGCTGCGCATATCGAAGTTGATACCCTTGTCATGCAGGGCGCTATTCATCTTGTCCATGGCCTCGGGCGGTATCAGGGAGGTCAGCTTGATGCCGGCGCGTATCAGCGACATCGGTACGCGGACATTAACGCGGTCGGCGCGAGCGGCATCCTCGTGGTCGGCGTTGGGCAGCACCGTCACCCGCAGGTATCTGGGGCCGCCTTTAATCTCCGGTTCGGTTTTCGGGGTACTTTCCTGCCCGCTTTCACCGGCGTCAACCACGTTAAGCAGGCGATAAGCGTCGTCGATGCTTATCTTTTTATCGGCTAACATCTCCAGTATCTTTTTCTTGTTCTCGGTCATTGCAGTATCCTCCTTCTCACCGCCTATACGACGGAAATATATACGCTTTCTCTGCGATTCTTAACATCGACTTTCAGGCCGCGCATTGAACAGAACGAGACGATAGCAGCCCACAGCACCAGCACCGCCTTCTTTCCCCAGCCGCTGGGCCAGAGAGCGAGTACGCCGATGAGTATCAGCGGCGACAGTACGATTAAAACCGCCAGCGCCAGGGGTATCAGCAGGAACAGAGGCAGCCATAAGCCGAAATTCGCGTTCTCACCTTTAATTTTCAGGTGCATTAACATAGGCGGTCTGTTCATTTTGAAAGTCTCCTTATCGCTTCCTCGGCAGATATATCGCCGTGTTCGAGCTCGCCGATTACTTCCTCCTGGGAAGAAATAGTAACTATCTCGACGAACTCAAGCTGTTTGGCGATGCGGTTGATTCGATTCTTCACAGTGGGATAGCTGATGCCGAACATCTCTTCCATATCCTTGATAGAGCCGTGACAGCGCACGAAGGCCATCACGAAGACCTGATCCTCGGCGGATAGGCCGGCCAGAGGCGGCAGCGTAAAGCTGCCTTCAATGGCGATATCGCTATCGACCAGCCGGACACGCTCTACGGTTACCGGCTCACCCCGGGTCATCTTTGTCAGTTCGTGCCACTCTTTAGACATTGCCAATCACCTTTCTAGAAATCCTTTACCCGTACCAATTAATTATTTTAAACTTCAACTTAATTATCTTAATATATTATAGTGTTAGACCTTGATATTGTCAATACCTTTTTTAATTATTTTTATAAAATTGGGTGAAAACATTAATTTTCTGAATTCTTATCCATTGCGACGCATATCTCCTGCGCAACCGAGCATTGACGCAGTTGCGCAATTGCGCTATAATCAATCGGAGAATTCAAACAATGCCTGTAATCTGCATCGCCAACCAGAAAGGCGGCGTCGGCAAGACGACCACTGCTGCCGCCCTGGCCCAGGGTCTAAGCGAACACCATAAACGTATACTCCTGGTGGACTGGGACCCCCAGGCCAGCCTTACCGTCAGTTACGGCTTAAACCCGGACAACCTGAAGCAGACCTGCTACGATGTCCTTTCCAGCACCATCAGGAATAACGGTCAGGTCTCCATTCGCGATGTTACTATAAAAACGGACAATCCTGACATCGAACTGGTACCGGCCAATATCGAGCTGTCGCAGGCGCAGCTCGACCTGGCAAACGCCCTCACCCGCGAACTTATGTTGAAGGAAATGCTACAGCCGGTACGCACGGAGTATGACTATATTCTGGTGGACTGCCTGCCCAGCCTGGGGCTGCTTACCATCAACGCCCTTTCCGCCGCCGATAATATCCTCATTCCCATGCAGGCTGATTTCCTGGCGATGAAGGGTCTGGCGCTGCTATTGACCACCGTCATCCGCATACAGGAAAGAATCAACCCCTCCCTGGAAATTCTGGGTATATTATTCACCATGTCCAATACCCGCACCCTGCACAGTCGGGAAGTGATAGAGGTCACCAAGAGGGCTTTCGGCGATAAGATAAAAGTATTCGATACTATCATCCCGGCCAGCGTCCGCTTTAAGGAGGCTCCCGCGGCCGGGATGTCTATTTTGACTTACGCTCCCAGGTCCGACGGGGCTGAAGCCTACAGATTATTCACAGAAGAGGTGCTGCATGAAAAGAGCTAAAATAACCGAGGAGCTTGCCTATGGGACCGCCCTGGACCGCCTTACCGGCGTCGACCGCCCCGACCCTGAAAAGGTACCGGAACCGGGGCAGAGCGCCCCGAAACCCGACCCCGGAAGGTCAGCCATGATTAAACTTTCCGTCTTTCTCAACCGGGAAGAAGACGCCTACCTGGAAAACCTGGCATCGACGGCTAAATTCAGCGGCGGTAAGAAATTAAGCAAGACCAAGCTCATCGAGGCCATGGTGCGTGCCTTTAGCCGTACGGACCTTGACGTGCGCGGCGTCAGGGACGACCGGGAACTGCTTAACAGGGTAAACGCGCAATTACGCTAACGATTGTTCACAATAAATACATACATGGAGAGTTGATACAATGAATCGCCGCCTGTGTCCCAAAATATCAGGCGGTTTGTCTCGCGAGGTAAGATTTCCCAAATGCCTGTGCAAAATGCTTATTTTTCCATTCTGTGCGTTCTGGCGGGTGTTTAATCCATGGGCCGGAGAATATGTAAGTGTATAAATCCGGGATGGCGATGGGGTGAATAAATCGGAACCTTCTCATCAACTCGTTGTGAGTTAAATACCTCGAACCCGCCTCCTGAATTCCTCCATGATTCGGCACTGCCGCTGCCGTCGCTTCCGGCTTTCCTTTCACCGGCGTCACGCAGCAATAAATTACTACCATCTCAACGCTATCCGGGTCATAGCCGGGCCTGTCGCCGCTGAACTGCTCGTTCAATACTGCGATATCTTCCATCTCCGAGGCGCGGTAGAGCTTCCACTCCACCACTTCCCTCAATTCACTGAATCCCGCTACCTGGTAGCAAAGGAGCGACTCGTTATCCCCCTCGCCGGACATTACCTCCCCAAGGCAGAACGGCTCCACCGTGCGATAGCCTCCGTGATAGTAAAACTCGATGATTCGCCGCGACTTTATAGCCGCGCAAATTGTCTCCCTTGTCTTTTCTCTTTTGGTGGTGATGTTCAGCAGTTCCTTGAGATTCGGCACCTTCACAACCTCAAGAGGCATCTTAAAACTCTTTATACGGTCAAATATTCCCATCTCAAGTCGCCGCTTTTCTTACGCGATGATAATCCTCCCTTTATGTTCCGCCACCACCTCCCCGATAATTGCCGCTTCAGCCACGCCTTTCCCCTGCAGTTTTTCGAGCAGTATCCAGGCCTTCTCATGCGGCAGGGCTATCAGCAGTCCTCCCGATGTCTGGGGGTCGAAGAGTATGTCCTGCAGGTATTGTGGCACTCCATCGGATATTTCCACCATTTTCTTACGAAATTCCCGGTTGCGGTGGAGTCCGGCGGGAATCATGCCCGCCTCGGCCAGGCCCTTCGCCTCGGGGAAGAAAGGGACGGCAGTGGAGTCTATTTCCATGCCGACGTCGGTACCTTCAATCATCTCGGCGGCATGGCCGAGCAGGCCGAAGCCGGTAATATCCGTGCAGGCGTGAACGCCGACCTCCTGCATCGCTTCCGAAGACTCCCGGTTCAGGGCGGTCATGGATATTACAATTTTATTGATGGCCTCCTCGTCAGCCATACCACCTTTGATGGCCGTGCTGATGATACCTGTGCCCAGCGGCTTGGTCAGGATAAGACGGTCGCCCGCCCTGGCGCCGTTGTTGTGAATTACTTTATCGGGGTGAATTACGCCCGTGACCGACAGGCCGTACTTGAGCTCCGGGTCTTCCACGCTGTGCCCGCCGACCAGTATTACCCCGGCTTCGCGCATTTTATCCAGTCCGCCCCGCAGCACCTCCTTCAGGATAGAGATATCCATCATCCCCTGCGGGAAGCAGACGACATTGAGCGCCGTCAGGGGATTGCCGCCCATGGCGTAAACATCGCTCAAGGAGTTAGCCACGGCAATCCGCCCGAAGTCGTAGGGGTCGTCGACAATCGGCGTGAAAAAATCGACCGTCAGCACGATGGCGAGGTCGTCCGTGAGCTTATATACGCCGGCATCCTCGGCGCTCTCCATCCCCGCGATAAGATTGGGGTCGGACTGTAGAGGTAGACCGGCCAGTGCTTTAGCGAGGTCTCCCGGACCTATCTTGCAAGCTCAACCCGACCCATGAACAGTCTCGGTAAGGCGCAGCTTTTCAGCCTCGTCCCCCATTCTATCCACCTCCTTCATAGTTTAATGACCTTTTCCGCCGAAATCAAGGTCTCCACAACCTCATAACTGTTGGTCACTATTCCCACCCGCAACTTGTCGGCCAGGTGATAAAACTCCAGACAGGAACCACAGGATGTTATCTCAACCCCTTCCTGTTCCAGTCTCCGCAGTGTTTCCAGAACCTCGGAACCTTCGGTTGTCAGTCTGACCCCGCTGTTGGCAAAAATTACGCTGGCAGGCATGGATGCCGCCTCCCCCAGAGTGTTAATGAAGCTTATCATCAATTTTTCGCCAAAGCCCTTATCACCGGTACCCAGCTGGTCACTGGTAATAAAGAAGACATCGTTAACTTTTTCGCTCCTGGTCTGCCCGGTACCCTCTTTGGTAATCGTCAGGCAGAAAGCCCCGTCCCGTTCCGTTATTTCTACCTGGCACCCCTGGCTTTGCGCAAAACGCCGCACGTTTTCTCGGCTCGCGGCACTATCTACCAGAACCTTAACAGTGCCCTCTTCAATCTCTTCCAGTGCTTTTTTTGTGTTGATTACCGGTTGCGGGCAAGGAAGCCCCCGGGCGTCAACCTCCCTAAACATTTCTCTCCTTCCCCTTGATGATTCGCCGCTAATGCCATAAAATGATTACGGAGGATTATAACATAAGTATTTTCTTATTGCAATATAAGTATTATTTATAATATCATAAAATATGAATATTGACCACCTTAAAACCTTCCGAGAAATTGTCAGGCTGGGCAGCTTTTCCGAGGCAGCCAAGAAGCTGGCCATCAGCCAGCCGGCAGTGTCTTTCCAGATTCAGAAGCTGGAGCACGAGCTCGGTATACGCCTTATCGACCGCACCCAGCGGACGATTACCCTGACCGCCGCCGGTAAGCGACTGCTCCTATTTGCCGAGTCGATAGAGGCGGAGCGCGAGAGCCTCCAGCACGACCTGGAGCAGATGCGCGAGGAAATTTGCGGCGACCTGCTCATCGCCGCCAGTACCATCCCCGGCGAGTTCCTGCTTCCCCCGCTCCTGGCGAAATTCAAGCAGCGATATCCGGCTGTAAATATCCAGGTGGATATCTCCGACTCTCTTACGGTTATCGAGAGGGTGCGCGATAATACCTACGAGGTGGCATTCTGCGGCGTGGCACCGGAAGGACAGGACCTGGCGTCTTTCAATTTTGCCACAGATGAAATTGTCCTCATCGTTCCCCCGGAGCATCCTTTCACCCGGAAAGGTGAGATATCGCCGGACGAACTGGAGGGTGAGCCTATTATCTTTCGCGAGGCCACCTCGGGCACGCAGCGCAGCCTGGAAAGTAAACTCGCCCGGGCCGGGCTCGACCTCCGCAGGTTTATCCCCAATCTCGTCCTGGGAACGACCCAGGCGGTCGTCTCGGCGGTAGCCGCCGGGGCCGGTATCGCCTTCGTTTCGAACCTGTCCGTAAGAAAGGGGCCGGGCCCGGGAACGGTACGGCAGGTCCACGTGCGGGGACTGCGGCTTGGTCGCGACTTTTACTGCATCTACCGGCAGGAGAGAGTGGTCTCCCGCCTGCTCGAGGGATTTATAAATTTTATCAGGATAGAGGCTTCCCACAGTGATAAAGGAGAATAGAGACGACCGGACCAGCATCGAGGCGCTTAAACTGAATGTAAACGGCTACCGGGCGCATTATCTGAAAGCGGGCGACGGCCCGCCTATCGTTCTGGTACACGGCGGCGCCAGCGACTCCTGCGACTGGTACACTACCATTAACGCCCTTTCCCACCGCTACACCTTATACGCGCCCGACCTTATCGGCTTCGGCCGGAATGAAAGAAACGAGAAGGGTTATTACCTCTCGGATTTCAGCGGTTTTTTATTGGAATTTATAGACACGCTTCAGCTGGAAAAACCGGTCCTCGTGGGGCACTCGTTAGGGGCCAGGGTATGCCTGGACGTCGCCCTTCAAAATCACGAACTGGCAGGCAAGCTGGTCCTTATCGATGCCTCCGGACTCGGCAAAGTCTCCAGGTTCGGTTCCGCCCTGCTTACTTGCTTCTGGGCACTGCGTAAGCTGCTCCGCCAGCCGCAGCCCTATCCCACGTTCCTGGTGAGAGAAGGTGACGACTTTAATTACATCGGCACCGACAAACTTGCCGGGCTGGCAGCGCCGACGCTCCTCGTCTGGAAAAGCCACGACCCCTATCTGCCGTTATCTAATGCCCGCCGGGCGGAGAAACTGATACCCGATTCACGACTTGAAATACTGCCGGGCTACGGACACGCCCCCCACCAGCAAAACAGCGAAGCTTTTAACCGCCTTCTACAGGACTTTCTGGACAGCGACTAAGCTCTTGCGCACTTGCGCAGTTGCGCTAATATCCAAAGGAATCATGGTTCTTTTCTACCTCACCCCCTTAATCCCCCTCTCCTTACGAGGTGTCAAAGGAGAAGGGGAGAATAAGAAAGAAGGGTGAAACCCCTCTTAAACGCCTCGTTTAAACAAGGGAGAATGCAGGCTCTCTCTTTCTACCTCTTGGTGGGGAGGGGGGAAGAACTGCGGGATAAGCTGCCGATGGTGCGAGGGCGGCCCAGGTGGGGATAGATATCAAAAAGGGATGGCGGGGGTCTAAGTTCCTATACGCTCAATACGAATACCTGCGTGCTTAAGGGCAGGTTCGACTTACTGATGGATAGCTTGGGTCGCGTTTCAATCTGCCCCATGCCCATTTCCTTGAGGAAGTTCTCCACCGGGTCGAGTTCGCGGTCCAGAACCGGCGTTTTATAGTGCATGGGGATTACCGCCTTCGGCTCTATCTTTCGGATAACCTCGGCGGCCATGGCGGCGTTTATGGTGTTCACTCCGCCTACCGGCAGCAGCAATACATCGACATTGCCCATCTCTTCCACCTGCTCATCGTTAAGCACATGCCCGATATCGCCCAGGTGACATACCGATACCCCGTCCACCTCCATGAGGTAAGCCGTATTTTTACCCCTTGATTGTCCCTTGATAGAGTCGTGATACGTGGCTATGCCTATAATCAGGACGTTGCTGATTTCATATTCGCCGGGGCCTTTAACCAGCCTCGGCTCCCCGCCGATGCCCTGAACGTAGGAGTGCGAGGGGTGCTGATGACTGACAGTGACGATATTGGCAGTCTGTTTGCCCAGGGAATAACCCAGGTCCGGGGGAAATGGGTCTGTGATGATGATAGTCTTATTGCCTTTAATCCTGAAACAAGCGTGACCTAACCAGGTGATATCCACATTATTAGTTTATCACAGGCGGTTATCACGTTCAAGAATCGCCCGGAACCCCCGAAAATTCTCTTGACAAACGACTCTCTTAAGTGCTAGATTATAATTAGCAGTCTAAGCAAGAGACTGCTAACGGAGATACGAATGATTACTGCCAGAAGCGGTAAAATACTGAATTACATCGTCGGGCAATACATCAACCGGGCGGTGCCGGTGCCCTCGCAGGTCGTCGCCGACGAGGCCAGGCTGGATATTAGTCCGGCCACTATCCGTAACGAGATGGCTCTCCTGGAGAAGGAGGGCTACCTCATCCGCCCCCACACTTCGGCGGGATGTATTCCCTCGGACAGGGGATACCGCCACTACGTGGGGTCGATTGAAACCGTTAATCTTCCCCATGAGGAGCAGCGCCTTATAAGCCACACCTTCCACCAGGTGGAAAAGGAGGTGGAGGCCTGGGTAAGCCTCACGGCTACGCTTTTAGCCAAGCTGGTGCAGAACGTGGCGGTGGTCAGCCTGCCGAAATCGACCGACTGCAAGCTGCAGCATATGGAGCTGATATCCGTGCAGGACGCCCGCGCGCTGGCAATTGTCGTTCTGGAAGGCGCCAAGGTTAAACAGAAATTGATTACCTTCGACGAGCCCGTGTCCCAACCGACTCTGGCCGTGGTCAGCGGGAAGCTGAACAGCGAATACAACGGTTCAACTGCCAGGCAGATTTCCGAGAAAAAACTGGAGCTTACGCCGCTGGAAAAGCAGGCGACCGATTTCCTCGTTGAAATTATGAAAGCCGAGGACAGCCAGGAATACCAGGAACCGTACCTTGAGGGATGGCATTTTATACTCAATCAACCGGAATTTGCCCACAGCGACCAGATGAGTTCGCTCATGGAACTGGTGGAAAGCCGCGGTCTCTTGAAGGTTATCGTTCCTTCCAAGCTAAGCCCGCACGGCGTCCAGGTCGTCATCGGCAATGAAAATAAAGATATAGCCATCCAGAACTGCAGCGTGGTCATCTGCCGGTACGGTCTCCCCGAGGAAGCCACCGGCACCATTGCCGTTGTCGGTCCCACCAGAATGCCCTATTCCCGCACCATACCCACGGTTTACTACCTGTCATCGGTGCTGGGCCAGCTGGTATCCGGACTTTACGGCAGAGAAATATACGGCGAACAGGACTGGGAATAATGACTCGAAAAGAACCGGGGGAGACTAAAAAAAACGAGCCGGAGTCCAAGGCTGCCGAAATAGAAAGCACGGGGAGCCTTGAACAGGCGCTTGCCGAGGAAAAGAAAAAGGCCGAAGAACACCTGGCCAACTGGCAGAGGGCGCAGGCCGACTTCATCAACTACAAGCGGCGTTCCGAGCAGGAAAGGCAGGAATTCAACACCTACGCCAACGCCAACCTTATCCTCGGCCTCCTGCCCGTCATCGACGACCTGGAACGGGCGCTGGATGCCGTTCCCCCCAGATATAAAAAACATGACTGGGTGGAAGGCGTCAGGCTGGTGACGCATAAGTTCAAGACCATCCTGGAAGGACAGGGCGTCAAAGAGATTAAGGCGATGGGAGAGACTTTCGACCCTAATTTCCACGAAGCCTTAAGGCAGGACAGGGGTGAGGAAGGCATCGTTATCGAGGAATTTCAAAAGGGTTATATGTTACATGATAAACTTCTTCGACCCGCCAGAGTAGTGGTGGGCGACGGTTCGACCGAAGATGGCAAGGAAGAGCCAGCTAATACATGACACATTTCTTCGTCCCACCGCGAGGGTGGCCGGAGATATTAGACAAAGGAGGAAGAGTAAATGGGAAAAGCAGTAGGTATAGACCTGGGTACTACCTTCAGTGAAGTTGCGGTTCTGGAGGGAGGAGAACCTGTAGTTATCACCAGTTCCGAAGGCAGCCGCCTCGTGCCCTCGGTGGTAGCCATTAACAAAAACGGGGAACGATTGGTGGGACAGATAGCCAGGCGGCAGGCCATCACCAACCCGGAAAATACCATCTACGCCATCAAGCGCTTTATGGGGCGCAAATATGGAGAGCCGGTCGGGCGTGAGCTTCCCGTCGAAGAAGATGCCGGGCGTAAAACTTATAAAGTCACCAAGGCGGCCAATAACGACGTCCACGTCGTCATGGGCGACAAGGAATACAGCCCGCCCGAGATATCGGCCATGATTCTCCAGAAGCTGAAGGCCGACGCCGAGGCTTACCTCGGCGATAAGGTAACCGAGGCTGTCATCACCGTGCCGGCTTACTTCAACGACGCCCAGCGGCAGGCCACCAAGGATGCCGGCAAGATTGCCGGCCTCGAAGTGCTGCGTATTATCAACGAGCCTACGGCCGCTTCACTGGCATACGGACTCGATAAAAAGAGTGACGAGACCATCGCCGTTTACGACCTCGGTGGCGGAACTTTCGATATCTCCATACTGGAACTGGGGGAAGGCACCTTCCAGGTAAAGTCCACCAACGGCGATACCCACCTCGGCGGTGAGGATTTCGACCAGAGAATTATAGACTGGTTGTGCGAGGAGTTTAAGAAAGACCAGGGCATAGACCTTCACCAGGATAAGACAGCCCTGCAGCGTCTCAAGGAAGCCGCGGAGAAAGCTAAAGTGGAGCTATCCTCCGTCCAGCAGACCGAGGTTAATCTCCCCTTTATCACCGCCGATGCCAGCGGCCCCAAGCATCTCAATATCACGCTGCCCCGCTCCAGGCTGGAGCAGCTGGTCATTGACCTTGTGGAAAAGACCATCGACCCGTGTAAACAGGCGCTAAAGGATGCCGGTAAAACGGCCGCCCAGATTGACGAGGTCATCCTGGTAGGCGGGCAGACCCGCATGCCGCTGGTGCAGGATAAAGTTAAGCAGTTCTTCGGCAAAGAGCCGAATAAGAGCGTCAACCCGGACGAAGTGGTAGCCATCGGAGCCGCCATACAGGCCGGCGTGCTCAAGGGCGAGGTCAAGGACGTATTACTCCTCGACGTAACGCCGCTCACGCTGGGCATCGAGACCCTCGGCGCCGTCGCCACGCCGCTCATCCCGCGTAATACCACCATACCCACCGCCAAGAGCCAGATTTTCTCAACGGCGGCGGATAACCAGCCGAGCGTCGAGATTCACGTCCTCCAGGGCGAAAGGCCCATGGCCGCCGATAACCGCACGCTGGGACGCTTCATGCTCGATGGTATTCTACCGTCCCCGCGCGGCGTGCCCCAGGTCGAAGTCAC